>NZ_JAWRYM010000002.1:0-428144 GCF_046534555.1 Bacillus sp. SIMBA_074 | reverse complement strand
GGCATACAAGTATGAAGTGAAAGAACAAGCAGTAGACGGATATCAAACAGAAGTAAAAGGTTATGACATCACGAATACAAAGGTTGGTCAAACAAAAGTAGAAGGAACGAAGGTGTGGAAGGATGGAAACGGTGAAGGGCGTCCAGAAACAATCAAAGTCGACCTACTACAGAATGGCAAGGTAATCGATACAAAAGAAGTAAGCGCAGCAAGCGAATGGAAATATGCGTTTACAGATTTAGCGGCATACGATGCCGAAGGTAAGGCATACAAGTATGAAGTGAAAGAACAAGCAGTAGACGGATATCAAACAGAAGTAAAAGGTTATGACATCACGAATACAAAGGTTGGCAAAACAAAAGTAGAAGGAACGAAAACATGGAAAGACGATAACGCGAAAGATCGTCCGGAAATGATTAAAGTAGACCTACTACAAAATGGTACAGTGATTGCGACGCAAGAAGTAAGTAAAGCAACAGGCTGGAAATACGAATACAAAGATTTAGCGGCATATGATGCCGAAGGTAAGGCATACAAGTATGAAGTGAAAGAACAACCAATCGACGGATACAAATCCGAAGTGAAAGGTTATGACATCACGAATACAAAGATTGGTCAAACAAAAGTAGAAGGAACGAAGGTATGGAAGGACGGAAACGGTGAAGGGCGTCCAGAAACAATCAAAGTCGACCTACTACAAAATGGCAAGGTAATCGATACAAAAGAAGTAAGCGCAGCAAGCGAATGGAAATATGCGTTTACAGATTTAGTGGCATACGATGCCGAAGGTAAGGCATATAAGTATGAAGTAAAAGAACAACCAGTAGACGGATATCAATCCGCAGTCAAAGGATATGACATTACGAATACAAAAGTAAGCAAGACGAAAGTAGAAGGAACGAAAACATGGAAAGACGATAATGCGAAAGATCGTCCAACAATGATTAAAGTAGATTTACTACAAAATGGTAAAGTAGTAGACACAAAAGAAGTAAGCAAAGCAACAAATTGGAAGTACACATTTGAAAACCTACAAGCATACGATGCAAACGGAGTAGCATACAAGTATGAAGTAAAAGAACAAGCAGTAGACGGATATCAAACAGGAGTACATGGTTATGACATCACGAATACTAAAGTTGGTCAAACAAAAGTAGAAGGAACGAAAACGTGGAAAGACGATAATGCGAAAGATCGTCCGACGATGATTAAAGTAGACTTACTACAAAATGGCCAAGTAATCGCAACACAAGAAGTAACAGAAGTGACAGGCTGGAAATATGAATTCAAAGATTTAGCGGCATACGATGCTGAAGGTAAGGCATATAAGTATGAAGTGAAAGAACAAGCAGTAGATGGATATCAATCCGCAGTCAAAGGATATGACATCACAAATACAAAAGTAGGCGAAACGAAAGTAGAAGGAACAAAGACTTGGAACGATAACAACGCAACAGATCGTCCGAAAGCAATTAAAGTAGACTTACTACAAAATGGTAAAGTAGTAAACACAAAAGAAGTAACAGCAGCAACAAATTGGAAGTACACATTTGAAAACCTACAAGCATACGATACAAACGGTGTAGCTTACGAGTATAAAGTGAAAGAACAACCGGTAGACGGATACAAATCTAAGGTAAACGGTAATGACATCACAAATACAAAAGTAGGCCAAACAGAAGTAGAAGGAACGAAGACATGGAAAGACGATAATGCGAAAAATCGTCCTTCAATGATCAAAGTAGACTTACTACAAAATGGCCAAGTAATCGCAACACAAGAAGTGAGCGCAGCAAGCGAATGGAAATATGCGTTTAAAGATTTAGCAGCATATGATGAGAATGGTGTAGCTTACAAGTATGAAGTGAAAGAACAAGCAGTAGACGGATATCAATCAAAAGTCAAAGGTAATGACATCACAAATACAAAAGTAGGCCAAACAAAAGTAGAAGGAACGAAGACATGGAAAGACGATAATGCGAAAGATCGTCCTTCAATGATTAAAGTAGACTTACTACAAAATGACCAAGTAATCGCAACACAAGAAGTGAGCGCAGCAAGCGAATGGAAATATGTGTTTACAGATTTAGTGGCATATGATGCTGAAGGAAAAGCATATAAGTATGAAGTGAAAGAGCAACCAGTAGATGGATATCAATCCGAAGTCAAAGGATATGACATCACGAATACAAAAGTAAGCCAAACAAAAGTAGAAGGAACAAAAATGTGGAAAGACGATAATGCGAAAGATCGTCCGAAAGCAATTAAAGTAGACTTACTACAAAGCGGTAAAGTGATTGCGACGCAAGAAGTAAGCAAAGCAACAGGCTGGAAATATGAATTTAAAGATTTAGCAGCATATGATGCAGACGGAAAAGCATACAAGTATGAAGTGAAAGAACAAGCAGTAGACGGATATCAAACAGAAGTACATGGTTATGACATCACGAATACAAAGGTTGGTCAAACAAAAGTAGAAGGAACGAAAACGTGGAAAGACGATAATGCGAAAGAACGTCCTTCAATGATTAAAGTAGACTTACTACAAAGTGGCCAAGTAATCGCAACACAAGAAGTGAGTACAGAAAGTGATTGGAAATATGAATTTAAAGATTTAGCAGCATATGATGCTGAAGGTAAGGCGTACAAGTATGAAGTGAAAGAACAACCAGTAGCGGGATACAAATCCGAAGTAAATGGTTATGACATCACGAATACAAAAATCAAGGACGAACCAGGTGTAGATCCAAAAGATCCAAGCACAGATCCAAAAGATCCAAGCACAGATCCAAACACAAATACAGACAAAAATAGCGATTCAAAAGTTCCACCTAATAAAGAAAATGATAAGCCAACATTACTTCCTAACACAGGAGGAACATCAGCAGAAATGATTTCAATTCTTGGAGGTATGGTATTGTTCCTTTTAGGTGGAATTCTATTCGCTCGTCAGCGAATAGAATAATAAAAAAGCTTTAGATTATTGATTACATCGTAATCTGAGTAGCAGATAAATTAAAAAATTACTATTGATATTGCTCCCTTTAGGTAAGTATTCAAAAACACTTCACGATAAAGTGAAGGGAAGAATGCAACCTGAAGGGTTTTTTTTATAGAAAAAAGAGAACAGTTTCAAGTTGGACTCAATCAGCGGCCGAATAATATGGTCAGCTTTCATAGAGCTAAGCGGCTCTAAAGTAACAATGAAATCGTTTTTGATAAGTCGATTATGTATTGGACCATAAGCTTAGAATGTGGTGTGGTATCTCATGTAATTTAAGATCAATGACCATGTTCCGTTAAGTTTTGGATGAATGCATAGCCATTTTTATGGCTAATTTAGAAATAGTATTTTGTAAAGCTTTGCTCGTGAGTAGCTGCATCAGCGTTTGTTTCAGGAATAAAGGCATTTGTTCCTAAAAATAACTGTTAAAGCTAACACAACTGCAAGAATAATCTTTTCATAGTAGAAAGCCTTCTTTATTAGATGTAATTACTAGTATTATTCTACATGGTAATACCATTCAATAATACAATTACATTAATATATTACGTTTTATATTATACATAATAAATCGTATAATTGATATACTTAAATTAATGTAGTAAGATTTTTTTAGGGTAATAACGCCATGTAACAAATATGCTATTATACATATTTATTTTTCCTTAATAAAAAGCCACCGATTAATCGGTAGCTTGAAATAGTATTAAGCAGCTTTTTGACCTGTTTGAGTAACAGGTTTTTGAAGGGTGTTATAAACACCAGTTCCGATAACTTCTAATGCCATTTTCATACGTTCTGGTGAAATGTTCTCAAATACGTTATCTTGAGGCGTGTGATATACTTTTTCGATATGATAGATTAATGGATTCCAACTATCGACGCCCATCCAAATAAATAGTGCAGAAGGGATACCCACTTCAGCAAATGGTACGTGATCACTAGAGCCAAATTTTCCTTGAAGAACGAGGTTATTATTTAATTGTTTACCTGCTTGTAAGGCAGCATCTGTTACAAGGTTTGTTGAGCCATCAGGAGTCATTACATATAAATTCTTTGCTTTATCATAATTTGTTGCAACCATGTCTGCGTTAAAGACACCTAAAATTCGATCACGTTCCTTTTGGGACAGACTATTAACATAATAATCAGAGCCAAGTAGGCCAGTTTCCTCAGAACCAAAAGCAATAAAACGAATTTCTTTATCAGTTTCTACATTTTGAAAAGCACGAGCCAGTTCTAATACTAATCCTGTACCAGAAGCATTATCATTTGCCCCAGGTGCTCCAACGACACTATCGTAGTGTGAACTTACAACGACAGCTTTTTCATTACCTGTACTATTTTTTGGTTTCTTTTTAGCGATGACATTTAAGGATGTTAAATTAGATTCATGTCTCGATTTTAGGGAAAGAATTGTTGCCTCTTTTTTAGCGATTTCTTCTTTAAACGCATTTCCTTGAGCATAAGCAAGACCGAAGACAGGGATAGACTGTTTTTTAGTTAAGCGAGGATTGAAAGTTTGTCCGTAGTTTCCACGCCCTCCAATTAAACTGTATAAAAGAACACCTTTTGCCCCTTTACTAACAGCATTCTCAACTTGTTTATTATAATCTGCTACTGTTGCACCCCTTTCGAATAAAACAATTTTTCCGTTTACCTCATTTGGAATATCGTCCAATTTTGTACCACCTTGAACAAAGATAAGCGGAGCTGTAACAGCTTCTGTAGAAATTAGTGAATTTGGAGCAGCACCAGCTTGCCAATTACGCTTTGTCCCTAATGGTGATTCGATAAATCCAACGTATTGATCCGGCACTTGAAAGGGTTGGTACTCTACTTCATATCCCATTGATTTAAGCTTCATACCAACATAGCGAGAAGCCCATTCTTCTGATTTTGTACCACCTGGACGGGGACCGATTGTTTCGGATAAGAAACGGATATGCTCGATGGCGCGGTTTGCATCAACTTGTTTTGTAATAGGTGGAGTCTGTGTAATTTCTGACGTGGAATCAGCTTTTGCTTGTCCGATTGGAGCTAAGCTAACGGCGAGTGATACAGCAAGCAAGGAGCTTACTATTTTTTGTTTCAGTGATTTTCTCATTTTTTCCTCTCCCATTCTTCTATTCTCTCTGACTGACAAAAGAAGACGGTTAACGACTTTATTTTACCTTTATATGTATGAATTTTCAATAAATGTATGTTGAGAAATAAAAAACGCTATATGCATATTTACATATTTTTAGCGGAGATATGTATGCTATCATTTTAAATGAAGGATCGCTTTCAGTTCTGAAGGCTCCTACATTGCATGAATCTAGTGTACCCAAACTTTAGATTATGTAGGGAAAAGAGATCCGTTATAGGATTTCTTTTCTTTTGTTTGAATCATGTGATGATAACTATGTTTCCGCATTTCATAATTATCATCAGTGATATATGTAAGGCATCCATATGAAAATACGAGGCTGTTCAAGAGTTTTCCGTACTTTTGGACAGCCTCACCCCGTTAAAAAGGTGATACTTTGATGTATCACCTTTTTATTTTTATAAGCTTTCTGTTTATGGGGATGTTACATAATCAAAAACAGCCGCTTTAGTAGAAGGAATCTACAAAACGGCTATTTTTGATTATAGTTGAGTTAAAATAATTGGCTCGCCACGAGTGACGACAACTGTATGTTCACATTGTGCAACAAGGCTTTTATCTGGTGTAACGAATGTCCAACCATCATCACCGCGCTCAATGATATGATCAGCTTTCATAGAGATGAATGGTTCTACAGCGATAACAAGACCGTCTTTTAGAAGCGCATTATCCATTGGATCATAGTAGCTTAAGATGTGGTTTGGAGCTTCGTGTAAGCTAAGACCAATACCGTGACCAGTTAAGTTTTGAATAACGTTATATCCACTTTTATGTGCAAAGTTAGAAACAGCACGACCAATTTGATTTTGTTTTGAGCCAGCTTTTACTTTTTTCATTGCTTCCCAAAATGAGTCTACTGCTGCTTGGCAAAGTTTTTCTTTTTCTTCATCGTCACCAAGAACAAATGAGATACCTGTATCTGCATAATATCCGTCAAGTGCTGCCGATACGTCTACGTTTACTAAATCGCCTTCTTTTAATACGCGATCGCTTGGAATACCGTGAGCAACTTCTTCGTTTACACTAATGCAAGTTACACCTGGGAATTTATATTCTTTTTCAGGCGCTGAAATAGCACCGTTCTCGTCTAATACTTTTTTACCAATTAAATCAAGCTCTTTCGTTGTCATACCTGGCTTCGCTTGTTTTTTCATTTCTTCGCGTGCAAGTGCAACGATGCGGCCGATTTTTCGTAAACCTTCTAAATCTTGTTCATTACGAATAATCATGAAAACCACTGTCCTTCCTCGAATATATGTCTTATCCGATTGTATCATGTTTGTTTTTGTACTGCTACTCGCGTGCGGTATACAGGCTGATTCCTCTCATAAAGAATACATGACAATTGTCATATGGATATCATGACGCATCATACTGTTTCCTAACTTTTCCAGAACATACAATGTAAATATAAGAAACAGCGGGGGTGGAGAGATGGAAAAGATTATTGAAGTAAATGGTGTTTCTAAAACATTTAAACATAAAAAAGCAGTAAATAACGTTTCATTTCATGTAAATAAAGGGCAAATAGTAGCATTACTCGGCCCGAATGGTGCGGGGAAAACAACGACAATTTCAATGATGCTCGGGTTAAAAGATCCGACAGAAGGGAATGTTTCTATATTTGGAAAGAGCCCGAAACATAGAGATGTTCGTAATAGCCTCGGTGCGATGCTGCAAGAAGTAAGTGTAATTGACAGCATCACGGTAGAAGAAGCAATCGAGCTATTCCGTAGCTATTATACGAATCCAGTAGCGAAAGAAACATTACTTCAGCTATCAAATTTAGAATCAGAGCGAAAGCAAAGATGTGAGAAATTATCGGGTGGCCAAAAGAGAAGGTTAAATTTTGCACTGGCACTTGCAGGAAATCCAGAGTTGTTATTTTTAGATGAACCAACTGTAGGGATGGATATCACGTCTCGAAAAACGTTTTGGGAAACGATTAGAAAGTTAGCAAGTGAAGGGAAAACGATTATTTTAACGACGCACTATTTAGAAGAAGCGGATGCATTAGCAGATCGAATTTTATTATTTGCGAATGGAAAAATCATTGCAGATGGTACGCCAGATGAAATGAAAGCGACGATTTCTCGAAAAACGATCTCGTTTTATTCGAAAGAGAAAATTCCTAAGAGTTTACTAAAGGAATTACCGCATGTAACAGAAGTACAGTCAAATGAAGGGCGCTTCACTTTAACGACGGAAGATACAGATGCCACTTTACAAGCAATTTATCAGAGGAATCTACCTGTAACAGACGTTTCAGTTGAACGTGGAAGCCTCGATGAAGCATTTGAACAGTTTGTTGCAAATCAGAAGGAGGGAATCGCATGAGAGCATTATGGATGCAATGTAAAATAGAGGTTTTACGTACGTTCCGCAATAAATTATTCATCTTTTTCTCATTATTAATGCCAGTTATGTTTTATTACATCTTTACAAATGTTGTTCAAGTCCCGCAAAACGGAGATGCGTGGAAAGCACATTATTTAATTTCAATGGCGACTTTCAGTATTGTAGGGACTGCCCTTTTTAGTTTCGGTGTGAGACTTTCTCAGGAAAAAGGGCAAGGATGGACACATTTGTTAAAAATTACACCGCTTCCAGAGGGGGCATATTTAGCAGCTAAAATTATTGCTCAAACAGTAGTGAATGCTTTTTCAATCTTAGTTATTTTTATGGCAGGAATATTAATTAATAATGTTGAGTTAACGATAGGCCAATGGATTGGTGCAGGATTATGGCTATTACTAGGCGTGACACCATTTTTAGCCCTTGGAACAGTAATAGGTTCAATTAAGAAGGCGGATGCAGCAGCTGGTTTAGCCAATATTTTAAATATGAGTCTAGCTGTAATTGGCGGGTTATGGATGCCAATTGAAGTGTTCCCGAAAATATTAAGATCTATCGGTGAATGGACACCAACATACCACTTTGGAAGCGGTGCATGGGACATTGTAGCTGGAAAATCGATTGGGTGGGAAAATATCGCGGTACTAGGAGGTTATTTCCTTATATTTGTTGTAGTATCAATATATATAAGAAAAAGACAGGAAGCGGTATAAATGATAGAGAAGAAGAGGTTTGAAGTTTTTCCGAAACAGATGGGTTTCTTCCCGTATATGTGGTTAGTGTATCTGTTATTTCCGATTTACCATCTAACGCAGGTATCAGGGTGGAAACTTGGGATAGGGAGCGGTATGTTGGTGCTTTTTATTATCACATACCGTCAACTTTATTTTGTTAATAAGACGTTCATTTTATGGGCATGTATTCAAATGGTACTCATCTTTTTATTTGCCTTATTTTATAATGCTTTTATGATATTTTTTGGTTTTTTCACGGCAAGTGCGATGGGCTTTGCGCCAAGTAAGAAAGTATTTCGAGTGTTGTTAGGACTGTTGATTACAATGCTTGGGGCCTTTATATTCGTATATTTTAAGCATTTAACAACTACAAATTTAGTGAATATAGTTCCAATGTTTATTTTAATGCTTCTTACGCCATTTGGAATGCGTAATTTTAATCAAAAAAAGATGTTAAAGAATCAATTAAATGAAGCGAACGAGCAAATTAAAGATTTAGTAAAACGTGAAGAACGGCAGCGAATTGCAAGAGATCTTCATGATACGTTAGGGCATACGTTATCTCTTATTACTTTAAAAAGTCAGCTCGTGGAGAAGTTAATTGTAAAAAATCCAGAGCGTGCAAGTATAGAAGCGAAAGAAATTACACAAACATCTCGTACCGCTTTAAAGCAGCTAAGGGAATTAATTTCTGATATGCGCATGATTACAGTAGAAGAAGAGCTTGAACAAATAAAAGCGATTTTGCAAGCAGCTAATATTGAATTAGAAGTGAAGCAGGAAGCGAGTGCGAGTTCGTTATCACCAATTGAACAAAATATTTTAGGAATGTGTTTACGTGAGGCAGTAACGAATGTCGTGAAGCATAGTAAGGCAACAGTGTGCATTGTTTCCATATTAGAATCACAAGGTGAATTGATTTTAAAAGTAGAAGATAATGGCATCGGTTTAGAGGAGCAAAATCATGATGGAAATGGTATCCGTGGTATGAAAGAGCGAATTGCCCTAATTGATGGTCTAGTGGAGCTAGATACCGTTAATCCAGGGACGCTGTTAACGGTGAAGGTTCCAATTGTAATTAGAACGGGGAAAGATGAGGTGAGGGCATGATTCGAATTATTATTGCGGAAGATCAACGGATGCTTCGTGGTGCATTAGGAGCCCTGCTTGATCTAGAAGATGATATCGAAGTAATTGGGCAAGCAGCGAACGGGGAAGAGGCGCTAAAATTAATCGAATCGCTAAAACCCGATATAAGTATTATGGATATTGAAATGCCAATTCAAAGTGGTTTAGATGTTGCTGAAACGTTAAAGAAAGAAAAATCATCTTGTAAAGTAATGATTTTAACAACATTTGCACGACCGGGCTATTTTGAAAGGGCGATGAAAGCTGGTGTGCACGGATATTTATTAAAAGATAGCCCAAGTGAGGATTTAGCTTCGGCGATTCGTAACGTAATGAAAGGGAAACGAGAGATTTCTCAAGAGTTAATGTTTGGCTTATGGCAAGAGCAGAATCCGTTATCGGATCGTGAAAAAGAAGTGCTGGTACTTGCGAAAGAGGGAAAGACAGCAAATGAAATTGCGAAGGCACTTTATCTTTCACCTGGTACAGTGCGTAATTATATTTCTGAAGTATTAACGAAGCTCGATGCGAAAAATAGGATTGAGGCAATTACAATTGCGGAAGAAAAGGGATGGATATGAAAAAGAAGTTTACCTATAATCGGTAAACTTCTTTTTTGCTTATTTTCCTTGTTGTACTTCTACTACTTTACTAATTTTTGCTAGAGCCTTATATCCATGTGCTTGGAAAGCCTTTTCGAATTCTGTTGCTGTCATATTACCATATAAGTCTTTTGCAGCTTGTACAATGTGAGATTGAAGTGATTCAAAATCTTCTGCTGAAGTTGCGTAGTTTTGCAATGCACGCATAACAACTTTACTTACTTTTTCATTTCCTTGTCTTTGAACAGATATACCGTTATACGTTTTACCTTCAGCTAATTGATATAATACATGGCTGATAATTCCAGAATTCACGTGAGATTCTTGATCATTTCCATCATTATAGAAATCTTTTAAGTTTGTGTATAGTTTGTTGCCGCCGTCACCAATTTCCCCTGGGATGTCACGAATTGTTAGACCACCTAACGTATCACCCATAATCCAATTTCCTTTATCTTTCTTTACGTAATATTCTATTTGTGTACCCCAAAAATCTGCTAGACCTTCATTTAGCGCAGATGTTTCAGCACTTGGATATCGCACAATTTTATTTTTCGTCGTACCACTAAATACAGCATGTCCAAATTCATGAGCTGTTACGTCAAGAGCAGAGGTTAATTTTCCATTTAGCCCGTCACCAAAGACCATTTGATTCCAACCTGGATGCCAAAATGCATTTACATAGTTTTCTTTTACACCATCACTAACTTCAGTAGAATCAAATCCGTGGACGCTAGCAACAACTTTTGAGTCTTTATTATCGTAACTTTTCAGATTATGTTCTTTCTTAAAATAGTCGTAAATATCACTCATATTTTTCATAACACCAGCTGCTTCTTTATCTAAGAAGTTAGAGTTATCGCTTGAAATAAGTGTCCCTGGATAACCAGCTTGGCTATCGCCACCAAGGGAATCAGCGTAGTTTGCGTTGTAAATATAAAGACCATTTCCGCGGGATAAATCAGCTAAATAAAATTTTCCATCAGAGCCTTTCGCAATATTAAATAATACATTTTCTTGTAGCGCATTTTTCCCAGTTCCTTGTTCTTTCGCTGGTGATAGTTTAGGTGCTGTTACTTGATTAATAGTTTTATTCTCTTTATTTTTAATAAACTTTTCTTGGAAAAGTACTTCACCAGTTTGTAAGTCCATGATTGCATTTCCGTTTATAACTTGTTCATTGTTTTCATAAGTAAATGTAAGGACCGTTGCGTATGTATAGTAGCCATCTTTTTTCTTATAAACTACCGTTTCGCTAGAAAATTCTGTTTCTGTCGCATCACTTGGAATTTGAAGTATATTGCGTAATTTAGATTTTACTTCATTTTTCGACAAAAAATTTGTTATAGTAAGATTAAGTTGTTGGTCTAAATTTTGGGCAACTTTACCACTAACAGTTGTAATTACTCCATTTTTATCTACTTTTACAATGAGATCTTGACCATATACTTTATAATTTTTGTATGTTTGTGCAAGGCGTAATTCGGTTTGATTTTCTTTTGTTTCTTTATTTGTAGGTTGAAAATCGACATTCTTTTCAGTAGTAACTTGCTCTTGTTGAGCTTTAGCCCCATTTACCTCACCTTTTAAATACTTTTTAGCAATATTCTCTTTTGTATCGTTTTGAGGTTGTGTTAATTTTCCGATTGTTAAACCAGGCTGAGCAATTTCAACTTTCACTTCATTTTTATCTAATTCTTGAGCGTGAATAGCTTCTGTTGATAAAGGACAAAGAAGACCGAATGTAACGAAAGCACTAGCAAGTTTTCTATAATTCATCTATAAAACTCCTAATCTTGTATTGTGTATGTGAGATGAATTGTATGAGGAATTTGCCGAATTTTATATATATTATGCATTATTTCATATCAAAAATTGTCGAATTCACATTATTGTAGTGGTATGACAACTTAAAAAAATTAGATTGTTATAATGGGATGGTGAGTAAGTATGCACGCAGAAAAATTAGGAAGTGAAATAAAGAAAATTAGGGTAATGAGAGGATTAACACAGAAACAACTCTCCGATAATGTATGTCATCAATCGGAAGTGAGCCGAATTGAATCGGGCGCGGTATACCCAAGTATGGATATACTGCAAGGTATAGCAGCAAAATTACAAGTTCCCATTATTCATTTTTATGAGGTACTCATTTATTCCGATATTGAGAGGAAAAAGCTATTTAAAGATAGAATTCAAATGTTGAGTAAGAAGAAACAATATGCTGAAATTTATAGCATTGTTTCAAATGAATTAAAAAAAGAAAAGTTTCATCCAGAATTTAATCAGTTTCTTCTTTGGTACTATTACTTATCTGCATATGTTTTACAGAAAATTAATTTTGAATATTGCATTTTAGAGTTAAAAAAAATTGTACATCAATCATACGGAGGGATAGATGTATTTCAAAATTTATATATTGAAAATTCTATTGCAAGTATTTGTGCAGAAAATAATCAATTAGATAGGGCAATAACTTCATTTCGAGCTATTTTAGAACGGTTAGAATCGCTACATAATAATGAGGCATTCACAGTTAAGGTTCGATACAATTATGCAAAAGCTTTATATTTGAGTGATCAGTTTGAAGAGGCATTGTATCAAGTAAATGAAGCGATTGAAGCTTCTCGGTATATGGGAAGTATGGAATTAATCGGTCAATTGTATTATCAAAAGGGCGAGTGTCTTGAGAAATTAGAGTATTCATCAGATGATATTAAAGAAGTGTATAAAAAAGCGTCTTTCTTCTTTGATTTATTAGATTTACATTCTTACAAAGAGACGTTATTAAAAAAAAAGAAGTATTTAAATTAAAATGATTTGGAATATGTATAGTGGTATATTTCGTAAGTTACATCCACAAAAAGTAATTAAATATCCAAAAAATGGGTATGCATAATTGCATAAGTTGTGGATAAATTTTCATGATATATTAAAAGAAAACGATGTGGGTGATGGAATATGAAAAAACTACTTATTGGTAGTCTATTAACGTTAGCAATGGCATGGGGTATTTCATTAACAGATACAGCTTTAGAGAAAAGCCAAGTAATTTCTCATAATGATCAAGAGGTACAATTAGCTTCAGATTTACCATTTGAACATTAAAAAAACAACCGTCTTACTTAGACGGTTGTTTTTTTGTGGAGTAACCTCCAAACGTCTTTACTAGAAACAGGTTTGCTAAAGAGGAATCCTTGAATGTGGTCACAGTTTTGCTCGTGTAAAAACTTCCATTGTTCTTCTGTTTCTACACCTTCCGCAATAACCTCTAAATTTAATTCTTTTGATAGCGTAATAATGGAAGCGATAATGGCTTCTTCTAAAGGGCTATTTGTAATTCCACAAATAAATTCTCGAGCAATTTTTAATGTATTGATTGGATATTTCGTTAAATAAGCTAAAGAACTATAACCAGTTCCAAAATCATCAATTGAAATTTGAATACCGAGATTTTGAAGTTCTTCTAGTTTAGCAATTACAGAATGATTTTGATTAATCGCGATACTTTCCGTAATCTCAATATCTAGTGCTTCCGGTTTTAGTTCGGTTTCTTCCAAGACTTTTGAAATAGTTGGGATTAAATCTGAACGGTTAAATTGAACAACAGATAAATTCACACCAACCTTTAAGTGAGAAAACCCTTGGTTATGCCACTTCTTTGCTTCTAAGCAGGCTGTACGTAAAATCCAATTACCAAGTTCAATAATAAATCCTGTCTCCTCTGCTAGAGGGATGAATTGGGCAGGTGATACAATTCCGAGTTTTGGGTGTTTCCAACGAATTAACGCCTCGAAACCGATAATTTGTTTTGTTTTTGTGTTTACTTGTGGCTGGTATTCAAGGAAAAATTCATTTTGTTGTAGTGCTTTTGAAAGCTCACCTTCTAGGAAGTGTATTTCATTTTGCGCAATACTCATTTCTTTTGAGAAGAAAACGAATCTGTTTTTTCCATTTGCTTTTGCTCGATACATAGCCATATCTGCATTTTTCATTAATTCGGTTACATCGGTTCCATAGTCAGGGTACATTGCAATTCCGATACTCGGTGTAACAGAAAGTTCTTCATCTTTAATAAAGTAAGGCTTATTTAAGATAGTTAAAATTTGTTCAGCTATAAAAGAAGCACTTTTTTCAGAATACATATCTGGTAATAGAATCGTAAATTCATCTCCGCCTTGGCGGGCAACGATATCTTTTGAACGTAAACATCCACGTAATCTTTTTGCTACTTCAATTAATAATAAATCCCCGACATCATGGCCGAGTCGATCGTTAATTTTTTTAAATCGATCTAGGTCGAGGAACATAACCGCAACGTCATTAGTGTTGTTTTGAGCTAGATTTAAAATCGTTTTTAAATCTTTTTCGAATTTCCGTCGATTCGGTAGTCCTGTAAGTGCATCATGGAAAGCCATATGCTCTACTTGCTTTTGTTTTTCATATAAAGTTGTAATATCACGTGCTATACCAAACATCCCAACAACTTCTTTATTTATAAAAATAGGGATGAATGTAATGTGAAGGTGATAATAATAGCCTTCTTTTTCTTTTGTACGAATTTCTAGAGTTTGTGGTCTACCTTCTTTTGTAATTTGTAAAGATTTCTTCAATAATTCATGATCTTGTGGATCAATGAAGTGTTGAAGAGAATAGCTTGTTACTTCACAATAATAGGCTGTAAATAAACTTTCACAAGCCTTATTAGATTGTTGAAAAATCCCGTTCATATTTAAAGAAAAAACAGCATCAGGATGATCTTCGAATAAAGATTTATAACGTTGTTCACTTTTTGATAGTGCAGATGCGCCTTCTTCAACTTTACCTTCTAGTTGTGTAGTCAACTGTTCGTACGTATCGATTAATACTTGATTATCTTTCCACATGTAAAGTTGTCGTAGGAATAATAAGATAAGTGATAATACGAGACCGATTAACATGAACTTATCATCCCAAGGTTGAATGACAATAAAGGAAAAAGTAATGATTATACTAAAATAAGGTAATATAAAGCGTACATAATCGAATCGATAATATTTAGTCTTAGTTTCATGTTGCATTGGTTTATCTAAAATGTATAGTATGGACGATAAACCGATTAATAAAATTGAAGCAGTATGTATTAAATAAGAGACTTCAGAAGAAGTTTCCATTCCTGATCTTAACTGGAACAGGTGTATATATCCGTAAACAAGTATGATAGTGAAGCCGACAATTAATGAGATTCTACTAGAAGAATACTGTTCTCTTCTATATAAGCTAATAACGGCGTAAATTACTAATGATTGTGCAATGAAATATCCAATTAAAACCCATGTATCTGTTGTTAACATACGAAAGCTTGAAATGTCTAAAATAAAGGTTAAGGTAAAGTAAATATTCATAATGACAATAAAGATGCTATCGAATGAAAATTGAGCAAGGCCTCTAATAGAGTAATGTTTTATAAACTTTATAGCAAAGCCAGAAAAGAGCAAAATATATTGTATGATGAAGAAAGGCAATGCCTTATATGAGAATATGACTTGATCATATATAGAAAGTGAATGAAGAAATAAAGTTATCTCCATAGCTAATCCACATATACAAGTGCATAGTACTAGAACCCAAAATAGTTTGTCACCGTGCTTCATCTTCTTAATTGCTTTATATAAGCAATAGCAAGAAAAGAGTGCAGCAAAACAAAATAAGAAGAGAATTCCAATTTCTTTTATATTCAAGTCCTTAGGGATAAGGAATATCCAAAGAGAAAATATAATAATATACATCATGACAAATTGTACATATTTTTTTTGATTGATCATATAATGGCTCCGTTTCAATAAAGTTGAATCACAGGGGGAAAATGCTAATTTAAATAATAGCATATAAAACAGGAGCTTTTTTACTATAAGAAATACTTTTTGAAAAAAATAGCGCAACGTTACAATTTACCATTGTATTGTTGCGCCTTTTATTCTTTTCACTCCCCTTATAGAAGAGATTTCATCTATTAACTGAAGAAGTGCTAAATCCTTTTGTTTACTTTCAATCATAATATCGAAATCATGGTCAATTTTTTTTGTAATGTGTAAAAAGGGTTTAATAAACTCTAAATCAATATAATTTGCGTGAGCCCTAAATTCTTTTACGGATTTAGGAGAAGAAATATGAACTTTAGGAAGGACATTTGTATGTGACCAAGTTTTAAATATCATAGGAAGTAATTCTTCTAGCGGTTCATTACAAAGGTTCGCTATGTGGTGATGATAATCGAACACGAAAGGGATTTGCTCTTTTTGACAAATAGCCAAAGTTTCAGAAGTTGTATATGTTTTATCGTCATTTTCAAGAGTCATTTGTCTTTTTACATGGTATGGAAGTTTTTGTATGTTTTCATGAAAACGTTCGATTGCCTTTTCCTTATTTCCATACGCGCCACCTACATGGATATTAATGTAGGAAGAATCTGCAATTCCCATAGCATTTAACACGTTATAATGATAGGTCATATCTGTAATTGCATTAGTTGTAATATGTGGTTTGTCGCTTGTAAATAGTGTGAATTGATTGGGATGGAAACTTATGCGCAAATTGTGTTCCTGAATTAATGCCCCTATTTTACGCCAAAGCGGTGCAAATATTTGGATGTAATCAAATTTAACTTCAGGATGTGTTGCAAGCGGGACGATAGAAGATGATAAACGATATAATGGAATTTCGTGTGCAATATTGTAATGAAGGATGCGTATTGTGTGTTCTAGATTTTGCAGTGTAACATTATACAATTTATCTGCACGCTCTTGTTTTTTTAGTTTTTTCCAGCTTGTAAATGTTATTGTTTTGGCAGGCGAACAGTCCCATAATGCCATAGCATGTGAGACATATCCAAATCGAATTATCATATGTGATGCACCTCCTTGGCCCTTGAAATTTCTCTATAAAAAGAACGCGAGTATCGTTCCTATCCATTCCTTTCCTCTATCGATAATGGAGAGGGGATTGACATCTTCAAAGGAAAGTAATAAGGAGCGTTCCAAATCTTCCTCGAATTTACGTTTTACTTCTTGTATGAAATGTTTATCGTATAAAAGGCAATTGATTTCATGGTTAATATATATACTTCTCATATCGAAATTAGCAGTTCCGATATCACAAGTATGATCGTCTACTATAATAATTTTTGCGTGGAAAAATCCTTGCTGAAAAGCGTAAATATCACAACCAGCTTGTATTAACTTTCGGCAATATGGGAATTTTGCTTCTCGAACGAGGGCGTGATCAGCTTTTTGTGGAACGAGAATAGTTATTTGAACCCCACGTTTTCGCGCTTTTAATAATGCATTCATAATTTTTTTTCCAGGAATAAAATATGGTGTACCGATAAAGAGTTCTTTTTTCGCGCTTTCGATTAAATGTAAAAATGTATTTTGTAAATAGGCACCATCAGTAGGGATGAAACGATGTAGAATGGTCCCTGGTTGTTGCATAGGAAAATAAAGAGATGAATCTAATAAATTTTGGTCTGTATCGTCGAGCCAATCATGTAAAAATTGTTTTTGTAAATCTTGTATCCCTTCTCCTGTAAGACGTAAATGATAATCTCGCCATAACCCTAACCTTTGATTATGCCCTAAATATTCTTCGCCAATGTTAAATCCACCAATATAACCAATTTTCCCGTCAATAACTGTAATTTTTCTATGGTTTCTTTGATTTGCAGAAAAGAAAGGAAAAGGAAATTTCACTTTATGACAAAATGAAAAAGAGACACCATGCTTTTGTAGCGAGTAAATCGCTTCTTTTGATAAATAATGACTTCCAAACCGGTCGAGTAAAAGTCTTACTTCAATTCCTTCTTGTGCTTTATCGATAAGTAACTTTAAAAACGTACGACTTATATCATCGTTTTTTACAATAAAAAATAAAACGTGCACATGGTGTTTAGCTTGTTTTATATCAGTAAAGAGAGCATCGTATAGATCATTTCCGTATGTATAAAGGCGAAAATCACTTTGACGTAAAGGGAAAGAACGAGAACGTACACGCTTTAAATGAACAATTCTCCCATATGAAAGGTCGATTGTAATCCAGAGAGCGCTGCCTAATAACAAGAGAGATAAGAAAAACATAAGTAAATTCCCTCCTTCACGGTCTTTTCACCATCAATTTTTTACAAATCAAAATTTCACTGTATCCCGCTATTTGCGGGCAGTAAGACTCCCACCTCGAAATTGGGTTAAAGCAAAGAAGTTGGTTTGGATTCGGACCGCCCGTAAAATCCCGATTGGTGAGGACTAATAATCAGTAGGGAATAAACAGCTCCCTACTGATTAAAGTTTCACTTTATAGTTTCACCGAAATAAACAGCTTTATTAAAAAATGTGTTGTTGTATAACAAAAAACTGTTGACTGAATGCTCACTCATTATATAATGGGAATAGGGGATATAATTCAGAAAATTATATATTTTCGAAGATTCTAAAAAAGAAAGAGAGCTTACAAAGAGAGGGGTAGCATAAAATGAATAGCTTACTAATCATTAATTGGCTGGCTGCCATTGCTGTTATTGCTTATGCGGGGTATTTGTTTGTATATCTTATACGAACAAGGATGGCCTACATACAATTAGGAAAAAAGATTGAATTTGACCGTCGTTTTAAAGAGCGTTGGGATCTTCTTAAGGTCAATGTTTTCGGTCAGAAAAAGCTGCTGAAAGATAAAAAGAGCGGCATCATTCACGTTATGTTCTTTTACGGATTTATTCTTGTCCAATTTGGAGCAATTGACTTCGTTTGGAAAGGACTTGCACCAGGATCGCATCTTCCACTTGGACTACTATACCCTGCATTTACATTCTTCCAGGAAATTGTCACACTCGTTATTTTAATTGCAGTCTTTTGGGCTTTTCATAGACGCTATATTGAAAAGCTTGTTCGTTTGAAACGTAATTTTAAATCAGGCCTTGTTCTTATCTTTATTGGTGGCTTAATGATTTCTGTGCTACTTGGTAATGGGATGGGAATTATATGGCACGGCGAGGAGCTTTCATGGAGTGAACCTATCGCTTCTGCAATCGCTTACGTTTTCTCGGGATTAAATGAAACCGTAGCCATTTCAGTGTTCTATTTCTCTTGGTGGGTGCATTTACTAATTTTGTTAACGTTTTTAGTTTATGTTCCACAATCAAAACATGCGCATTTAATTGCTGGACCAGTTAACGTGTTTTTTGGTCGTCTTTCAAATCCGGGAAAACTTGAAAAAATTGATTTTGAAGATGAAACACAAGAAACATTCGGTGTTGGTAAAATTGAAGACTTTAGACAAAATCAACTTATCGACTTATATTCCTGCGTCGAATGTGGTCGTTGTACAAATATGTGTCCGGCAACAGGAACAGGGAAAATGTTATCACCGATGGATTTAATTTTAAAACTTCGTGATCATTTAACTGATAAAGGAGCAGCGGTAACATCAAAAGCACCGTGGGTTCCAGTTGTTGCTTTTAATAATACACAAGGAAATCAGTTAGCGATGATGGCAGCTGGAAAAGGACAACAAGAATCAGCGGCTACAGCGCTAGCGTACGACCCAAGTTTAATCGGAGACGTTATTACAGAAGAAGAGATTTGGGCATGTACAACGTGTCGTAACTGTGAGGACCAGTGCCCAGTTATGAATGAGCATGTTGACAAAATTATTGATTTACGCCGCTATCTCGTTTTAACAGAAGGAAAAATGGACGCGGAAGCGCAGCGTGCAATGACAAACATTGAGCGTCAAGGTAATCCGTGGGGACTGAACCGTAAAGAGCGTGAAACATGGCGCCAAGGTGACGATGAAGTAACAGTTCCAACTGTAAAGGAGAAATCAAAAGCTGGCGAAGAGTTTGAATACTTATTCTGGGTCGGATCAATGGGTTCGTATGACAATCGCAGTCAGAAGATTGCGATATCATTTGCGAAGCTAATGAATGAAGCAGGCATTTCATTCGCAATTCTTGGTAATAAGGAAAAGAACTCTGGTGATACACCGCGCCGCCTTGGAAATGAATTTGTATTCCAGGAAATGGCGACTAAAAATATTGAAGAATTTGAAAAAGCAGGAGTGAAGAAAATCGTTACGATTGACCCTCATGCTTATAACACTTTTAAAAATGAGTACCCGGACTTTGGCTTACAAGCAGAAGTCTATCATCATACAGAATTACTAGCCCAGTGGGTGAAGGAAGGTCGTTTAAAACCTGTCCATTCTATTGAAGAGACAGTTACGTACCATGATTCCTGTTACTTAGGAAGATACAACGAAGTATACGAAGCGCCGCGCGATATTCTAAAAGCAATTCCAGGTGTAAACCTTGTAGAAATGGCGCGTAACCGTGAAACGGGAATGTGCTGTGGTGCGGGTGGCGGCCTAATGTGGATGGAAGAAACGACAGGTTCTCGTATTAACGTTGCTCGTACAGAACAAGCGCTAGCTGTACAGCCGTCAATTATCGGTACAGGATGCCCGTATTGCTTAACGATGATTAGTGATGGCACGAAAGCGAAAGAAGTTGAAGAAACAGTTCAAACTTTGGACGTAACAGAGATTTTAGAACGCTCAGTTATCGGACAGAAGAAAGAAGCAATGTAGTTTGTAGGAATTCATTCAAATTTAGAAAGAGGTGCAATAATTGCACCTCTTCTAGGCGCAAGGATACCGAGCGAGCGCTCGGTGCTAAAAAAAGAAATGGGGGAAAGAAACATGAGTAAAACAGTTATTTTAAGTGCTGCAAGAACACCGGTTGGAAAATTTGGAGGAACTTTAAAAGACGTGAAAGCAACAGAGCTTGGAGGAATCGCAATTAAGGCAGCGCTTGAAAGGGCGAATGTTTCCGCTAGTGATGTTGAAGAAGTTATATTTGGAACGGTTATCCAAGGAGGGCAAGGACAAATTCCATCACGCCAAGCAGCAAGAGCGGCCGGCATTCCTTGGGAAGTGCAGACAGAAACAATAAATAAAGTTTGTGCATCAGGGCTTCGCGCAGTTACGTTAGCAGATCAAATTATTCGTACTGGTGATCAATCACTGATTGTAGCTGGTGGAATGGAATCGATGAGTAACAGCCCTTACATTTTACGAGGGGCAAGATGGGGATACAGAATGGGTAACAACGAAGTTATCGATTTAAACGTTGCAGACGGTTTAACATGCGCATTTTCAGGTATACACATGGGTGTTTATGGCGGAGAAGTTGCGAAGGAAGATGGAATCTCTCGCGAAGCACAAGATGAATGGGCATATCGTAGCCATCAACGTGCGGTTTCGGCACATAAAGAAGGGCGTTTTGAAGAGGAGATTGTACCAGTAACAATTCAGCAAAGAAAAGGCGATCCTATCATCGTGGCTAAGGATGAGGCGCCACGCGCGGATACAACGATTGAAAAATTAGCGAAATTAAAGCCTGTATTTGATAAGACGTCAGCGGTGACAGCAGGTAATGCTCCGGGACTAAATGATGGCGGTGCTGCACTTGTATTAATGAGCGAGGACAGAGCGAAGCAAGAAGGAAGAAAACCATTAGCGACAATTTTGGCGCATACGGCGATTGCGGTAGAATCGAAGGATTTCCCAAGAACGCCAGGTTATGCAATTAATGAATTGCTGAAAAAGACAGGTAAGACAATTGAAGACATAGATCTATTTGAAATCAATGAGGCATTTGCGGCTGTAGCAATTGCAAGTACAGAAATCGCAGGGATCGATCCGGAAAAATTGAATGTAAATGGCGGTGCTGTAGCAATGGGGCATCCAATTGGAGCGAGCGGAGCACGTATTATCGTTACACTTATCCACGCACTGAAGCAGCGCGGCGGCGGAATTGGAATTGCTTCTATTTGTAGCGGTGGCGGTCAAGGTGATGCAGTGATGATTGAAGTTCACTAATTAAGATTAGAAGATATATAGTTTATTAACAATTAAGGGGGAAGAAAAAATGAGTGTACAAAAGATTGTTGTAATTGGTGCAGGGCAAATGGGTTCAGGTATCGCACAAGTGTGTGCAATGGCAGGCTATGATGTGAAAGTGCAAGATTTAAAGCAAGAGCAATTAGATAGAGGGCTAGCTGTTATTTCGAAAAATTTAGCCCGCCAAGTAGAAAAAGGCCGTATGAAGGAAGAAGAGAAAGATGCGACTTTAAATCGTCTTACATGGACGCTTGATTTAAATAGTGTCAAAGAAGCTGATCTTATTATTGAAGCGGCTGTTGAAAAAATGGATATTAAAAAGAAAATTTTTGCGAATTTAGATGAAATCGCTCCAGAACACGCAATTTTAGCGACGAATACGTCATCGTTACCAATTACGGAAATTGCAGCGGTAACGAAACGTCCTGAGAAAGTAATCGGCATGCACTTTATGAATCCAGTTCCAGTTATGAAACTCGTTGAAATTATTCGTGGTTTAGCTACAGATGATGCAGTGTACGAAACGATTGAGGATATTACGAAAAAAATCGGGAAAGTGCCAGTTGAAGTAAATGATTTCCCAGGGTTTGTATCGAACCGTATTTTATTACCGATGATTAACGAAGCGATTTATACGTTATACGAAGGAGTGGCGACGAAAGAAGCAATTGATGAAGTAATGAAACTCGGTATGAATCATCCGATGGGACCACTTACGTTAGCTGACTTTATCGGTTTAGATACGTGTTTATACATTATGGAAGTGTTGCATGAAGGATTAGGAGATAGTAAATATCGCCCATGTCCATTATTACGTAAGTATGTGAATGCAGGATGGTTAGGACGTAAAACGGGTCGTGGTTTCTACGTTTACGAATAAAGGCCTCCCTTTATTGAAGTAGTGGTCTTACCAGATTGTTAAAAAGATATATAGCAAACGGAGGCGAAGTACATGAATTTTCACTTTACTGAAGAGCAACAAATGATGAGGAAAATGGTTCGAGATTTTGCACAGAAGGAAATAGCTCCCTTTGTTCCTAGTATGGAACAAGGGGTGTTCCCGAAAGAGATTTTGCAAAAGATGGGTGAGCTTGGACTAATGGGTATTCCAGCGCCTGCAAAATATGGCGGGGCAGAAATGGATTTTATTTCTTACATCCTAGCAATTAAGGAAATTTCAAAAGTAAGTGCAACGGTTGGTGTAATTTTGGCTGTACATACGTCAGTTGGAATGAATCCGATTTTATACTTCGGAACAGAAGAACAGAAGCAGAAATATGTTTCTAAACTGGCGACTGGTGAATATTTAGGCGCATTTGCTCTAACAGAACCGAATGCAGGATCAGATGCAGGTAGTTTGAAATCAAGAGCTGTAAAGAAAGACGATCACTACATCATTAATGGATCGAAAGTCTTTATTACAAATGGTGGTGAAGCAAGTACATATATCGTCTTCGCGTCTACAAATCCAGATGCGGGGAAAAGCGGGATTTCAGCATTTATAGTAGAGAAAGATACACCAGGCTTAATCATTGGAAAAGATGAGCATAAGATGGGTCTTCTTGGTTCTCGTACAGTGCAACTTACGTTTGAAGATATGAAAGTGCCGGTCGAGAATTTACTTGGTGAAGAAGGACAAGGATTTAAGGTGGCGATGGCGAATTTAGATGTTGGGCGAATTGGAATCGGAGCGCAAGCATTAGGAATCGCGGAAGCGGCGCTTGCATGTGCGATTGATTATGCGAAAGAGCGTGAGCAATTCGGAAAGCCAATTGCGGCGCAGCAAGGACTCGGATTCAAACTTGCAGATATGGCAACAAGTGTAGAAGCATCGCGATTACTTGTATACAGAGCAGCATCGCTAAGAGCACAAGGATTACCATGCGGTAAAGAAGCTTCTATTGCGAAATTATTTGCTTCTAAGACGGCTGTTGAAGTTGCGATTGAAGCGGTGCAAGTATTTGGTGGTTATGGTTATACGAAAGATTATCCAGTAGAAAGATTTTTCCGTGATGCGAAGATCACACAAATATATGAAGGAACGAGCGAAATACAAAAGCTTGTAATTAGTCGAGCTTTATAAAAAGGCAGAGGGGGAGACGGGAATGCATTTTAAATTATCAGAAGAACATGAAATGATAAGAAAAATGGTTCGGGATTTTGCAAGGAATGAAGTAGCACCGACAGCAGCAGAGCGTGATGAGGAAGAGCGATTTGATCGCGCTTTATTCGATCAAATGGCAGAGCTTGGTTTAACCGGTATTCCGTGGCCTGAAGAATACGGCGGAATTGGAAGCGATTACTTGGCGTATGTAATTGCCGTTGAAGAATTATCCCGCGTTTGTGCTTCTACAGGTGTAACGTTGTCTGCACATACTTCACTTGCTGGATGGCCAATTTTTAAATTTGGAACGGAAGAGCAAAAACAAAAGTTTTTGCGCCCAATGGCTGAAGGGAAGAAAATTGGTGCATATGGCTTAACAGAACCAAGCTCTGGATCAGATGCTGGTGGAATGAGGACGACTGCAAAACGAGATGGAGACCATTACATTTTAAATGGTTCGAAAATCTTTATTACAAATGGCGGTATTGCTGATATTTATGTTGTTTTTGCATTAACAGATCCTGATTCGAAGCAGCGCGGCACGAGTGCATTTATTGTGGAGAGTGATATGCTAGGATTTTCGGTTGGGAAGAAGGAAAGTAAGCTAGGGATTCGTTCTTCGCCAACAACTGAAATTATATTTGAAGACTGCCGTATTCCTGTAGAGAATTTACTAGGGGAAGAGGGCCAAGGATTTAAAGTTGCGATGCAGACATTAGATGGCGGCCGTAATGGTATTGCGGCACAAGCAGTCGGTATTGCACAATCCGCTTTAGATGCTTCTGTAGAATATGCAAGAGAACGTCATCAGTTTGGGAAGCCAATTGCGGCGCAACAAGGAATTGGCTTTAAACTTGCGGATATGGCAACGGATGTAGAGGCAGCGCGTCTTTTAACATATCAAGCGGCTTGGCTTGAATCTGAAGGGCTTCCGTATGGGAAAGAGTCAGCGATGTCAAAAGTATTTGCAGGTGATACAGCGATGAAGGTAACGACTGAAGCGGTACAAGTATTTGGTGGTTATGGTTATACGAAAGATTATCCAGTAGAGCGTTATATGCGCGATGCAAAGATTACACAAATATATGAGGGAACACAAGAGATTCAAAGGCTTGTAATTTCTCGTATGTTAACGAAGTAGGAACAAAAGCGTAGGTATTTTCCTACGCTTTTTACTTCCAAAAATAATAGAGAGAGGTGAAGGGATGGTTAAACATAATGTACATGCGTCAGTGAAAGATGAAAAATTAGTTGCGTTAAGACGTGAACAAATGATTAAAGGTGCGGTGCAGCTGTTTAAGCAAAAAGGATTCCCACGTACAACAACGAGAGAAATTGCGAAAGCGGCTGGATTTAGTATCGGAACACTTTATGAGTATATTCGCACAAAAGATGATGTATTATATTTAGTTTGTGATAGTATTTATGAACATGTAAAAGAGCGGTTAGAGGAAGTAGTGTGTACAGAGAAGGGAAGTATAGAAAGCTTAAAGATAGCGATAATGAATTATTTTAAAGTGATGGATGAATTGCAAGAAGAAGTATTAATTATGTATCAAGAGGTACGTTTTTTACCGAAAGAATCACTCCCATATGTATTAGAAAAAGAGTTTCAAATGGTCGGGATGTTTGAGGATATTTTAGAGCAGTGTACGGAAAATGGGACATTTACACTAAATAAAAAGGAAATACAGCTTCTTGCACATAATATTTTCATACAAGGACAAATGTGGGGATTTAGACGTTGGGCCCTGCAAAAACTGTATACTCTCGAAGAATATACAGAAATGCAAATTAGGTATGTACTGCAAGGAGCACATATGTCTCCGAAATAAAGAATGGACAAATTATAATTTTATTGCCCGTAAATAGCGGGATAAAAGTTTCCCGTTTTTTTTGTAGCATATTTGTGCGACTTTTGTTTATAATGAATAGTATGGATTTTTTTAAGCAGACCGTTATATATAAGCTTATATTTGAAGAAAGGAAGTGCCGCATAAGTGGGTTTTAAGCAATATTCACCAGAAGAGCTAAAAGAATGTTCAATGATTGAAGTTGTACATAGTGTTTTAGGGAATAAAAGACAAGCAACGACATTCAACGAGTTGGTTCAAGAAATCGCTCAAGTGCTGGGACTATCTCAAGGGCAAGTTAATACGAAACTCGCACAATTTTATACAGATTTAAACATCGATGGACGTTTCATTAATTTAGGAGAAAATCGTTGGGGGCTACGTAGCTGGTACCCATATGAGCAAATTGATGAAGAAATTCTGCCTCAGCCAAAACCGAAGAAGAAACGTAAAGTTGAAGAAGACGGTTTTGACGACTACATTGAAGAAGATGATGTAGAAGAAGTAGAAGAAGAAGTAGAAGAAGATGTAGTAGATTTGGACAAAGTTCTTGAAGACGAAGACGCAGATGATGAAGATGATGATCTTGATGATTTAGAAGAAGATAATGAAGACTTCGCAGAAGAAGAACTTGAGTATGATGAAACTGAAGAAGAAGAAGAGGAAGAGCGGTAGTTCTTGACTTTTCATTATCGTCCATGTAGAATCATTTTTGGGCTCTTTAAAAAAAGACGATAATACTTTTAAAGTGTAAATATAAAAGAAAATTGCTCCCTACTTATTACTTTATGTGATGAGGGGAGCAATTTTCTTTTTTGTTTTTTGTTTAGAAAATAAAAAGAGCCTAACAATAAGATAGATACAGTGTTATCTACATACGTTGCGCTTTGCAACGGTGATTATATAACAACGAAGTAGAAGGGAGTATTTTCATGACTAAGTATATTTTTGTAACAGGCGGTGTAGTATCGTCTTTAGGTAAAGGTATTACAGCAGCATCTCTTGGAAGACTTTTAAAGAATCGTGGTTTAAACGTAACTATTCAAAAGTTTGATCCATACATTAACGTAGACCCAGGGACTATGAGCCCCTACCAACACGGTGAGGTATTCGTAACAGATGATGGTGCAGAAACGGACTTAGACCTAGGTCACTATGAGCGTTTTATCGACATCAACTTAAACAAATACAGCAACGTAACAACAGGTAAAATTTACTCTTCAGTTCTTCAAAAAGAGCGCCGTGGTGAATATTTAGGAGGAACAGTTCAAGTTATTCCTCACATTACTAACGAAATTAAAGAACGTGTATATCGTTCTGGTCGCGAAACAAATGCCGACGTTGTTATTACAGAAATCGGTGGAACTGTTGGTGATATCGAGTCTTTACCATTCTTAGAAGCAATTCGTCAAATTAAGAGCGACATCGGTCGTGACAATGTAATGTACATTCACTGTACGTTAATCCCGTACTTAAAAGCAGCGGGTGAAATGAAAACAAAACCAACGCAACATAGCGTTAAAGAGCTTCGCAGCTTAGGTATTCAACCAAATATTATCGTTGTTCGTACAGAACTACCTGTTTCTCAGGACATGAAAGACAAGCTTGCATTATTCTGTGACATCGATACAAAAGCAGTTATCGAAGCACGCGATGCAGATACTTTATATGCGGTTCCATTATCTCTTCAAGAACAAAACATGGACCAAATCGTTTGTGATCACTTGAAGTTAGACAATCCAGCTGCAGATATGACAGATTGGACTGCGCTAGTTAATAAAGTACGTAACCTTTCTAAGAAAACAAAAATCGCTCTTGTTGGTAAATACGTAGAGCTTCAAGATGCATACATTTCTGTTGTAGAAGCGCTTCGTCATGCAGGTTATTCATTCGACACAGATGTAGAAGTGAAATGGGTAAATGCTGAGCACGTAACAGCAGAGAACGTAAAAGAATTAGTTGGCGACACAGATGGTATCCTTGTACCAGGTGGCTTCGGCGATCGTGGTGTAGAAGGTAAAATCGTTGCAATTCAATATGCTCGTGAAAACAAAGTTCCATTCTTAGGAATTTGCCTAGGTATGCAACTTGCATCAATCGAATTCGCACGTAACGTATTAGGATTAGAAGGGGCTAACTCTTCCGAAATTAATCCTGACACACCTTATGCAATCATCGATTTATTACCAGAACAAAAAGATGTAGAAGATTTAGGTGGTACACTTCGCCTTGGTCTATATCCATGTAAGCTTGCTGAAGAAACAAATGCTTACAATGCTTACAATGAGCCGGTTGTATATGAGCGTCATCGTCATCGTTATGAGTTCAACAATCAATTCCGTCCAGATATGGAAAAAGCAGGATTTGTATTCTCTGGTACAAGCCCAGACGGTCGTCTAGTGGAAATTATTGAATTACAAGATCACCCTTGGTTCGTGGCAGCACAGTTCCATCCAGAACTTGTATCTCGTCCAAACCGTCCACAACCATTGTTCCATGACTTCGTAAGTGCTTCTATTACGAATAAAGAGAGCAAGTAATAAAAAAAAGCGCCTGAAATAGGGCGCTTTTTTTAATATTCGTTTAACATTTCATCAATTGTAAATTTCAATCCGTGATAAGCAAATAAAGCTATAATTAAACTTGGGAACCCATAGCGGTTACCTTCATCATCTGGAATAAGACCTTTTAACAGCTTTGTATCAATATGTACATCTGTATATTGTTCCAGTGATTCAACACCTTCTTGAATAGCCGAGATTCCAACGATAGATTGGCCTTCTGCATGAAGTTTTTTCGCGGTTTTTATAATTTCTTCATCTGTCGAAAAACGACTAATAAGAAGTACGCGGTCCGCAGAAGTCACTGCCGCCGGTTCACCGTTTTCTATTAAACGTTTTGCTTGTTTCATTGGTTCGGCGCCAAATAATGCTTCTGAAACAATACCTTCCATTTCGTTTGTACCATGCAAGTAAATGAAGCCATCGCCAACTAACGCCTGGGCAAGTAGACGAGCGCTATCTTCTATATTCATTTCCTCTTTTTGAGAAATTTTGGAGAAATATCCACTTAATTGAGTCGAGAAAATTTTTAACATGTTGTTGCTCCTTTCTTTCGTGTTAGCTGGTTCTCATTATAGCTTATTTTTTTTGGAAAGGGGAAATAGTAGGGTGGCATAACAAAATAGGAAACGGTAAAATAAGAAAGAATAGGAAGGGATTTGGCAAAGAGTAGCGAAAATAAACCGATAAGATATAAGAAGCTTTAAATCTTGTACTTACACAGAAAGGTTGGGAGTTATGGAAGGGAAAATTTTAATCGTTGATGATCAATATGGCATTCGTGTTTTATTGCATGAAGTGTTCCAAAAAGAAGGTTATCAGACGTTCCAAGCAGCGAATGGATTTCAAGCTTTAGATATCGTGAAAAAAGATAATCCGGATTTAGTAGTGTTAGATATGAAAATCCCAGGTATGGATGGTATAGAGATTTTAAAACATGTAAAAGAAATTGATGAGAGTATTAAAGTGATTTTAATGACTGCTTATGGAGAATTGGATATGATTCAAGAAGCGAAAGATTTAGGAGCTTTAATGCACTTTGCTAAACCGTTTGATATTGATGAGATTCGTCAAGCAGTGAGAGATCAGCTTGCTGTAGAGGCGTAAAAAATGAATTTTTTATAAAAAATATGGAAAAAAGCGTTTACATGGACTATTGAGCAGGTGAATACAGTTGAGTTTTTGAGTACAAGTTGTTATCCTATTGAGTGTAGAAAGAAGTCCGGTATGTAAATATACATATTTTACCTTATTCTGGTCATACTACCAGCGATAAGAATTTATCGGATACAAAAAACGTTTTTTAGGAGGATTCACCATGCCTTTAGTTTCTATGAAAGAAATGCTAAACACAGCACTAGAAGGAAAATACGCAGTTGGTCAATTCAACATGAACAACTTAGAGTGGACTCAAGCTATCTTAGCTGCTGCGGAAGAAGAAAAATCTCCTGTAATCTTAGGTGTATCTGAGGGTGCAGCTCGTCATATGACTGGTTTCAAAACAGTTGTAGCTATGGTTAAAGCTTTAATCGAAGAAATGAACATTTCTGTTCCTGTAGCGATTCACCTTGACCATGGTTCAAGCTTCGAAAAATGTAAAGAAGCAATTGATGCAGGTTTCACATCTGTAATGATCGACGCTTCTCACCACCCATTCGATGAAAACGTTGAAACTACTAAAAAAGTGGTAGAATACGCACACGCTCGTAACGTATCTGTTGAAGCTGAGCTTGGAACAGTTGGCGGACAAGAAGACGACATCATCGCTGAAGGCGTAATTTACGCTGATCCAGCAGAGTGTAAGCACCTTGTTGAAGCAACAGGTATCGATTGCCTAGCTCCAGCTCTAGGTTCTGTACACGGTCCTTACAAAGGTGAGCCTAACTTAGGATTCGCTGAAATGGAACAAGTTCGTGACTTCACTGGCGTACCTTTAGTATTACACGGTGGTACTGGTATCCCAACTGCTGATATCGTAAAAGCTATTTCTCTAGGTACTTCAAAAATTAACGTAAACACTGAGAACCAAATTGAGTTTACAAAAGCTGTTCGTGAAGCATTAAACAAAGACCAAGAAGTTTACGATCCTCGTAAATATATTGGACCTGGCCGCGACGCTATCAAAGCAACTGTTGCTGGTAAAATGCGTGAGTTCGGTTCTAACGGTAAGGCGTAAGAATAAAATTCCGTTTTGGAAACCGTCTAGTCTTTTAGACGGTTTCCTTTCGTTGTATAATGAAAGCGCGAACAAGTCTAAAGATTTTATAAAGTGAATTTTTGGTTTGCAAATATAGAAAATAATGTGCATAGTCCTATTAATAAATGTGGTAAGTATCTGAATTGAGTAATTTGATTCGATGAATAGTTAATCTTCATCTATTTGTACAGCAGGGGAGCTACAGGTGATGGTTTTCTACTTATTGAGTTTCGGGATGGAAAGAGTGATTGAGATTCTTAAGGGGGAATCTTCTACTTCTTATAAAGAAGTAGAAGATAAATACATTCACAAGAAGGGAGCTCAATATGGAAAAGTTGCTAATTGAAGGCGGAAGAGCTTTAAATGGAACAATTCGTGTGAGTGGTGCAAAGAACAGTGCTGTTGCACTAATTCCAGCGACAATTTTAGCAGATACTCCAGTAACTATTGGCGGTGTTCCTAATATTTCGGACGTGAAAATGTTAGGAGACTTACTAGAGGAAATTGGAGGGAAAGTAACTTATGGGCAGGAAGAAGAGATGGTAGTCGATCCTTCTAACATGGTTGCGATGCCTTTACCAAATGGAAAAGTGAAAAAATTGCGCGCCTCTTATTATTTAATGGGTGCAATGCTTGGCCGTTTTAAAAAAGCTGTTATTGGGCTTCCAGGTGGATGTCATTTAGGGCCACGACCGATTGATCAGCATATTAAAGGGTTTGAAGCGTTAGGGGCATATGTTACAAATGAACAAGGTGCCATTTATTTAAGAGCAGACGAACTACGTGGGGCACGTATTTATTTAGATGTTGTTAGTGTAGGAGCTACAATTAATATTATGCTAGCGGCTGTACGAGCGAAAGGTAGAACTGTTATTGAAAATGCAGCGAAAGAACCAGAGATTATTGATGTAGCTACATTGTTAACGAGTATGGGAGCACGTATTAAAGGTGCTGGTACAGACGTAATCCGAATTGATGGTGTGGATTCACTGCACGGTTGTCACCACACTATTATTCCAGACCGTATTGAAGCTGGTACGTATATGATTTTAGGAGCAGCATCAGGAGGAGAAGTAACAGTTGATAATGTTATTCCTCAGCATTTAGAATCCGTTACTGCGAAGCTAAGAGAAGCTGGTGTTCAAATTGAAACGAACGATGACCAAATTACAGTGAACGGCAATAGAAGGTTAAAAGTAGTTGATGTAAAAACGCTTGTATATCCAGGGTTTCCAACGGATTTACAACAGCCGTTTACAACGCTTTTAACAAAAGCGCATGGAACAGGAGTTGTAACTGATACAATTTACAGCGCACGTTTCAAGCATATTGATGAATTGCGCCGTATGAACGCGCAAATTAAAGTAGAAGGCCGTTCAGCAATTGTGACTGGACCGGTTTTATTGCAAGGTGCGAAGGTGAAAGCGAGTGACCTCCGAGCTGGTGCGTCCCTTGTTATTGCGGGTTTAATGGCAGATGGCATTACAGAAGTAACGGGACTTGATCATATTGATCGAGGTTACGAAAATATAGTAGACAAGCTTAAAGGGCTTGGTGCAAACATTTGGCGAGAACAAATGACAAAGCAAGAAATTGAAGAAATGAAGAATGCATAAAGTGAAACTTTAATCAGTATGGGGTATCCCACGCCGATTATTAACCCTCACCAATCGGGATAAGGTGGTGATACTTCCGTTAATGGGGAGCGAAGAATCACTACTAACGGAAGTACACTTTATAGAAAAACAAGGTTCACAAAATACGGCAGAAATATAAAGACTTAAAGGAGAGGGATTATCGTGGAAAGAAGTTTATCTATGGAGTTAGTACGTGTAACAGAGGCTGCAGCATTATCATCAGCGCGTTGGATGGGGCGCGGAAAAAAAGATGAGGCAGATGGTGCAGCAACATCAGCTATGCGTGATGTATTTGATACAATTCCGATGAAAGGTACAGTTGTAATTGGCGAAGGTGAAATGGATGAAGCGCCAATGCTATATATCGGAGAAAAATTGGGTACAGGATATGGACCACGCGTAGACGTTGCAGTTGATCCTTTAGAAGGGACAAATATCGTAGCGGCTGGCGGCTGGAATGCGCTTGCTGTTATTGCAATTGCAGATCACGGCAATTTGTTACATGCTCCTGACATGTACATGGATAAAATAGCGGTTGGTCCAGAAGCAGTTGGTGCAGTTGATATTGACGCACCTATTATCGACAACTTACGTGCAGTTGCGAAAGCGAAAAATAAAGATATCGAAGATGTTGTAGCGACAGTTTTAAACCGTCCACGTCATCAAGCAATTATCGAAGAAATTCGTAAAGCTGGTGCTCGTATTAAATTAATTAACGATGGAGATGTAGCTGGAGCAATCAATACAGCATTTGACCGTACTGGTGTAGATATTCTATTCGGTTCTGGTGGAGCACCTGAAGGTGTATTAGCTGCGGTCGCATTAAAATGCTTAGGTGGAGAAATTCACGGGAAGCTCTTACCTCAAAACGAAGCTGAACTAGCTCGTTGTAAAAGAATGGGTATTGAAGATATCAATCGTATCCTTCGTATGGAAGACTTAGTAAAAGGTGACGATGCAATCTTTGCAGCAACAGGTGTAACAGACGGAGAACTATTACGAGGCGTTCAATTTAAAGGTAGCGTCGGAACAACACAATCCCTTGTTATGCGTGCAAAATCAGGCACAGTACGCTTCGTAGACGGCCGCCATAGCTTAAATAAAAAACCGAATTTGGTTATTAAATAAAAAGCGGAGGTGGCTCGTTTAGAAGGGGAAGGCATTGGAGCTCCTGACGAAGAGGCGTTTTTTGCCTCGCAGGAAGGGGTGAAGTGGCTGACCCTTCTAGCCACCGGAGCTGGATTAAATAAAAAGCGTAAGCGGCTCGTTTAGAATCGCAGGACACTTTAAGCTCTCGACCTTGAAGCGCTCTTTGCTTCGAGTGAGAGAGCGAAATGACCGGAGATTCTAGCTGCTGAAGCTGGATTAAGTAAAAAGTGCAAGCAGCTCGTTCAGAATGGGAGGGGGATGGAGCTCCTGACGAAGAGGCGCTTTTTGCCTCGCAGGAAGAAGCGAAACCACCGGAGATTCTAGCTGCTGAAGCTGGATTAAATAAAAGCAGAAATGCCTTATCTATTCTGCCTTAAAATCAGGTGAGTAGAAAAAAGAAAGAAATATGAAAAGGCGAAGACAAATTTTCTTGTCTTCGCTTCTTGTATTTGTGTTTCAACGTATTGATTAAAACTAGATAAAAGGGTTACAATAGTGAATATTATCCTACTTGAACTTATTGCCTTTCATTATTATTTATTTGCCTTCCGTATTTTTCCCTTTACCCATGTGAAAAGAGAATAAAGTTAAAGTGTGGTGTCTGAATGAATTTGTCAATTGCAGCATTAGAAAACATGAAATTAAAAGAGTTATACGAGCTTGCGAAGGAATTTAAGATTTCGTATTACAGCAAGTTAACGAAAAAAGAGCTAATCTTCTCTATCTTAAAAGCTCGAGCAGAAAAAGAAGGTTTCTTTTTCATGGAAGGCGTATTAGAAATTATTCAATCAGAAGGATTTGGATTCTTACGTCCTATCAATTATTCTCCAAGCTCAGAAGATATTTATATCTCGGCTTCGCAAATTCGTCGTTTCGATTTACGTAATGGAGATAAGGTTTCTGGTAAAGTACGACCTCCGAAAGAAAATGAGCGCTATTTTGGATTGCTACAAGTTGAAGCTGTAAATGGAGATGATCCAGACTCAGCAAAAGAGCGTGTACATTTCCCTGCATTAACACCGTTATACCCAGATCGCCAAATGAAATTGGAGACGGAAACGAAAAAGTTACCGACACGCATCATGGATTTAATCGCACCAGTTGGATTTGGACAACGTGGTTTAATTGTTGCGCCTCCAAAGGCTGGTAAAACAAGTCTGTTAAAAGAAATTGCACACAGTGTCACAACAAATCATCCGGAAGCAGAATTAATTGTACTTTTAATTGATGAGCGTCCAGAGGAAGTAACAGATATTGAACGTTCTGTTAAAGGTGATGTTGTAAGTTCTACTTTTGATGAAGTGCCAGAGAATCATATTAAAGTAGCGGAGCTTGTATTAGAGCGTGCAATGCGTCTTGTAGAACATAAAAGGGACGTTGTCATTTTAATGGATAGTATTACCCGTTTAGCGCGTGCTTACAACCTTGTTATTCCGCCAAGTGGTAGAACCTTATCGGGTGGTATTGATCCTGCTGCTTTTCATAGACCGAAGCGTTTCTTTGGGGCTGCGCGTAATATCGAAGAGGGCGGTAGCCTAACGATTTTAGCAACAGCGCTTGTTGATACAGGGTCTCGTATGGATGATGTAATTTACGAGGAGTTTAAAGGAACTGGAAATATGGAACTTCACTTAGATCGCTCATTAGCTGAGCGCCGTATCTTCCCAGCGATTGATATTCGTCGCTCTGGTACGCGTAAAGAAGACCTATTAATTCCGAAAGAACATTTAGACAAGCTGTGGGGTATTCGTAAAACAATGCGTGATACACCAGACTTTGTTGAAGGCTTCTTACGTAAACTTCGTCAAACAAAGACAAATGAAGAATTTTTACAAAACATTGTTGCAGACTCAAAAAGGTATGTAACCACTAAGTAAAGGGAAAAGATGGGGACTCGCTTATTTCGTAGTAAGCGAGTTTTTTATGTTTTTAAGGGAATGTTAGAGAGAGTAATATATGGAAAAAATTTGTTTTTTAAGATGGAAATCATATTTGGATTGAGAGCTTGAAGTGCCCTACGATTCTGGGCGAGCCGCTTGCGCTTTAAGGTGTATCTAGTTCCATCTCCAGCGGCTAGAATGGTCGGTGGCTTCGCGTCTTCCTACGAGGCAAAAAGCGCCTCTTGGTCGAGAGCTTGAAGTGATCTGCGATTCTAAACGAGCCGCTTGTGCTTTTAGGTATTATCCAGCTCCAACGGCTAGAATCTCCGGCCATTTCGCTCTCTCGGTCGAAGCAAAAAGCGCTTCTTGGTCGAGAGCTTGAAGTGACCTGGATTCTGAACGAGCCGCTTGTGCTTTTAATTTTTAAAAAGACAAAAACAGGTAGTTGCAAAATGGAGTTAGCCTTGTTATAATTTCATCATATGTGTTTCATCAATATAGTTGTGTAAGCAGCTGAAGATGAAAAACTCTGTTTCGAAAATGATTCAGGGCGGAAGGAGATGAAAAGAATGAAAGCAGGAATCCATCCAAATTACAATAAAGTTGTATTTATGGACACGAACACTGGCTTCAAATTCTTAAGCGGGTCTACAAAAGGCTCTAGCGAAACTGTTGAGTGGGAAGATGGTAACACTTATCCATTACTAAAAATTGAGATCAGTTCTGATTCTCACCCATTCTACACTGGACGTCAGAAGTTTGCTACTGCAGACGGACGTGTTGACCGCTTCAATAAGAAATACGGCATCAAGTAATAAAGAACATAAAACAGGCAAGTGTATGTATTCGCTTGTCTGTTTTTTTTGCAAAAATATTAAACCTTTACCCTACTTTGGATTAGGAAAGTAGATGAAAGGAGAGCTCAATGTACTTAATGAATCAAAATGGTTGGATTGAAGTGATTTGCGGGAGTATGTTTTCTGGGAAATCAGAAGAGCTCATCCGCCGTATACGCCGTACACAATTTGCGAAACAACATGCGATTGTATTTAAACCATGTATTGATAATCGTTATAGTGAAGAAGATGTTGTATCACATAATGGATTAAAGGTTAAAGCAGTTCCTGTTTCAGCTTCAAAAGATATATTTAACCATGTAACAGAAGAAATGGATGTTATTGCAATCGATGAGGTACAATTTTTTGATGGGGACATTGTGGAAGTGGTGCAAGTATTGGCAAATCGTGGCTATCGTGTCATTGTAGCTGGATTAGACCAAGATTTCCGTGGTCTACCATTTGGACAAGTTCCTCAGCTGATGGCGATTGCTGAACATGTAACTAAATTGCAGGCAGTTTGTTCTGAATGTGGATCTCCTGCAAGTCGTACGCAACGTTTAATCGATGGAGAACCAGCGGCATTTGATGATCCAATTATTTTAGTTGGGGCTTCAGAATCGTATGAACCACGTTGTCGTCATTGTCATGCAGTACCTACAAAACAAAGATAAGTGAAACTCGCTATGTAGAGCGGGTTTTTTTCGAAAATAGATGAAGATTGGTGGCAAGCTCTTCGTGTCTAAGAACCGCCGCTACTCAAGGTGAAAAGCACCTTTTGTGCGAGAGAACCTTAGCCAGTCAGAGCTGAGCGAGCCGCTTGCGCTTTAAATATTATCTAGCTCCAGCGGCTAGAATGGTCGGTGGTTTCGCTTCTTCCTGCGAGGCAAAGAGCGCCTCTCTGTCAGAAGCTCCAACCTCCTCCCATTCTGAGCGAGCCGCTTGCGCTTTAAATATTATCTAGCTCCAGCGGCTAGAATGGTCGGTGGTTTCGCTTCTTCCTGCGAGGCAAAGAGCGCCTCTCTGTCAGAAGCTCCAACCTCCTCCCATTCTGAGCGAGCCGCTTGCGCTTTAAATATTATCTAGCTCCAGCGGCTAGAATCTCCGGCCATTTCACTCCCTCGCTCGAAGCAAAAAGCGCTTCAAGGTCGAGAGTTCCAATGTCCTGCGATCCTGAGCAAGCCGCTTGCGCTTTTAAATATAATTTGCGTTTTTTTGATTAAGTACCATATACTATTTGTATTAGATACTAGGATGTAGAGGTGAATGGTGTGTTAGATCGTTTGCAAGCTGTAGAAGATCGTTATGAGAAGTTGAATGAGTTGTTAAGTGACCCAGAGGTTATTAGCGATACAAATAAGCTTCGTGAGTATTCAAAAGAGCAATCTGATATTCAGGACACGGTAGAGGTGTACCGTGAGTATAAAGATGTTCGTGAGCAATTACGAGATGCAAAAGCAATGTTAGAAGATAAGTTAGACGCTGATATGCGTGATATGGTAAAAGAAGAGGTTTCTGAATTAGAAGGACAAGAGAAAACATTATCAGAACGTCTGAAAATTTTACTTGTTCCAAAAGACCCTAATGATGATAAAAACGTTATCGTTGAGGTTCGTGGCGCTGCTGGTGGTGACGAGGCAGCTTTATTTGCTGGTGATTTATATCGTATGTATAGCCGTTATGCTGAGGTGCAAGGTTGGAAAACTGAAATTATCGAAGCAAGCTATACAGAGTTAGGTGGATATAAAGAGATTATCTTTATGATTAATGGTAAAGGTGCTTTCGCGAAGCTGAAATTCGAGAATGGTGCTCACCGTGTGCAACGTGTTCCTGAAACGGAATCTGGCGGACGTATTCATACATCTACAGCAACTGTAGCTGTACTACCAGAGGCAGAAGAAGTAGAAATTAATATTCATGAAAAAGATGTTCGTGTTGATACGTTTGCTTCTAGTGGTCCTGGTGGACAAAGCGTTAATACAACGATGTCAGCGGTACGTTTAACGCATTTACCGACTGGTGTAGTTGTATCTTGTCAGGATGAGAAATCACAAATTAAGAATAAAGAAAAAGCGATGAAAGTATTACGCGCACGTGTTTATGATAAATTTAGACAAGAAGCGCAAGCTGAGTATGATCAAAACCGTAAACAAGCTGTTGGTACGGGAGATCGTTCAGAGCGTATTCGTACGTATAACTTCCCGCAAAACCGTGTTACAGACCATCGAATCGGTTTAACGATTCAAAAGCTAGATCAAATCCTACAAGGTAAGTTAGATGATTTCATCAATGCCTTAGTGATGGAAGATCAGGCGCAAAAGATGGAGGCAGCTGAGTAATGCGTGTCTATGAAGCCCTGAAATGGGCTTCTTCTTTTTTACAGGAAAATGGACGAGATGAAAATGCGGGAGAAGTTGTCCTTTGTCATGTATTAAAGACGAACAGAACCGGAATGCTCATGAATATGCGTGAAGAAATAACTGCGGAACAAGAGAAAAGTTTTGCACAATTTATCCACAAGCATGTGGAAGGTATTCCAATCCAATATATGCTCGGTTATGAAATGTTTTATGGCCGATCATTCTTTGTAAATGAAGAGGTATTGATACCAAGACCGGAAACAGAGGAACTTATAGTTGGAGTGCTAGAGAGAATTGAGCGCCATTTCGGTAATGAGGAGCTTCACATAGCGGATATTGGAACAGGTAGTGGAGCGATTTCTATTACGCTCGCTTTAGAAAATAAAAATCTTCATGTGTATACAGTAGATATCGCACAGGAGTCGATTGAAGTTGCAAAAGAAAATGCAAAAACTTTAGGGGCGGATGTAACTTTCTATCACGGCGATTTACTGTCTCCGTTTTATGAAACAGGTCAGAAGTTAGATGTTGTTGTTTCCAATCCTCCGTATATACCAGAGGAAGATTGGCGTGGTCTTTCTACTGTTGTGAAGGAGCATGAGCCGAAGCGTGCGCTTGTTGGTGGGGAAGATGGACTAGATTTCTATCGTCGTTTTATGGAGGAATTGCCGAATGTATTACAGAACAAGGCGATTGTGGCGTTTGAAATTGGTGTAGGGCAAGGTGAAGATGTGAAAGCATTATTACAGCAAACTTTCCCGCGCGCTCAAGTTGAAGTTGTATTTGATATTAATGGAAAAGATCGCATGGTATTTGCAGAGATGGAGTAAGGCATAAGCCTTACTCTATTTTTTGTATGAAAAATTCGTAACTACTCAGCCATACATTTTATTTAGAATTTTGGTAAGGGGAATTATTTCAGCGAAAATACGCACCTTATTACCTATACATAGCCAGTTACTCTCGCCAATTAAAAAAATGCTTTTCTATCGGTTTTTTATATAGATTTTGAATTTAATAGTTTAGAAAGATGAAAGTCTGTCCACACTGTTTCTAGAGGGGACGGTGGAGGAAATGAAAAAACAAGTTATTGCTTACTTTCTTTTATTATTAATTGGTGCACAGTTACTTGTGCAGTTTGGATATATGAAAGCTGATGCAAAAGGGCCTACTGTTATTCCGAAAGAGGCCGTTCGATTACGTATTTTAGCTAATAGTGATTCCGATAAAGATCAGGCGTTAAAGCGTAAAGTACGCGATGAAGTAAAAGCGCAAATTGATGGATGGGTAGCGGATTTAACGTCATTTGAAGAAGCTCGAAAAGTAATTCAAAATCATATTCCTGAAATTGAAAAGACAGTGGCAAATACACTGGAAAGAGAAGGAAGTAAAGAGGCGTTTCAAGTGAAATTCGGTAAGAATGTGAAATTTCCTACAAAGGTATATGGGAATTTTATTTATCCGGCAGGAGAATATGAAGCGGTACTTATTACAATTGGAAAAGGTGAAGGTGCAAACTGGTGGTGTGTATTATTTCCACCGATGTGTTTCTTAGATTTTTCAAGTGGTACAGCTGTAAGGAAAGAAGAACATGTTGTGAAAGCTGAATCTCCTGAAGAGGAGCAGGTGAGACAATCAGATGAGGAAGTAGTGGATGTACCGGAGAAGAAAGAGGATAAGGTGAAAGAAAAGAAAGTAGTAAAGCCGGAAAAAGCTGAAAAAGTAACAGCACAGGAAAAGAAAGTAGTAAAACACGAAACACAAGTAGAAGAACAGCCTGTAAAAAAAGTAGAAACAAAAACTGTGGAAAAAGTGGAGAAACCTGTGGAGCAAAAACAAGAAAAGAAAAATGAGTATGTAACAGTAGAAGAGGAAGAGAAACCAGAGGTTAAATTATTTATCGTCGAAGCTTTTACATCTTTATTCTCTAAATAGTGCTATTAATAAATCCTTCCTCATATATATCAATGAGGAGGGATTTACTATGAAGAACGTGTATTTTGCTACGAAAGCAGATGTAGAAAGATTACATTCTTTTTTCGGACAAGCTAATAAAAAAGATGATAAAATAAATGAGTTGTACGCACAATTTATGATCTTGGAAGAGGCGGGAGAAATACGAGCGGTAATTGGATATGAACAAAGTGGAGAAAATGCACTTATCCGTTCTTGTTTATTCACACCTAATGTGGATAAACAGACTTTCTTATATTTTTTCGAGATGTTTTTGCAGTATATGAAAGAAAAAGATATTCGACAATTGTACTTACTCACAAATCATCCACAATCTGTGACCATCTTTCAGTTTTTTAACTTTGTCATTATAGAGAAAGAGGAAGTGCCAGAGGAAATTCGACAGTTAGAACACTTTTGTAAAAATATAAAAGAGCTAAATGCAATAATACTAAATTGTCAGCTATTCACAAAGTTATCCACGGATTAACAAGGTTTATCCACATTTTGTGGATAAACCTTGTTTGTCTTTTGGATAAATCTCATAGTAAACTAAAAATAGACAAGTATTTCATGGTAGAAAAGGACGTGGGAAAAAATGCATACAAATATGTGGGTTGTGGATAATGTTGTGGAAAGAAAAAAATATTATCCACAATTAAAAGAAGCAGCGAGATTATTAAGAGAAAATGAAGCGGTGGCCTTCCCAACGGAAACGGTATATGGGTTAGGAGCAAATGCAATGGATGATGAAGCGATAGCGAAAATTTTTGAAGCGAAAGGGAGACCGAGCGATAATCCACTGATTGTCCACATAGGAACAAAATCTCAGTTAGATGGTATCGTAAGAGAAATTCCGCCGGTTGCAGAAAAGTTAATGGAGCATTTTTGGCCAGGACCATTAACAATCATTTTACCGAGAAAAAAAGGGATTTCAGAGAGGGTTACGGCAGGACTTAATACAGTCGGAGTGAGGATGCCAGATCATCCAGTAGCGCTCGCCCTTATTGAAGAGGCAAACGTGCCTGTTGCGGCACCGAGTGCGAATCGTTCAGGACGCCCAAGTCCAACGTTAGCTTCTCATGTGTATGAAGATTTAAATGGGAAAATTGCTGGTATTGTTGATGGCGGGGCAACAGGAGTAGGCGTTGAATCAACTGTAATTGATTGTACGAGCGAGGTTCCGACGATTTTACGTCCAGGTGGGATTACGAAGGAGCAATTAGAGGCCGTGATAGGAAATGTTTCTTTAGATCCAGCTTTAAAGGATGAGAAAGAAAAACCGAAATCACCTGGAATGAAATATACACATTATGCACCGAAAGCGCCACTTAGTATTGTTGAAGGGTCCCGTGAGTTTATTCAACGTATTGTGGATGAGAAAAAGAAAGAAGGATTTAAAGTAGGTGTATTAACGACAGAAGAGTATCAGCATGTGTATAGTGCAGATGTTGTATTGTCTTGTGGTGTGCGAAGCGATTTAGCCAGCGTTGCGACTAAGTTATATGATGTGCTTAGAACGTTTGATGCAAGTGAAGTAGATGTTATTTTTAGTGAATCATTCCCGAATGAAGGCATAGGAAATGCAATTATGAATCGTTTAACAAAAGCTGCGGGACATCAGATTATTATTGAATGATAATGTACCTTTAGCAAACAGAATATTTCTCCTCGGATAAGCATATTGTGAAGTAGCACGTCCGAGGGGGGATATGAATGACACTTGAACAATTAATACCTTTAATAATTATGGCATTTGCCCTGGGGATGGATGCATTTTCAGTGAGCCTCGGTATGGGGATGGTAACATTAAAGTTAAGACAAATCCTTTATATAGGTATGACGATTGGAATATTTCATATTATTATGCCATTTATCGGAATGGTACTAGGACGTTTTCTATCAGAGAGGTATGGGGATGTCGCAAATTTTGCAGGAGCTATTTTATTAATTGGGCTAGGGTTCTATATCGTATATTCGTCTATTTTAGAAGGGGAAGAGACTAGAACTGCTCCAATTGGAATTAGTTTATTTGTATTTGCATTTGGTGTCAGTATAGATAGTTTTTCAGTAGGTCTTAGTCTTGGAATTTACGGAGCAGAGACAATTATTACGATATTATTGTTCGGACTAATAAGTATGTTACTGGCTTGGATGGGTTTATTGCTTGGTAGCCATGCCAAAAATATACTTGGCACATACGGTGAAATAGTAGGTGGTATTATTCTTGTTGGGTTTGGATTGTATCTCCTTTTTCCTATATAATTTTATGTAGGAGGGAATTATGAACAAGCTATTGGAATGGTATGTTAAGCTTTTAACCTTCTTTCCTCGATGGCTAAGAAGACTTATAATATTGGGTGTTATTTTGCAAATTTCGATGTTAGGTTGGATTAAGTTAATTCGTGAATGGTGAGATAGTTCCTTTCTGTGCATAGTTTCGTTTGTACTATATTGATCACACTAAAAAATTAGAAATATAGAAAGGATGAGATGAATGACGAGATTGAAGCAAGTTTTTGGTATTATTATTAGTTTTTTTGTTTTTTGGTTCAGTATGCTCGGTGTACAAATGTTTGCTGAGTTTTTAGATATTGAGTCATTGAAGTTTGTTGCAGGAAAATCAGAGGCGGCGCGTACTTTTTATTCTCCGTACCCGTTTTTAATTGTTTTCCTTATTACGTTACTTTCCTTATATTTCTTTGTAATAAAGCTTGGTAGATCTAAAAAAGAGAAATTCCCGGCATTAGAGGAGAAGAACGAAGAATTACGATAAAAAACCCCCCGCTTTCAGCGGGGGGTTATGTTTAGGTGATGGAAGTGAACGGGCCCCTTGCGCTTTTAGGGGATATATCCAGTTCCAGTGGCCAGCTTCACCTCCTAGGCCCTTGAGTCTAAGAACCTTCCCCACGAGAAGATAAAAAGCATCTTCTGTGAGGAAGAATCTTAGCCACCGGGTCTGGGCAGTCGGTTCCGCTTTTAAATGTATCCAGCTCCAGCGGCTAGAATGGTCGGTGGCTTCGCGCCTTCCTGCGAGGCAAAAAGCGCCTTTAGGACGAAAGAACCTTAGCTGGTCAGAGCTGAACGAGTCGCCTCCACTTTTAGATAGGCCTCACTAATTCAAATTGTTCTCCTAGTTTTGCATAGTTGTGTCCTGCTAGGCGGCTTATTGGTTTTAGTTCTTCGGCGTGAATTCGACCGTTTTCGTATAAGTGTTCAGCGACGTGAAAGCGAACGACGCGGCCGATTAGTAGGTCACAAGCTGGCGAGTCTTCGGTTCCGCCGAGTGGGATAGCGCGTTCTAATATGCACTCCATTCGAATGTTTGCTTCTTTAACCCCTGGTACTGAAATGACATCACTGTCAATCGGTGTTAGTTTTGCTAATTCGATTTCACTTTCATTAGGAGGGAGGTTGGCTGCTGTTTCGTTGATCGCTTCTACGTAAGATTCATCAGAAATATGTACGACAAATTCCCCTTTTTCTATTGCGTTTCTGGAAGTGTCTTTCGGTTTTCCTTCTTTGCGTTGTACGGAAACTGAGATAAGTGGTGGATTGGCAGCGACGATATTGAAATAACTATAGGGCGCACCGTTCAATACACCATCTTTAGTTACAGAAGTAACGAATGCAACAGGACGTGGAATGATACTTCCTGTTAGTAATTTGTAATTATCTTTTTCGGTTTGTTCGTTTGGATTAATGGATAACATGTTGTAATCCCCTTTCTAAATATGAATACTTATTGTTTGTTTACAAGATATCAATGGGAATCTCCTGCTGAAAATAATATTTTTTTGATGATGTGAAAAAGAGATTACCTCAATTTGAAGTAATCTCTTTTTTGGTAAATATCTCGAAATAGAGATAAATATTAAAGTAAAACGTATGCGCCAGGACCGATTAAAGCTACACCAACTGCAACGGCGATTAAAATTAAATTATATTCAAATCCGTCTTGTGTTACCCAGTAACCATTTTTTCCGTGAACAATGAAGATTGCCATTAACATTGTTCCAACGATAAATAATGAACCAATTACAGTGAAAATACCTGCTGCAAATAAGAAACCACCTAATAATTCAGTTGCGCCAGCCATAAATGCCATGAATACACCAGGGCGTAACCCGATTGATTCCATCCAGCCACCTGTTCCTTTTAAGCCATAACCGCCGAACCAACCGAATAATTTTTGAGCGCCATGACCCATGAATGTAATACCTATAATAAGACGAATAATAAGAAGACCGATATCCATCATTTAAAAAACCTCCTAAAAGTTATTAACTTATCTTATGTAAGTAATAATAAAATAGTTACTTACTTTAGTCAAGTGGATTTTGAAAAAAGTTTGAAATTAATTTTACAAATTAACAACAAAAAATAAAATGTAGTAAAGACCTCTAGACAAGTAAGTGAAAAAAAGAGAAAATATAAGTAGAAGTTAACTTCTTATTGTTATTCAGACAATCAGAATTGACTGGAATTTTGTGAGGCGCTACAATAAGAGTCTAGTAGTAATGACATGATTTATTTCGAAAGCGTTTTTACAGTATAACATTCGAAGTATGAAGTCTTACGTGTATTTCGATCTTGAATAGAGATTGCCCTATAAACTTTTAGGTAAATTATAAGGAGGACTATCCTATGTTTAAAAAATTATTCGGTTTTGGTTCAAAAACAAATGAAGAAACAATCGTAGCTCCATTAACTGGAGCAGTGAAAAATATTGAAGAAGTACCAGATCCAGTATTCGCTGGTCGTATGATGGGTGACGGTGTTGCAATCGATCCTACTGAAGGTGTAGTTGTATCTCCAGTTGATGGTGAAATCGTACAATTATTCCACACGAAACATGCTATTGGAATTAAAGCGAAAAACGGTACAGAAATTTTAATCCACGTTGGATTAGAAACTGTAAAAATGGAAGGTGAAGGTTTCGAAGCTCACGTTTCTGAAGGACAAGCTGTAAAAGCTGGAGATAAATTAATCTCATTCGACTTAGAATTAATTCGTGAAAAAGCGAAAAGCACAATTACTCCAATCGTTATTACAAACACAGATGCAGCTGAGTCTATTAAGACAACTGTAGGTGTAACAGCTACAAAAGGTTCAACAGAAGTAATGAAAGTTACAATGAAATAATTATTGTATGAAAGGAATCTATTTCGTATGAAATGGATTCCTTATTTTGTTTCGTAGTGTGTTCATTATGTATGGTAAAATACTTTGGGCACTTGGAAATAGGGTTTCACATATGTGAATAAGGCGCATTTTTCTTAGAAAAAATATAAGAGAAATGCGCCTTTCGTATATTCACATTTCTTTTGTTCTATTCTAATGTACGCTATGATGAATGGTAAGAAATTGAACAAAGGGGTGGGTTTAGATGAAACGAGTGTTATTTGTTTGCACTGGAAATACATGCCGTAGTCCGATGGCTGAGGCTTTGCTTCGTCATTATGGAGAAGGTAAATTTGAAGTGCAATCTGCTGGTGTTTTCGCCTATCCTGGAAGCGATGCGTCGGTACATGCAAAGGAAGCTTTGGCCGAAAAAGGAATTGTAATCGATCATGCCGCGCAGCAGGTAAACGATACTTTGGTTGATTGGGCGGATATTGTAGTAACAATGACGGAAAACCATAAGCAAATTGTACTTGGGCATTATCCGAGTGTTGAAAAGAAATTGGATACATTATATGGATTAACTGAAGGTGTAAGTAAGGATATTTCAGATCCATTTGGCGGATCGCTTTCTACTTATAAAGAAACGTTAGAAGAGATGGAAAAACTTGTACAAACTTTACTGAAAAAACATTCAGAAGGTTGATGTTTCGTGTATAATACGATATTGGAGATCACTTCGCTTCATTAAAGGTAGCGAGTGTGAAATGAAGATGATTGATTGAAACTTTGGAGGGGTAAAAATGAAAGTAGTAGTAGCATCTGATCACGGCGGTATGAATATCCGTAAAGAACTTGTAAGTTTATTAGAAGAGTTAAATATTGAATATATTGATTTAGGTTGTGAATGTGAAGCTGGTTCTGTTGATTACCCTGATTTTGCGTTTCCAGCAGCAGAAATGGTCGCGAATGGTGAGGTAGATCGTGGCATTTTAGTTTGCGGGACAGGCATTGGCATGTCAATCGCAGCAAACAAAGTAAATGGTATTCGTTGTGCATTAGTTCATGATACTTTCAGTGCGAAAGCGACGAGAGAGCATAATGACACTAACATGTTAGCGATGGGCGAGCGTGTAATTGGAGCTGGTCTAGCGCGTGATATCGCGAAAATTTGGCTAACAACTGACTATGAAGGTGGCCGTCACGAAAACCGCGTAGGAAAAATTAAAACGTACGAAACAAAGTAATAGATTCTAACTATAAGTAGTATGAAATATAATTTGGTGAACCAACCTGTGAAAGGAAGAGGCGTAATGACAGAAATCGTAAAGGTAAGAGAACAGCTACAAATGTCGCTTTCTGATTTCCAAGAACAAGCCACGCTGCAAAGAGGCCAAATTTTTGTAGTGGGGTGTAGCACGAGCGAAGTGCTAGGTGAAAGAATTGGAACATCAGGAACGATGGAAGTGGCAGAGGCGATTTTTTCTGAATTAAAACAATTTCAAGAGAGAACAGGTATTGAATTGGCGTTTCAATGTTGTGAGCATTTAAATCGTGCTTTAGTAGTTGAGAGAGATGTAGCGATGAAATATCAATTTGAAATTGTAACAGTTACGCCTGTTAGATCAGCAGGTGGTGCATTAGCGACGTATGCGTATCACAATTTTAAAGATCCGGTAGTAATTGAGTTTATTAAAGCAGATGCAGGAATGGATATCGGCGATACATTTATCGGTATGCATTTAAAGCATGTAGCTGTACCGGTTCGTACAAGTGTGAAGGAAATAGGAAGTGCGCATGTAACGATGGCGAAAACACGTGGGAAACTAATAGGTGGAGCACGTGCTGTTTATGCGGCAAATGAAGAAGCTATTTCTTGCCGTTAAACATTATAAAGTCTTATAACAGCCTTATATCGAAAGGTAAAAGGTATGTAGTCTGACTTTATAATAGAAGAAAGAAAAGACCAATTTTGGTCTTTTTTTTTCTTTTATGATATAGAAAGTCATGTTAGAATGTAGTTGAAAACATGAAGGTTCGAAAGAATTACAACCTGAATTTTCGTTTTTTCTGAATAAATGAGAAAAAACTATTGGGAATTGATGTAATTCGTTCAGAAAAGGGGGATTTTGGTGAATCATTTAAAACGTCAAGATGAAAAGGTATTTGCTGCAATTGAGGCAGAACTAGGAAGACAGCGTTCAAAGATCGAGTTAATTGCTTCGGAAAACTTCGTAAGTGAAGCAGTAATGGAGGCGCAAGGTTCTGTTCTAACGAATAAGTATGCTGAAGGATATCCTGGAAAACGTTACTATGGTGGTTGTGAACACGTAGACGTAGTAGAAGATATCGCACGTGATCGCGCGAAAGAAATTTTTGGCGCAGAGCATGTAAATGTTCAACCACATTCTGGTGCACAAGCGAACATGGCAGTATACTTCACGATTTTAGAGCAAGGCGATACAGTACTTGGCATGAATTTATCTCATGGTGGTCACTTAACACACGGAAGCCCTGTTAACTTCAGTGGAGTACAATATAATTTCGTAGAATATGGCGTGGATGCTGAATCTCACCGTATTAATTACGATGATGTATTAGCAAAAGCGAAAGAACATAAACCAAAATTAATCGTTGCAGGTGCAAGTGCATATCCTCGTGTTATCGATTTCAAACGATTCCGTGAGATTGCAGATGAAGTGGGCGCGTACTTAATGGTTGATATGGCACATATCGCCGGTTTAGTAGCAGCGGGTTTACATCCAAATCCAGTACCACATGCACATTTTGTTACAACAACAACACATAAAACATTACGCGGCCCACGTGGCGGTATGATTTTATGTGAAGAGCAATTTGCAAAACAAATTGATAAATCAATCTTCCCTGGTATTCAAGGTGGCCCACTTATGCATGTAATTGCTGCAAAAGCTGTTGCATTTGGTGAAACACTACAAGATGAGTTTAAAACATATGCACAAAATATCATTAATAATGCGAATCGTTTAGCTGAAGGTCTTCAAAAGGAAGGACTTACACTTGTTTCTGGTGGAACAGACAATCATTTAATCTTAATTGATGTTCGTAACTTGGAAATTACAGGTAAAGTAGCAGAGCACGTATTAGATGAAGTTGGTATTACAGTGAATAAAAATACGATTCCATTTGAAACAGCAAGTCCATTTGTAACAAGCGGTGTACGTATCGGTACAGCGGCGGTAACATCACGTGATTTCGGTTTAGAAGAAATGGATGAGATTGCAGCAATTATTGCTCATACATTAAAAAATCATGAGAATGAAGCTGAACTAGAAGAAGCGCGCAAACGTGTAGAAGCGTTAACGAGCAAATTCCCAATGTATACAAATCTATAATAGATTAAAAAAGACTGCTGAAACGTAATTGTTTTAGTAGTCTTTTTTTGTGGACATATATTGTTTTTAAAGTATGTATACAAATGATGAATAAATTTTGGCGATATAATGAAGGATACAGCTCCCATAATTGGTAAAGATACTAGATAGATTCATCGTAAAATCATGATTTTACCAAATTTGCCCTTGAATATTAGTAGCGTTTTCTTTACAATCGTAAATAGTGTAAAGAAGCGTGTAAACGCATGAATATCATCTAAAGGAGAGATTCACATGGGAAAACTGTATGTATTTGATCACCCGTTAATTCAACATAAGATTACATATATTCGCGATAAGAATACAGGTACGAAAGATTTTCGTGAATTAGTGGACGAAGTAGCAAGCTTAATGGCTTTCGAGATTACTCGTGACCTTCCACTTGAAGACATTGAAATTGAAACACCTGTAAGCAAAGCGACAACAAAAGTGATCGCTGGTAAAAAACTTGGTTTAATTCCGATTTTACGTGCAGGTTTAGGAATGGTTGATGGAATTCTGAAATTAATTCCAGCAGCAAAAGTAGGACACGTTGGCTTATACCGTGACCCTGAAACATTGCAACCGGTAGAATACTATGTGAAACTTCCAACGGATGTAGAAGAGCGTGACTTTATCGTACTAGATCCGATGCTAGCAACAGGTGGTTCTGCGGCTGAAGCAATTAATTCTCTGAAAAAGCGCGGTGCAAAGCAAATTAAATTAATGTGTATCGTAGCTGCTCCAGAAGGAGTAAAAGTAGTGCAGGAAGAGCATCCTGATGTTGATATTTATGTAGCGGCATTAGATGAGAAGTTAAATGACCATGGTTATGTAGTTCCAGGTCTTGGTGATGCTGGTGACCGTTTATTCGGAACGAAGTAAGACAACAGACGAGAGGGGGATTCCCCGCTCGTTTTTTTTTCGCCCTCAGCGCACGGGGGAGGGGGAGATAAATATACAGGGTATATACAACATAAGTTATATACACATCACATATAATATAGAAGTCTTACGTCTCGGGGACACTATATTATGGAAGGAAAGCGCTATATCTTAAAAATATAATAGTGACAAACTTGTGAACATTTTCTTCTATTATAAAGAGAAAACTGTTAGAAATTGCATATCTCTAACCAGTATTTAGAAGGGGAACGTTTTCATTTTTGGGAGGAAATGCCTAATACTCAAATTTTTTGATTTTTTACGATTTCTCGTTGACACTGTTAATACCCTATTGTATGCTAACAACGGGGATAGATGGTAGGGCTTTCAGTGACAAAAATGCATCTATTCCGTGACGAAAATGTAAACTTTTTATTTTGTATAGAATTTATGCAGAAAAATGAGTTATTATTAACACATCGTGAATGAGGGTTACATATTGGAGGGATGAATCCTTGCAAAAAAACGATCGCAGCCATATAAAAGCGTATGCTTTAATGTCAGGAATACTTGCTCAGTTAGTTGGTTCTATTCTTATTGGAATCTTTGGTGGGCAATGGATTGATAATAAGGTTGGAACGTTTCCGTTGTTTCTTATTATAGGGTTATTACTCGGGTTAGGAACAGGGGTATACGCAATGATTCGACTCATTCAACATTACTATTCGGGAGAGCAATGATGATAGACGTACATGGACTTGTCCAACGACAAAAGAAATATATGTACTACTTGCTTGCGCTTCTAGTGCTAGGATGGGGAATTACCTCTTACAAGGATGTATTTCTTGGGCTGATTATCGGAACGATTTTCAGTTTTCTTAGTTTGCGCATCATTGCACGTAGAACAGACAAGCTATTAGATCGCGTAACAAATGGAGAAAACGTGAAGTTTAAGGCGACAGCGGTAAGTACATATTCAAGATTCGCCACGATTGGGTTATTAATTTTATTTGCAGCCAAATATCAAGAGTTAATTGCGATGTGGGGCTTAGGTGTAGGATTGCTGACAGGATACCTTGTCATGATCATAGATTTTCTTTATTTAGAGTATACGAGCAGGGAAGAGAGGTGAATTACTAGTGGAACACGGTAAATTAGTTGAATTTCTAGGTTTAACGTTCGATTTGTCATCAGTTATGATGGTTACTGTAGCAGCAGTTATTGTTTTCTTAATCGCTGTTATCGGAACTCGCAGCTTAGCGCTTCGCCCAACCGGGATGCAAAATTTCATGGAATGGGTGTTTGACTTCGTGAAAGGGATTATCAATAGTACGATGGATTGGAAAACAGGTGGACGTTTCTTAACGCTTGGCGTTACGCTTATCATGTTTATCATCGTATCGAACTTCCTTGGTTTACCATTCATGTATTCAACAGTTGAGGCTGGCGAACATATTGCATGGTGGAGATCACCAACGTCTGATCCAGCAGTTGCATTAACATTAGCCGTGATGGTAGTTACCCTCACCCATTATTATGGAATTAAGATGAAGGGTACGAAAGAATATGTTAAAGGTTATTTCCAACCTATGAAATTCTTATTCCCATTAAAGGTTATTGAGGAGTTTGCTAACACATTAACGTTAGGTCTTCGTTTATTTGGTAACATTTACGCAGGTGAAATCTTATTAGGATTACTTGCTAAGTTAGGCGGGGCATCATTCTTAGGAGCATTAGGTGCACTTGTACCGATGTTAGCATGGATGGGATTCAGCGTATTCGTTGGTTCAATCCAGTCATTTATTTTCGTAATGTTAACGATGGTTTATATGGCCCATAAAGTAAGCCATGACCATTAATATAATTTAAGTAAGAAAAAATTTATTTTTTTATAATACAAAGGAGGACAAATTAAATGAGTTTAGGTGTAATCGCAGCTGCAATTGCAATTGGTTTATCAGCATTAGGTGCAGGTATTGGTAACGGTCTTATCGTATCACGTACAATCGAAGGTGTTGCTCGTCAACCAGAATTAAAAGGCGCACTTCAAACAATTATGTTCATCGGGGTTGCATTAGTTGAGGCACTTCCAATTATCGGTGTAGTTATTGCTTTCATCGTAATGAACAAATAAGGGAGACTCCCCTTACATAGATGGCGAAGAGTGTTTTTCCGAACTTTCTTCGCCATTGCTTTATGAACGAAACGTATGTCTTTTTTTTTCATATGATCAATTTAGATATTTTGAAGGGAGTGAATCCTTGTGCCAACTTTATTATTAGGGGCTTCCATTCCATTTGGAACGATTGCTTATACATTGTTCATTTTCTTACTTCTATTAGTAATGCTACGCAAATTCGCGTGGGGTCCTTTAATGGGAATTATGAAAGAACGTGAAGAGCATGTTACTAATGAAATCGACGCTGCAGAAAGAAGTAATGCTGAAGCGAAGAAATTAGTAGAAGAACAACGTGAAATGTTAAAACAATCGCGTGTTGAAGCACAAGAGTTAATCGAAAGAGCGAAGAAACAAGCTGTAGATCAAAAGGATGTTATTGTTGCTGCTGCGAAAGAAGAAGCAGAATCAATTAAAACATCTGCTGTACAAGAAATTCAACGCGAAAAAGAGCAAGCGATTGCTGCTTTACAAGAACAAGTTGCTTCTTTATCTGTTCATATTGCTTCTAAAGTAATTGAAAAAGAATTAAAAGAAGAAGATCAAGTGAAGTTAATTCGCGATTATATTAAAGAAGTAGGAGAAGCGCGATGAGCAATGGGATTGTAGCAAAACGTTATGCTGTCGCTCTTTTTAAAATTGCAAAAGAAAAACACGTATTAGAAATGTTTGAAGAGGAATTACGCCTTGTACAAAACGTTTTTACAAAGAACGGAGAACTACATAGCTTTTTAACGCAACCGAACATTTCAAAAGAGCAGAAGAAAACGTTTCTTGCAAACGTATTCGCATCTGTTTCTGAATCTATTTTAAATACGTTATATATTTTAATTGATAACAAGCGTATTGATATCCTACCTGAAATTGCAAATGAATATGTTGTTCTTGCTAATGAAGAACGTAACGTAGCGGATGCAACTGTATATTCTATTCGTCTTCTATCGGAAGAAGAAAAACTTAACATTGCAGAAGCATTTGCAAAAAAAACAGGAAAAGATGCAATTCGCGTGAAAAATGTTGTGGATGAAGATTTACTAGGCGGCATTAAAGTACGTATTGGAAATCGCATTTACGACGGAAGCTTACAAGGAAAATTAGCACGTATTCAGCGTGAATTAATGAAGAATAGATAGGGGTGAAGCACATGAGCATCAGAGCTGAAGAAATTAGCGCACTGATAAAGCAACAAATCGAGAACTATCAGTCTGAAATCGAAGTTAGTGATGTTGGTACAGTTATCCAAGTCGGTGACGGTATTGCGCGTGCTCATGGTCTTGATAACGTTATGGCTGGTGAACTTGTAGAGTTCTCTAACGGCGTTATGGGACTAGCACAAAACTTAGAGGAAAACAACGTAGGTATCATTATTTTAGGACCTTACACAGAAATCCGTGAAGGTGACGAAGTTCGTCGTACTGGTCGCATCATGCAAGTACCAGTAGGAAAAGAACTAATCGGTCGTGTTGTAAACCCATTAGGTCAACCAGTTGATGGTTTAGGCCCAATCAATACAACAAACACTCGTCCAATCGAAAGTCCAGCACCAGGTGTAATGGATCGTAAATCTGTTCATGAACCACTTCAAACAGGTATTAAAGCGATCGATGCTCTTGTACCAATTGGCCGTGGTCAACGTGAGTTAATCATCGGTGACCGTCAAACAGGTAAAACAGCAGTTGCACTTGATACAATCATTAACCAAAAAGATGAAGATATGATTTGTATCTATGTAGCTATCGGACAAAAAGAATCAACAGTACGTAACGTAGTAGAAACACTACGTAAGCACGGTGCATTAGATTACACAATCGTTGTAACTGCATCAGCTTCTCAACCAGCTCCATTATTATACCTAGCTGCTTATGCTGGTGTAACAATGGGTGAAGAGTTCATGTACAATGGTAAACACGTATTAGTAGTATATGATGACTTATCAAAACAAGCAGCGGCTTACCGTGAGCTTTCATTACTATTACGTCGTCCTCCAGGTCGTGAAGCATATCCAGGGGATGTATTCTACTTACATTCTCGCTTATTAGAGCGTGCAGCAAAATTAAGTGATGCAAGAGGCGGCGGTTCTTTAACTGCACTACCTTTCATCGAAACACAAGCAGGGGACGTATCAGCTTACATCCCAACAAACGTAATTTCGATTACGGATGGACAAATCTTCTTACAATCTGACCTATTCTTCTCTGGCGTACGTCCAGCGATCGATGCGGGTACTTCTGTATCTCGTGTTGGTGGATCTGCTCAGATTAAAGCAATGAGTAAAGTATCAGGTACACTTCGTCTTGACCTTGCATCTTACCGTGAGTTAGAAGCGTTCGCTCAGTTCGGTTCTGACCTTGATAAAGCAACACAAGCGAAATTAAACCGTGGTGCTCGTACAGTTGAGGTATTAAAACAAGGATTACACAAACCATTGCGTGTAGAGAAACAAGTTATCATTCTTTACGCTTTAACACGTGGATTCCTAGATGATATCCCAGTAGCAGATATCACTCGTTTCGAAGAAGAATTCCATGCTTGGTTAGATTCAAATGCAACTGACTTATTAGAAGAAATCCGCACAACTAAGAAACTTGCGGATGACGACAAGTTTGCAGCAGCAATTAACGGATTTAAAAAAGTATTCGTAGCTTCTGAATAATAATGAAAAGTGAAGTCGACTGTTCAGCCCCATCGGCTAAGGTTCTTTCCCACAAAAGGTGCTTTCTACCTTTTGGTGGGGAAGGTTCTTAGACGAAAGGGGCTAGGAGACGGAACTAGATAAATAAAAGCGGAAGCGGCTCGTTCTGAATGTGAGGGGGAAGAAGTGAAGCCACCGAGCATTCAAGCCGCTGGAGCTAGATAGTATATATAAGGCATCTCAAGTTCTGAGATCGCCGACGGTTATGTAAAGGAAAAGAGTAGGTGCACCTATTCTTTTCCTTCAATCATGAGCAAGAATATCTTGCAACGTAGATTAGAAAGAGGATTCTTACTAATCGTGCCAACTTCCGGAAAAAAGGTGGTGAAAACCTGTGGCATCTTTACGCGATATAAAAGCGAAGATTACCTCGACAAAGAAAACGAGTCAAATTACGAAAGCGATGGAGATGGTATCTGCATCTAAGTTAAACCGTGCAGAGCAAAATGCTAAATCTTTCGTTCCGTATATGGAAAAGATTCAAGAAGTAGTAGCGAGCATTGCGCAAGGAAGTAAAGGAATTAATCATCCAATGCTAAATGCGCGTCCTGTAAAGCGTACAGGATACATCGTTATTACATCTGATCGCGGACTAGCAGGTGGTTATAACAGTAACGTATTACGTACAGTAAGTAACGTAGTTCGTGAACGTCATAATATGGATTCAAACCAATATTCAATTATTGTGCTTGGACGACTAGGACGTGATTATTTAAAACGTCGCGGCTTTAACATCATTGATGAAGTAGTTGGATTATCTGACCACCCATCATTTACTGATATTAAAGATCTTGCTTCTCGAGCAATTGCGATGTTCGCAGACGGTGCTTATGATGAGCTGTACATTTACTACAACCATTATGTAAGTAAAATTTCACAAGAAGTAACGGAAAATAAAATTTTACCGCTTACGGATGTGGCGTCTAATAAACCGACGACAGCTTATGAATTCGAACCTTCTGAAGAAGAAATTTTAAAAGTATTATTGCCACAATACGCAGAAAGCTTAGTGTACGGTGCATTACTAGACGGTAAAGCAAGTGAGCACGCGGCGCGTATGACAGCAATGAAGAGTGCTACAGACAACGCAATGGAAGTTATCGATTCACTTACACTTTCATTCAACCGTGCGCGTCAAGCAGCGATTACGCAAGAAATTACGGAAATTGTTGGTGGAGCAGCAGCGTTAGAATAGTAATAAAAAATTAAAAGCCGACTTCTCTTAGAAAGCTGGCTAATTAAAAGAAAGCTAGGAGGGAACCCGATGAATAAAGGGCGCGTTACGCAAATCATGGGTCCGGTTGTAGACGTTAAGTTTGATGGCGGAAAGCTACCAGCAATCTACAACGCCCTTACGGTAAAACAAAGCAACGAAAACGGAGCGAGCATCAACTTAACATTTGAAGTTGCACTTCATTTAGGTGATGACACAGTTCGTACAGTTGCGATGTCTTCCACAGATGGACTTGTTCGTGGCACAGAAGTAGAAGATACTGGTAAAGCAATCTCTGTACCAGTTGGTGATGTAACACTTGGTCGCGTATTCAACGTATTAGGTGATGCAATTGACTTAGATGGTGATGTTCCTGCGGATGTACGTCGTGATCCAATTCACCGTCAAGCACCTGCATTCGAAGAACTATCTACAAGAATAGAAATTCTTGAAACTGGTATTAAAGTAGTAGATTTACTTGCTCCTTACATTAAGGGTGGTAAGATCGGTCTATTCGGTGGTGCCGGTGTAGGTAAAACGGTATTAATTCAGGAATTAATTAACAACATCGCACAAGAGCACGGTGGTATCTCTGTATTCGCTGGTGTAGGTGAGCGTACTCGTGAGGGTAATGACTTATACCACGAAATGAGCGATTCTGGCGTAATTAAGAAAACTGCGATGGTATTTGGACAAATGAACGAGCCACCTGGAGCACGTCAACGTGTTGCATTAACAGGTTTAACAATGGCTGAACATTTCCGTGATGAGCAAGGACAAGACGTACTATTGTTCATCGATAACATCTTCCGTTTCACGCAAGCAGGTTCTGAAGTATCTGCCCTTCTTGGTCGTATGCCATCTGCGGTAGGTTACCAACCAACACTTGCAACAGAAATGGGTCAATTACAAGAGCGTATTACATCTACAAATAAAGGGTCTATCACGTCTATCCAAGCGGTATACGTACCAGCCGATGACTATACTGACCCAGCACCAGCTACAACGTTCGCTCACTTAGATGCAACAACAAACTTAGAGCGTCGTTTAACACAAATGGGTATTTACCCAGCCGTAGATCCATTAGCATCTACGTCTCGTGCACTTTCTCCAGAAATCGTAGGAGAAGAGCATTATGAAGTAGCTCGTCAAGTACAGCAAACTTTACAGCGTTATAAAGAGCTTCAAGATATCATCGCTATCTTAGGTATGGATGAGTTATCTGAAGAAGATAAGTTAGTTGTGCATCGTGCTCGTCGTATTCAATTCTTCTTATCTCAAAACTTCCACGTAGCTGAGCAGTTCACAGGTCAAAAAGGTTCTTACGTACCTGTGAAAAATACAGTTAGTGGCTTCAAAGAAATTCTAGAAGGAAAATATGATGACCTTCCAGAAGATGCATTCCGTCTTGTTGGTAGCATTGAAGAAGTTATTGAAAACGCGAAGAAAATGATGGCGTAAGGCCTTAGGAGGGACGAATTATGAAGACATTTCCAGTCAGTATTGTAACTCCTGATGGACCGGTTTACGAAAAAGAAGTAGAAATGGTAAGCGTAAAAGCAGAGAGTGGGGAAATGGGGATCTTACCAGGTCACATTCCAACTGTTGCACCGTTAAAAATTAGTGCAGTTCGTCTGAAAAATGGTGGGCACACTGATTATGTAGCAGTAAGCGGTGGCTTTATCGAAGTTCGTCCAGATAAAGTAACTGTATTATCATCATCTGCTGAAGAAGCAAACCATATCGATATCCATCGTGCAAATGAATCGAAACGTCGCGCTGAGCAACGTATGCAAGATAAACAAGCGCATGTTGACTTTAGACGTGCAGAAATGGCCTTGCAGCGTGCTGTGAACCGTTTAAACGTTTCTGATATGAAGTAAAAAAATCCGTAAGGGCTCTGACCCTTACGGATTTTTTGTTATGGATATAAATTAAAAGAGGAAAAAAACGCCTCTTTTTTAGGTAGGAGAGAGCATCCAACCATGCATAGAAGCGGTCAGAGCCTTTTTCTGCCCGATGCCAAGTGAAAATCGAGAAATAAAAAGAACTGCAGGTTATCTTTTTGTTATGCATAGCTGTGTTTTATTTAAATGTCGAAACTGAAACTCAATTTAATAGATAGAATGAACTGACAAAATTGGTATAATTATATTGTTGTTTGTATAAGTAGAGAATATATAACAATTTATATTTCATAAAGGAGATGAACAAATGATCGGTGAAATGAAACGAGAAGCATTGTACTCTTTAAAAGGAAAATGGGGACTAGGTGTTGGATCAACGATTTTACATATTATTTTAAGTTATGTTGTTTCAATGGCTGCAATGCTTATACTTTTAATTCCAGGAATTATTATATTTTTCTTAGTTGTTGGTTTAGCGGGTTCAATTGAAGAGGAAGCAATATCAGTCGGTGCAGGTATTACATTTGGAATTTTTTATTGCATAATGATCATTTTGAGTAATGCATCTTATGGTATTACATCATACGGTTATACGAATGTGTTGCTACAAATTAGTAAACGAGAAGATGCTAGAGTAGATTATTTATTTGAAGGATTTCGTGGCTTTAAAAGAATGATGAAAACAATGTGGGCTATGCTTGCGATTTTGTTATATACAGGTACGTGGATTCCGATGTTGTTACTAGGTGTATTCGCGTTTTTTGGTGAGGAAGGGAATGTATCGTTAACGATTGCTTTCTTTGTACTATTAGCTATTTCGATTGTTGTAATGATTGTGATGTATTTTTCTTATGCGATGACGTATTATGTTATGATTGAAAATCCAGATTATAGCGTTTCACAGGCGATGAAGGAAAGTAAGAACCTTATGAAGGGACATAAACTAGACTTATTTCTTCTATGGCTTAGCTTCATAGGATGGGCTATTTTAGCAATTCTTACTCTTGGAATAGGGTTTCTTTGGCTTAGTCCATATGTAGGTACTACGACAGCACATTTTTATCGCTATATTGCAAAAGATGAATTGCAGTAGGGACGTGCTATACTAATAGAATTGTTACGTATTGGAGGCTAATTATGATTAGTGATTTAAAAGGAGAAGCGCTAGATTCACTGGAAGGGAAATGGGGATTAGGTGTAGGGGCTACATTACTTATTTGGATTCTTACGTCAGCTTTTAGTGTTAGTATTAAATTTATTTTTTCACAAGTATGGAACTGGGGAGAATGGAATAGTTCGCTTTCGATAGAGATTATTACAATTTTTATAGTGGGTCCATTAACGCTAGGTGGCTATTGTTTAGCGCTACATATAATTCGGGAAAAAGAAGTTCGTATTGGGCATCTATTCAGCTGGTTTACAGAAGGTACAAAGTTTCTAAAGTCATTTTTAGTATATATACTAGTAAATGTTTATATTTTTTTATGGTTCTTGCTTTTTATTATTCCAGGCATTATTAAATCATTTTCTTATGCGATGACGTATTATGTTTTAAATGATCATCCTGAGTACTCATTGAACCAAGCTATTACAGAAAGCCGTCATATGATGGCTGGACATAAAATGGAGTATTTCATTTTATGTTTAAGTTTTATTGGTTGGTTTATATTAAGCGTGATTACATTAGGAATTGGATTCTTATGGTTAACTCCATATTTTTATACAACAAAAGCAGCTTTTTATGAAGAGATTGCAGAAGAATATTATGAGAAAAAAATTCCAACAATATAAAAACGCCCAGTGTGAACTATTGGTTCATACTGGGTGTTTTTTGTAGGAATTTTATAAACTGTTTACTTGTTAGAGGTTTACTGAAATAGTAACCTTGCATGTATTTACAGTTGTTTTTTTGCAGAAACTTAAGCTGTTTTTCTGTTTCAATTCCTTCAGCAACGACAGAGAGATTTAAAGTATTTGCAAGGGAAAGGATAGTGGAAACGATGGCTCTTTCTTCAGGCCGATGATCGGCTAGTTGTGTAAATTCTTTTGGTACTTTTAATGTATCGATAGGGAAAATTGATAAATAAGCAAGAGAAGAGTAGCCGGTACCGAAGTCATCAATGGACGTTTGAATACCATATTCTTTTAATTGCTTTAGTCTCGATAATGTTTCTTTTTCATCAATCATCGCAATTCGTTCTGTTAGTTCAAGTGTTACATCTTTCGGGTCAATTTTAACGTCCTTTAGTATTTGTGAAATATTTTCGATTAATTGATTTTGTTGAAATTCTTTCGCTGATAAATTGACACTCATTTTTAAGTTTGTGTATCCAAAACTTTGCCATATTTTTAGTTGACGACAAGACTCTCGTAGCACCCAATGCCCAAGTGGGATGACCTGCGGAGTCTCTTCCACAATTGGAATGAACTCACATGGTGAAATGTCACCTAATAGTGGATGTTTCCAACGGATTAAAGCTTCGGCACCGATGATTTTATTCGTTGTAATGTCAACTTGTGGTTGATAGACGAGAAAGAATTCTTTATTTACTAAAGCAAGTGGTAAATCTTTTTCAATTCGAGCTTTTCGCTCCATTTTTTTATATAACTCTTTCGTATAAAGTGAGCTACCATTCTTTCCTTTATTTTTGGTTTCGTACATGGCCATATCAGCATGTTGTAAAATAGATAACGGATCCTCGCCTGCTTCTGGGTATATTGCAATCCCGATACTTGGCGAGATTTGTAAATGTTGATTTTCAATTTCGAATGGCTCATTCATAGATAGTACAATCATATCAGCTATTTTTTGTACATCTCTATCTTCTTTATAATCTTCTATAAGAATTGTGAACTCATCCCCAGCTAACCGAGCAAGTTTCATATTTGACGTCGATATTCGTTCTAGTCTTTTTGCTACAGCAATTAAAAGAAGATCTCCTACCCGGTGACCGAGAGTATCGTTAATAACTTTAAAACGGTCTAAATCGAGAAACATAACAGCAAAAGGTCTTTTCGATAGTTTTGCTCGTACAATTGCTTGTTCTAACTGCAGATGAAATGAACGGCGATTTGCAAGTTCCGTTAAAGTATCATGATATGCTAGGAAATTAATTTGCTCTTGTTGCTGCTTGCTTTCTGTAATATCTTTAATCATTAAATAGGCCCCAGAAATATGTTCCTTTAAAAAGATGGGAACAGCTGTAACATGTAAGTAGTAAATATCTCTATTTTTATGATATGCCCGTATTTCTAAAGAAATAGATTTCCCTTTTTTCACGTGATGAAAGGCAGTAATGATTTCTTCTAAATCTTCTTCATACATAAGTGAATAGTATGGTTGGTTTAATAATTCATTCGTTTGATAACCGAGTAAAGTAGTTCCAGCGTTGTTCACATTGAGAAAATTACCGTACAAATCTAATGTGAAAATTGGATCTGGATGATGCTCGTATAAAGATTTAAACATTTGTTGGTTATGATATAACTCATTTTTTTGTTCTACTAAATCTTCTGTACGTAGTTCGATTTGTTTCTCGAGTTCTAAGCTGAATTGCATTTGTGCTAGCAATAATATTTTATTTTGTCTTCGAACTAACATATGGCGTATGAGAACGAAGGCGAAAGTTACCATAAGTCCAATTACTACGATAGGTGCAAAAACATTTTCGACCAATACAAAAACAATAAGCATCACGACAGAAATATACGGTAATGATAATCGGATTGATTCACCAAATTGAGGCGTTAGTAATATTTGTTCTTGTTTTTCGGGCTCTTTTGTGTGAAGTATACAAGCGATTGCTACCAATAATAAGGTTACTTGATATAATGGAGCAACTGTGAACATAGAGTGCTCAGGCTGGAAGTATTTTATATAAGCATAAATAGAATCCGTAGTAGCATACAAAATTAAAGCACTGCCAAGAAGAGCACCAACTTGCTTTGGTAGTAAGGATAATGGTCTGAATAAAAGGTTGATTCCTATTAAAAGAAAGAGTAGATCAGCCATTGGATACGTGAGTTGAACAAACATGTCGATATATGATGTTGTAAAAATATGAATGGTTCTTTCAATAAGTAAATAGTAGCTTAAAGTAAATTGAGCAGTAACAATAATACAAATATCACATATCGTAAAAAGCTGTTCCAATAAATCTCGGCCATAAATAATTTCATATAGAAAGGCAAATGCAAAGCTAATTAAAAATAATAAGTAAAAAAAGTCTGATGGATCAACGAATGTATAGTAGTCATGCAGAATTAAGCGTTGATAAGCAACTACTATATCGCCGATGAAATAAGAGAAGGATCCGATAGTTAATGTTATCCAAAACAAACGAGATAACCCTTGTTTTATATTTGAAAAATAAAATATATAACTACAAATTGTAATATCAATTAATATGGTACTTATTCCAGTTAATATTTGAAATGGGAGTGCGTACTCATATAAAAAGGACATTGATACGTAATGAATAGCTATATACAACAATGAAATGCTTATAAGAATACTTACATGTGTTTGTTTTTTCATTTATATCACCCACTGTATATACATAAGAACCACCTTTTTTTAGTTTATGTTTTTTATGATTGCTTGAAAACATATAGAATTTCTATATTTATTTTACACATTTATAATGAGTTGTAAAAATAGATTTGCTCAGCAAGTATTAATTGTTGTTTCTGTTCCCAATATATCGACATAGGAATTTGAAGTTTGCTATAATGAATTAAATAGTTGCATTATTTAGAAAAATTTAAAAATAATAAATAATGCAAGTAAGACATATTGTTTACTATGTGAACTTGTTCTTAATTCAGGGGGGAGGGTTTCACAATGGCAAGTGTATATGAAAATAGTTATATGATCGTTTTGATTTTCTTGCTATTAGGTATATTGCTGCCGGTAGTGGCTCTTACATTAGGGAAAATGCTGCGTCCAAACAAACCGAGTGCAGCGAAAGCGACGACGTATGAGAGTGGAATTGAGCCTTTTCATGATGCAAATATTCGGTTTCATGCTCGTTATTACATTTTCGCTTTATTGTTCGTCATCTTTGATGTAGAAACTTTATTTTTATACCCATGGGCTGTTGCATATGACAAGCTTGGTTTATTTGCACTGATTGAAATGCTCATTTTTGTTGTGATGTTGCTAGTTGGATTAGCGTATGCTTGGAAAAAGAAGGTGTTACAATGGTTATAAATTTTGAGGAATTACACCCACAGGAGCGAGCGGAATTAGAAAGGAATATCTTTTTTTCTACATTGGAACAGTTGAAGGGATGGGCGCGGAGCAACTCTTTATGGCCGATGACATTTGGACTGGCATGCTGTGCGATTGAAATGATGGGAGTAGGCTCATCACATTACGATTTAGATCGATTTGGGTCATTTTTTCGGACTTCACCAAGACAATCGGACGTCATGATTGTGTCAGGAACGGTAACGAAGAAAATGGCACCTATTGTTCGGCGCCTATATGATCAAATGCCTGAACCGAAGTGGGTAATTGCGATGGGATCTTGTGCAACGGCCGGTGGTCCGTATGTGAATTCGTATGCTGTTGTGAAAGGTGTAGATCAAATTGTACCAGTTGATGTGTATATTCCTGGATGCCCTCCAAATCCTGCTGCTTTAATTTATGGAATTAATAAATTAAAAGAAAAAATTCGTTACGAGGCAAGGACCGGGAAGCAGGTGACGAATAAATGAGTGATCCAAATAAAGACTTAGAAAGTATGAAAAGAGAAGCGGCCCGTCATGCGAAAGAGGAAGCGCGAAAACGTCTTGCTGCGAAACATGGGGCGGAAATGTCTAAACTTGAAGGAGAACATCGAGAAAAAGAGAAAGCGCTACCAAAAGATAAGGGGATTAATGTAGAAGAAGCAAAGGCGAAAGCCGCAGCAGCTGCAAAGGCAAAAGCAGCGGTATTAGCGAAGCAAAAGCGAGAAGGATCAGAAGAAGTAACGGATGAAGAAAAAGCCAAAGCGAAGGCCGTAGCAGCTGCAAAAGCAAAAGCAGCAGCGTTAGCGAAGCAGAAAGCCTCACAAGGTGAGGGGGATTCTGGAGATGAGAAAGCAAAGGCAATTGCAGCCGCAAAAGCGAAAGCCGCTGCTGCGGCAAGGGCAAAGGGATCTGTAAATAAGATAGAAGACGAACTGCAGCAGGAAGAACCATCAGTTAACCAACCATATTTAAATCGCTATGTGGAGGTTGTTAAGGAGAGGTTAGGAGAATATGCATTAGTAGATTCCTATATTAATAAGCTTTCAAAAGATGTTCCAACGCTTGTGGCGGAGCCTTCGAAATATTATGAAGTGATGGAATTGCTAAGATTCCATGAGGGACTTGCTTTTGATTATATGTCAGAGCTACATGCGACGGATTTTGTGACACATATGGAAGTATACGTTCATTTATTTTCATATGGAAAGAAACAGTCAGTAGCAGTGAAGGTAAAGCTGGATAGGAAAGCGCCGCAAGTAAAATCGGTGACGCCGCTTTGGAAAGGGGCAGATTGGCCGGAGCGTGAAACGTATGATTTGCTCGGTATTGTATTTGAAGGTCATCCTAATTTATCTCGCATTTTAATGCCGGATGATTGGGTGGGGTATCCGCTTAGGAAGGATTATGAACCGTATGATGTGGAGGTGTAGCTTGTGATCCGTACGGAAGAGATGCTCTTAAATGTAGGGCCGCAGCATCCGAGTACACATGGTGTGTTTCGGCTTGTGATTAAGATTGACGGGGAAATTATTAAAGAGGCTACACCGGTTATCGGATATTTGCATCGCGGAACAGAAAAGATAGCTGAGAGCTTGCAATATACACAAATTATCCCGTATACAGATCGAATGGACTATTTATCAGCAATGACGAATAATTACGTCCTTTGCCACGCTGTAGAGACGATGATGGATCTTGAGATTCCAGAGCGTGCTGAATATTTACGGGTACTTGCGATGGAGCTTGGGAGAGTTGCGAGCCATCTCGTCTGGTGGGGAACGAACCTGCTTGATATAGGAGCGGTTAGTCCATTTTTATATGCCTTTCGTGAACGAGAGATGATTATAAATTTATTAAGTGAATTGTGCGGTGCAAGGCTTACTTTCAACTATATGAGAGTCGGTGGCGTGAAGTGGGATGCGCCAGACGGCTGGATTGAAAAGGTGAAAGAGTTTGTTCCGTATATGAGAGAGCAATTGGCAGGTTACCACGACCTCGTTAGCGGAAATGAAATTTTCTTAAATCGTGTGAGGGGCGTTGGCGTATATAGCGCGGAAGAGGCGATCTCGTATTCTTTAAGCGGCGCAAATTTGCGATGCACGGGAGTCCGCTTTGATCTTCGCAAAGATGAGCCGTATTCTATTTATGATCGTTTTGACTTTGATGTTCCTGTTGGGATCTCGGGAGATGCTTGGGACCGCTACGTTTGCCGGATGGAGGAAATTGAGGAGTCATTGAAAATTATTGAGCAAGCAGCCGAGCAGTTCCCGAAAGACGGCGCTGTGCTGGCGAAAGTGCCGAAAATTATTAAAGCACCTAAGGGAGAAGCGTTCGTCCGTATAGAGTCACCGCGGGGAGAGATTGGCTGTTATATTGCTAGTGATGGAAAGAAAGAGCCGTACCGCTTGAAATTTCGCAGACCGTCTTTTTATAATTTGCAAATCTTACCGAAGTTATTGAAAGGTGAAAACATCGCCAATTTAATTACGATTTTAGGTGGGGTTGATATTGTACTTGGGGAGGTTGACGGCTAATGATTGAGACGCTCTTACAATCACCTTCAAGCTGGACGAATTTCTTCATTTTTTTCGGGTTAGCGGTGCTTCTATTATTTGCAGTCCTTGGCTTCGTTACATACGGTATTTTGGCAGAACGGAAAGTGATGGGATTTATGCAAGGACGGATTGGACCAAACCAAGTTGGGGGCCGGTTCGGTTTACTCCAAACGGTAGCTGATGTTTTGAAACTATTATTAAAAGAAGATAGCATTCCGAAAGCTGCAGATAAACCGTTGTTTATATTAGCACCTGTTATTGCATTCGCACCAGCATTTATGGTGCTTGCGGTTATCCCGTTTACTGATAAATTTCAGTTCGCGGATATTGGTGTAGGATTGCTGTATTACATTGCTGTTTCTGGGATTACGACGATCGGAGTTGTAACTGGGGGATGGGCATCAAATAATAAATATTCCCTTTTAGGAGGGATGCGTGCGGCAGCGCAAATGATTTCTTATGAGATTCCACTTGTGATGAGTGTAATTGGCGTCGTTTTGTTAGCTGGTAGTCTTAACTTGAATGAAATTGTAGCGGCGCAGGAAAAGGTATGGTACATTTTCGCACAGCCAATCGGTTTCGTCATTTTCTTAATCGCGGCAGTTGCAGAGTTAAATAGGACACCGTTTGATTTACCCGAAGCGGAGTCAGAACTTGTTTCAGGATACCATACGGAATACTCAGGTTTTCGCTGGGCGTTTTTCATGCTTTCAGAGTATGTGTATTTCTTCGGGATGTCATCTTTAATTACAGTACTCTTTTTAGGAGGCTGGAATCCAGTTATGTTCCTTGGGTTTATTCCAGGAGCTGTATGGTTTGCTTTGAAATTCAGCAGTGTGGTCTTTCTATTGATTTGGTTCCGCGTTACGTTCCCGCGCATAAGAGGTGACCAGTTAATGGAGTTTGGTTGGAAAGTATTATTACCAATCGCACTTGCAAATATTTTCTTAACGGCATTGATTAAGGAGCTATTCTTCTAATCTATAAAGGGGGTGCCAGTAAGAGATGAAAGGACTATTTAAAGGGTTAAAATATACGCTTAGTAATTTGAGTAAGAAAAAGGTGACGTATGATTATCCAAATCAACCGTTGCCATTACCAGACCGATTTCGAGGTATTCAAAAGTTTTATCCAGAGAAATGTATTGTTTGTAATCAGTGTTCCAACATTTGTCCGACAGATTGCATTCAATTAACAGGAAAAAAACATCCTGATCCTACGAAAAAAGGGAAAATTATCGACACGTATGATATTAATTTTGAAATTTGTATTCTTTGCGATTTATGTACAGAAGTTTGTCCGACAGAGGCGATTGTAATGACAAATAACTTTGAACTTGCAGAGTATTCACGTGATGATTTATTTAAAAATCTGCAGTGGCTTGACGAGAACGACGAGAACATCAGGAAGGAGAATAAAGCATGAACGGCGAGTTTGTAGCTTTCTTTATATTATCCTTGTCTGCGATTATCGGCGGCGTTCTTATGCTGAATTTAACGAAAGTAATGCATATGATGCTGGCCCTTGTACTTACGTTCCTTAGCATTGCGGGTTTGTACTTTCTCTTATCAGCCGAATTTATCGGAGTGGCACAAATTTTACTTTACTCTGGTGCAATCACTATTATTATGATTTTTGGCATTATGTTAACGAAACATAACGCGGAAAATGAATCGCGCCTTACTCTTCGAAAATGGATTATCTTCTTTGCGGTTGTAGCATTTGGAGCAGTTATGTATTTCGCTGTTAATAGTATCGATTTTTCAAATCAAAGCACACAAGGAAGTTTACCTCTCCATGAAAATAACACACTTCAAATCGGTACACTTCTCTATTCAAAATATATTATTCCATTCGAATTAACCTCAGTTATTTTACTTGTAGCACTTGTAGGAGCGATTATCCTTGCGAAGAAGGATGAGGGAGAGGAGGATTCCCATGAGTAGCGTTCCGGCTTCTGCGTATTTAACACTTGCGATTATTTTGTTTTGCATCGGCTTATTTGGAGCTTTAACAAAGCGAAATACAGTAATTGTACTAGTTTGTATCGAATTGATGTTAAACGCCGCCAATTTAAATCTAGTAGCGTTTAGTAAATTAGGCTTGTTTCCGAATTTAACAGGACAAATTTTTTCGCTGTTTACGATGTCTGTAGCGGCAGCGGAGGCAGCGGTAGGTCTTGCAATTTTGATTGCTTTGTACCGTAATCGCCCGACAGTTCATGTAGATGAGATGGATACGCTCAAAGGATAGCATTGTGACCGAAAAGGGGGAAGGAAACAATGATCGATTATGCATGGCTCATACCGCTTTTCCCGCTTGTTTCGTTTTTGTTACTTATTGTGTTCGGGAAGAAAATTAGAGAGGGAAGTAGTGTACTAGGTATTTTCTTTACCTTTCTCTCCTTTATATCCGCGGTAGTGGTACTAATAGAACGATTTTCATCCGAGGCAGTGAAGCATAAGTGGGTATGGCTTAGGGTAGGAGATATAGACATATCATTTGGTTTTGAAGTTACCGCATTAGGGGCTTTAATGTTGTTTATCGTTACACTTGTAAGTTTTCTTGTACATGTGTACTCAAAAGGTTATATGAAAGGTGACACCAGATTACCAACCTTTTATGCATATTTAGGGCTCTTTACCTTTGCGATGCTTGGGCTAGTTATATCGACGAATTTATTACAGCTTTATATATTTTGGGAGTTAGTCGGCCTTGGTTCGTTTTTACTTATCGGTTTTTATTTCTTTAAAGAAGAAGCGAAGGCTGCTGCGAAAAAGGCTTTTATTATGACACGCATTGGGGATGTTGGGCTATTTATTGGGATGATATTAATTTTTTGGCACGCAGGTAGTTTTGAATATGACGCGATTTTTAAAGCGATTCATACGGGCGACCTCTCTCCTTCTATGATTACAATAACGGCGATATTAATTTTTATCGGTGCGATGGGGAAATCAGGTCAGTTCCCGCTTCATACATGGTTGCCAGATGCAATGGAAGGACCGACACCTGTTTCGGCGCTTATTCACGCGGCAACGATGGTTGCAGCCGGCGTATATTTAGTAGCGACGATGTTCCCGCTATTTTCAGCAAGTGCGGTAGCGATGCAAACTGTGGCAATCGTTGGGGCGTTCACCGCAATCTTTGCGGCCTCTATCGGTCTAGTGCAAACTGATATTAAGAGGGTTCTTGCTTACTCTACAGTTAGTCAGCTCGGGTATATGATGCTTGCGCTAGGCTCGGCTGGTTATGTAGCTGGTATCTTTCACTTAACGACACACGCCTTTTTTAAAGCATTATTGTTCCTGGCAGCAGGAAGTGTAATTCATGCAGTCCATACGCAAAACATTAATAAAATGGGCGGTTTACAGAAAAAGATGAAAGTAACCGGTGCACTATTTTTAATAGGCACACTTGCAATTAGTGGTGTTCCCCTTCTTTCCGGATTTTTTAGTAAAGATGAAATTTTAGCGGCGGCTTGGATGAATGGCAATTACTTTCTATTCGTTTTAGCAGTAATTGCGGCATTTCTAACAGCATTTTATATGTTCCGTCTATATTTTCTTGTCTTTACGGGGGAAACGAAGACGAAGGAAGAGGTGCATGAATCGCCTCGCACCATGACGTATCCGATGATTGTCCTTGGTGTCCTTGCGGTAGTGGCAGGTTATATAAATACACCGTGGTTCGGAATGTTTCTTGGGGATTGGCTTACGAAAGATATAGGATTCCAGGTGAAGGAAGTGCATGGACCTGTTTGGATTATGGTTGTTGCGACGCTCGTTTCATTTGCGGGAATTGCCCTCGCATATTTCATATATGGCAAGAAATCTATCTCTAGAGATTGGGCCGGCGGAGAAGGGACGTCTCTTTATAACCTTTTGAAAGAAAAATATTATGTGGATGAACTATACAATGCGGCAGTACTTCCTATTACGAAAGGAATCGCTCATGTGCTTCGCTTATTTGAAGTATACGTTGTAGAAGGAATCGCAGTTTTAATTGCTGGACTCGTTAAAGGTATGAGTGGACTAGGATCACGGCTTCAAAACGGGAATGTACAAGTGTATGGAACTGTAACAGCAGTTTCGCTCGCAGTGCTCCTAATTATTTTGTTATATACGGGAGGGGATTTACGGTGAATGGATTGCTATTAACGTTCTTCATTTTTTCCCCGCTTTTAGGAATTCTCTTGCTTTTATTAACGCCGAAACGAGAATCGCGTACAGTGCAGGCGCTTGGTTTATTCGGAACGGCGCTTCCATTTGGAATTGCTATCGTCCTTGCTTGTACATACGCTTCAGGAAAGAGCTTATCGATATTTGATGAAAAGGTGAAATGGATTCAATTTGGGGATTTCACAGCAGTGGACAAAAGGTGGTTTTCAATTTATTACGAGCTCGGCATTGATGGTTTATCGCTTGTAATGATGGTGCTCACAGCCCTTCTAGCGATGCTTGCAGCAATTGCGGCATTTTCTATTAAAAGAAATTTGAAAGCATTCTACATGCTGTTACTCATGTTAGAAATAGGTATGCTCGGTGTCTTCGCTGCTCAAAATTTAATGTTGTTCTTCATGTTCTTTGAGATTACGTTGCCACCAATGTTTTTATTAATTGGCAAGTGGGGGAAATTGTCGAGTGAAAAGGCTGCATATAGTTATTTAATATATAACGGTATTGGATCAGCTATTTTACTTATCGTTTTCTCGGTTTTATTTGCGAAAACAGGTACAACAAATATTGCGGAGCTTAAAGAAATATTAACGAGTGTAGGTGCTGGGAGAGGAATGGCTGTCTCAAGTAGCGTACAGTTCGGCTTGTTTCTTGCCATAATGATTGCTTTTGCGATTAAACTCCCTGTTTTCCCTTTGCATCGCTGGATGGTCAATGTACACATAGAAGCGCATCCTGCTGTAGTTATGCTTCACGCGGGGGTTTTGCTGAAGATTGGCGCGTACGGTATTGTTCGCTTCGGGAAAGGATTATTCCCAGAATATTTTCGTGATTTTGCAACGCTAATTGCGGTTTTAGGGGTAATTAATTTATTGTATGGGGCCTTTCTAGCACTCATCCAAACGGACTTTAGAAAGGTACTTGCTTACTCTAGTATTTCGCATATGGGCATTGTATTAATGGGGCTGGCGGCGTTAAATGCACCAGGTATACAAGGGGCATTGTTCCAAGTTGTGTCTCACGGTTTAATTGCGGCCTTACTCTTCTTCTTGCTTGGCATTATTGAAGAGCGTTTCGGGACTTCGGATATTACAGCACTTGGTGGACTTGCAAAAAGTGTTCCGGTGCTTAGCGGTTTCTTCCTAGCGGGCGGTATGGCATCGCTTGGAATGCCAGGGATGTCCGGATTTATTAGCGAATTCCTTGCCTTTCTCGGTTTATTCCAAGGGAAACCTGTTATCGCCGCCGTCGGTGTAATTGGAATTATTTTAACCGCTGTATACGTATTAAGAGCGACACTTCAAGTGATATTTGGTAAGAAAGAATGGGAAGCGAAATCTGATATACACGGATGGGAGTACGTTCCTGTTATAGTGCTTATCGTTTGTATTATTGCAATTGGGGTAATGCCAGAACTACTAGGGGATCCACTTCAAACTACATTGAAAACATTGGGGGTGAAGTAGGATGGATATGAACACGTTACTTAGCTTATCATGGCATCTCATGGTACCAGAATTCATTATTCTCGGGGCAGCCATCCTTCTTTCCATATGTGATTTGTTTTTTAAGCTAAACCATAGGTACGTTGCGATTGGTGCAATTGCCGCTTCCTTGTTAGCGATAGTGTCATTAATGACGCTATATAGCGAACCGGCAGGAGATATTTTAAATGGATCGTTTGTACTAGATGGATTTTCAAAAGGATTTAAAACGTTGTTATTAGGCGGAGCAGCTCTCGTTTTATGTATGGCAATAAGCGATGACAAAAAGGAGCCTATTCAAGATAAAGGAGAATATTATTATTTGTTTTTAATGGCGCTTCTTGGAGCGATGTTCATGGCTTCTAGCGTTGATTTCATCACATTGTTCGTTGGTTTAGAGTTGCTTTCGCTTTCTTCCTATATTTTAGTAGGAATCCGAAAAAGAAACCGCGCATCGAATGAGGCTGCAATGAAATATGTCATTAACGGAGGAATTGGAACAGCAATTACACTCTTTGGAATGAGCTATTTATACGGTATTACAGGGTCGACCAACATAGTAGAAATGCAAAAGGCATTTACGCAAGGATTGGCCGGGGGCATTCAGTTATTGTTAGCTCTCGCATTTCTACTTTTGCTCGTTGGACTCTCATTCAAAATTGCAACAGTGCCATTTCATATGTGGGCACCAGATGTGTATGAGGGAGCGGCTACACCTGTCACTGCTTTTCTCGGAACGATTTCTAAAATTGCTGGTTTTCTACTCATTACGCGTTTGTTTCTTATGGTGTTTGCAGGTGTGGCAATCCAAGGAGACGCACAATCTTTGTACGGGCGTATGAGTATATATATTGCGGTACTAGCTAGTATTACGATGATTGTTGGGAACGTAGTAGCATTAAAGCAATACAACGTAAAACGTCTATTTGCCTATTCAGGTATCGCGCATGCTGGGTATTTGCTAGTCCCTCTTGTAGCGCTATCGCAGTTTACGATGGATAGTATGTGGTTTTATATGCTTGCATATATGCTTATGAATATAGGAGCATTTGCAATCATCCACGGATTAATCTTACAAAATGATAAGGAAAACATGACGATTTTTACAGGGTTATATAAGCGATCCCCCTTTACAGCTATAGTGATGACGGTCTTTATTTTATCGTTAGCTGGAATACCGGGGACAGCAGGTTTCATCGGAAAAATTAACATTTTTTTAGGGGCACTTCATGTTGAACCTGCTCATTACGTATTAGCTTCTATTATGATGGGGACGACGGTTATTTCATTCGTATATTATTTCCGAATATTACAGCAAATGTTTTTCCGCAAGGGAGAGACAGAAGAAAAGCTCCGATTACCGTTAAATATAAAGATTGTCATGAGTCTTTGCGCAATTTCAATTGTAATACTAGGGATTATGCCGATGATTGGTTACAATTTCTTTTATGAACATTTTCCATTAATGAAGGATTTCTTCTTCTTGGGGAACGTGGTACAATAGTGGAAATAAAAGGTGTAGAGTCCGTACTCTACGCTTTTTATTTTGGAGTAACAGCAAATGAAAACGTCTATAGGTATATGTTTTCCGAGAGAAAATTACGATGTAAGATGCTTATTTGCGTTTGAAAAAGTGTGGCTCCTACTTATTTATGGTATCGTTTTTTACATTTTGCGTAAGTAGTAGCCAAGCAAAAAAAGGGGTCGATTTTTTGGCACATCTTTTAGGGCAACAAGCACTGATTGCCATTGTTTCGCATTTATTGTTTATTACCATTACGTGGTGGGCCTTACAAGGTATTCATATTGAGCGCTTAATGAAGTCTGGAAAAGTGATGCAGACGAGAGTATTACTTATCCTAATTACAATTGCAATTGGGACATCTGTAAGTAACTTTTTCCTTGATTATTTAGGCTATTCAAAGAGTTTAACGTATTTAGTAAAGTAAGTGTATAGAACCTCATATCTCCGTTAACAATGGGGATAGGAGGGGATGAAATTGAAGTTTAAAGCCATTCTTATCGTTATCGTAAGTGTTGTTTTATTTTTGGTTGGATATAAAGAGATGAAACCTATAAGCGATGAACAGAAAATGGAGAGCATGATTGCAGCTTTAGAGAAGAACGATGCAAAAGTAGAGCGGTGGTCATGGTTAGCGCGAGAAACGAAAACAATTTCTAATATACATACGTTTCAAAAATTGTTAAACGATGTGAAGGAAGAGGCAAACATCGAAAGTTGGGAATTAGAACAATCTCCAGATGGATATAAGGCTACATCCTATAAAAAATCTTCTTCACATGAAGAACGAATAGTAGTAACTTGGAGTAAGGAAAATACTAAAGAAAACACTTTTATTATTTTTGAAGTGAGCGGGGCGAAATGGGACCCGAAGTACGTTCAGAACATGGATAAAATTTTTAGTGAAAAACCTATAATTTACACTTGTGTTCAAGGTGTACTGAATGATAAGATTGAAGGTGTTTTGCAAAATAAAACCAATCAGGTTTTGAAAGATCTTTCAGCAAGAGCGATCGAACAGATAGAAGAAAGAGCATTTGTATCAGTCTCCGCATATAATAAAAAGTGGAATGACGCTCTTTCAACAAATAGAGAGAAAATAAATGTGCAAATAGCAATACGTTCTACAAACAACAAAGATACAATTGTGGTTGGCACACCGATCATAACTTCTGAGTATTGAGTGAATAGATACTGAAAAAAGGACACGGAGGGGAATAATTTGGAAAAGATCATCGTCCGTGGCGGAAAGCGGTTAAGCGGCACAGTGCGTGTTGAGGGCGCAAAAAATGCTGTATTACCTATAATCGCTGCAGCCCTATTAGCGAGTGACGGAAAGAATGTACTATCTGAAGTACCAGTATTATCTGATGTATACACAATTAACGAGGTATTACGTCATTTAAATGCTGAAGTCGTATTTGAAAATAACCAAGTAACAATCGATTCTTCTAAAGAATTAAACATTGAGGCACCATTTGAGTATGTACGTAAGATGCGTGCATCTGTTCAAGTAATGGGACCATTATTAGCACGTAACGGTCGTGCTCGTATTGCACTTCCTGGTGGATGTGCAATTGGTTCACGTCCAATTGACCAACATTTAAAAGGCTTCGAAGCAATGGGAGCGAAAGTAAAAGTTGGTAACGGATTTGTTGAGGCACACGTAGAGGGCGAACTAAAAGGAGCTAAAATTTATTTAGACTTCCCAAGCGTAGGCGCGACAGAAAACATTATGTCTGCAGCTACATTAGCAAAAGGGACAACAGTCCTTGAAAACGCAGCGAAAGAGCCAGAAATCGTTGACTTAGCTAACTTCTTAAATGCAATGGGAGCGAAAGTACGCGGAGCTGGAACTGGAACGATTCGTATTGAAGGCGTTGAAAAATTATATGGTGCAAACCACCCTATTATTCCTGACCGTATTGAAGCAGGAACATTCATGGTTGCAGCGGCAATTACAGGTGGAGACATCTTAATTGAAAATGCTGTGCCTGAACATTTACGCTCAATTACAGCGAAAATGGAAGAAATGGGTGTTAAAATTATTGAGGAAAATGAAGGTGTACGTGTTATCGGCCCAGATAAGTTAAAAGCGGTTGACATTAAAACTATGCCTCATCCAGGTTTCCCAACAGACATGCAATCACAAATGATGGCATTATTACTACATGCTGATGGAACAAGTATGATTACAGAAACGGTATTCGAAAACCGCTTTATGCACGTTGAAGAATTCCGTCGTATGAATGCTGATATTAAAATCGAAGGTCGTTCTGTAATTATGAACGGTCCAAGTAGCTTGCAAGGAGCTGAAGTTGGCGCAACTGATTTACGTGCTGCAGCAGCATTAATCTTAGCTGGTTTAGTATCAGAAGGTTATACTCGTGTAACAGAGTTAAAACATCTTGACCGCGGTTATGTAGACTTCCATAAGAAATTAGCTGCATTAGGTGCAACTATTGAACGTGTAAACGAAAAAGTAGAAGAAGTGAAAGAACAAGAAGTTTCTGATCTTCACGCTTAATTGAAGTAGTCTCTATGTCTTTTGACATAGGGGCTATTTTTTTTGGGTTATTACTGTTATAGTCAATAAATTCCATACTTATGCACGTCTCAGTGAAAATATTTAGAAAATTTTTGTTTTATTCCACTATTTGCGGTCAGTAAACCCCCACTGATTATAGTTTCACTTTATATCGATACCCCCAAGTATGTTCTAAAAGATCCCGTATTTCCATAAGAATGAAAGGAATCCAACTTTATCCCGCTATTTGCGGTCAATAAAACTCCCACCTCAAAATTCGGCTGAAGCAAAGTAGTTAGGTGTGAGTCGGGCTGCCCGTAAATGCCCGATTGGTTCAACTAATAATCAGTGGGGGATGAACAAAACCCCCCACTGATTAAAGTTTCACTTTATATTGGGGGAATAGGATGAAATTTTCAAAGCCACTTTTCATTACAGTAGCGCTCTTAATAGCGCTCGTTATCATTGTACCTGCTGCTCTTGTTATTCCGTTTGCGAAAGCAAAAGTAGGGGAAGAAGCAGCTTCTAAAACTCCTCCAGCGATAGAAAGTATACCAGCTCCAGGGAAAGTGGATACAGCGGTTCAAGTTGCTGTATATCGTGATCAGCAGAAGAAGGTAGAGACATTACCTATGGAGGAGTATGTGGCCGGTGTAGTAGCTTCTGAGATGAATGCCAGCTTTGAAATAGAGGCGCTAAAGGCGCAGGCATTAGCAGCAAGAACATTTGTAGTGCAGCGTATGCTAAGCGGAGGTAAGAAAAACAACGCGGATGTGACAGATACAGTGAAAGATCAAGTGTACAAAAGCAAAGAGGAATTGAAGAAACAATGGGGTAATAACTACGAAAATAATTTAAAGAAAATTGAGGAAGCCGTTTCGAAAACCGCAGGACAAGTTTTAACGTATGATGGAAAACCAATTTCAGCATCCTTCTTCTCAACGAGTAACGGACGAACAGAAAATGCAGCTGATTATTGGGGAAATGATTATCCGTACTTGAAAAGCGTAGATAGTCCGTGGGATCAAGCCTCTCCAAAATTTACGAGTGAACAAAAATTCACAGTAGCTGATTTTCAAAAACGTCTCGGTGTGAAAGTACTAGCAAACGGAAAGGTTGGTAATATTAAAGACCTTACGGAAGGAAAGCGAGTAAAGGATGTAGAGTTCCAAGGGAAAACATTAACAGGAAAACAAGTTCGTGAAAAGTTAGATTTACGCTCCTCAGACTTTACGTGGAAACAAGAAGGGGATAACATCACCGTTACAACGAAAGGATTCGGTCACGGCGTCGGTATGAGCCAGTACGGTGCGAATGGTATGGCAGCGGAAGGTAAGAAATATACAGAGATAGTCGCTCATTACTATAAAGGCATTGAAATAAAGACGATGAATGATTATGAAGGAAAATTGATGGTGAAGAAGTAGGTGTCAGGGGTTTCCTGATACCTACTTCTTTTTTGTTTAAAATATCATAATCTTCCATTAATCATTTGGTATAATTAGGGAAAACATTTGGGGGAGACAGAATGGCGTTATTGGAGTTGAAACAGGTAGGGAAGATGAACCAGTTGCCGGCAATTGAACTGGAGGTTGAAAAAGGACAATGTGTTGTTTTGCAATGCAATAATCATACAGCTAAGGTGTTGCACCGCATCATTATCGGTGAAGAAGAAGCTTCAACTGGCAATGTACTATTTGAAGGCACAACGATTGGAAAGAAGAATTATTCCCGCATTGGTTTTTGTTTTTTGAAAGATGAAGCATACGATCGTTTGAAAGTGAGGGAGTACTTCAAGTTTATATTAGGGCTTTATGAATCTAACATGAGTATGGAAGAAGTAGTACAATATGTCGGTCTTCTAGATAAGTTAAATGTTAAAATAGAAAAACTGTCATTTTCAGAAAAACGTCGCCTTCATATCGGGCGAGTTATGATTCATAATCCGGATTTAGTTATTTTAGAAGAGCCGGAGCAAAATGTCGATACAGAAAGTACGATCATTATTCGAAAAGCGATTATGAAAATGAAAGAGCAAGGAAAGGCAATCTTTATTACGTCCTCCTTTTTATCAGATGCCCTTTCGCTGACAGAAGATGTGTACATATTAAACAACGATGGTGTGAAAAAGATAGAAATAGAGCAAGAGGAAGTTGAAGAAGTCGATGAAGAAAAAGTAGTTCAAATGATTCCGCAAATGAAACTTGAACGAATCCCAGCGAAAGTGAATGATAAAATCATTTTACTGGATCCGATGGAAATCCATTTCATTGAAACACAAAATGGAGTGACACATATTCATGTGCGCGAAGGTGATTTCGTATGTGCATTAACATTAAGTGAACTAGAAGTGAGATTAACAGGATTCGGGTTCTTCAGATGTCATCGCTCGTACCTCGTTAATTTACAAAGAGTACGAGAAGTCATTACGTGGACACGTAATAGTTTTAGTTTAATTTTGGATGACGAAAGAAAAAGTTCAATCCCGCTTTCAAAAGGAAGAATGGATGAATTAAAAGGTGTAATTGGGATATAAAAATGCTCCAATAAGCTCAAAATACGATTCATTCAACAGTAAAAATACTCCTTTTACTGGTATTTTACTGCGTAAACCCTTTGTTTTTCATATGATTGAGTCAAGAAAAGCGAAACAAACAAACGAAAAGTGCTAAAGCGACCTTCATCTATAAAAAGAAAAACAAAGGGGATGACGAAATGACATTGGCAATTGAAATGAAAGATGTAATGAAAAGTTTCGATGGAAAAACGGCCCTTCGAAATGTAAATATTGAGGTAAAGCAAGGAGAAATCTTTGGATTCCTCGGACCGAGTGGATCTGGAAAAACGACAACCGTAAAAATATTAACATCTCAATTGCTTCATAGTATTGGAACGGTACGAGTGTTGGGGAAAGACATTACAGAACCAAGCAGCATCGATTACAAACGAATCGGCATTTTAACAGACAATAGCGGCTTATACGAAAGACTTAGCATTTATGATAACTTACTATTATTTTGTGACTTATACGATTGCAAAAAAGAACGAATTGATGAAGTGTTAGCACAAGTGAACTTATTGGATGATAAAAAAACACAAGTGAAAAAATTGTCAAAAGGAATGAAGCAGCGCGTCACACTAGCGAGAGCGATTCTTCACAAACCAGATATCCTCTTCTTAGATGAACCAACATCTGCACTTGATCCAGTAAATGTGCAAAACATTCATAAAATCTTAAAAGACTTAAATAAAGAAGGAACAACGATTTTTTTAACGACGCACAACATGGACGAAGCAGAGACGCTTTGTAACCGTATTGCCTTTCTGTGCGGCGGAGAAATTGTAGCGCTTGATACACCAGAAAACTTGCGATTAAAGTACGCGAAAGATCAAATACAAGTTGTGTTAAAAGATAAACAAAAAGAAACAGTGAAAAAAGACGAATTAGGTGCAAAACGTATTTCAGAATGGATGAACAAAGGAGAATTACTATCCATTCATTCACACGAACCAACTTTAGGTGATATCTTTATTGAAGTTACTGGGAGGGGATTATAATGACATTTTCAATGAGACGTGTATCGGCTATTTTTAGAAAAGAAGTACAAGATTTTAAGACGAATTCACAAGTGTTGTTAATGGCATTTTTACCAATTATATTTTCATTTTTATTTAGCAGATTTGGAGCGGGAAAGGAAATGTTAGGCACTACTACTATAACGGCCTTCCTATTTGTCGCAGGCTTTGTTCAATCTATGGTAATCGCAGAAGAAAAAGAAAAACATACACTACGTGTGTTAATGTTATCCCCAGCATCTTCTGTTGAAGTTCTTCTTGGAAAGAGTTTATTAACAGCGGGTCTGACGATGGTCATTTGTATTGCAAATTTATTCATTTTAGATCAGTTAAATATCAATCTTCCATTGGTAGGATTGATATTCCTATGTGGAACTATTTTATTTATCGTGCTTGGAACAATGATCGGATTGCTTGCATCTTCTGTACCACAAACATCATTAATTGGAATGCCTATTTTAATGACGATGTATTTAGCTGTACAATTTGAGTCACTAGTTGAAAATAAAATAATTAAGACGATGATTGAATATCTTCCAACATCTCATATTGTAAAAGCAATTAACAGCTTAGTAGGTGGGGCAGGATTTAGTAGTATTGGTGGGCATGTATTAAATATTGCAGTTTGGCTTATCATTTCGCTTATTGTATGTTTAATCGTATATAAAAAGAAACAATTAGACTAAAAACTGAGCCAAAAGTGCTCAGTTTTTTCCTTTTTCTATCATTTCCTCGGAAATTTTGCAATTCCTATACATATTTTTACAGATTTTGTCGAAAAGTAATTAGTTATAGGTTGTATAGGATGAGTGAATATTGTTCAAAATGATTGCTGAGGTGATGATGGAATGCGAGGAAGAAATAGTAAAAAGTCGCAAAAAGTAGTACATTTATTTCAAAAAAGATGGGTGTTTCCGGCACTATACATTGCTTGTGCAGCGGTAATCTTAATGGTTGCGCTATGGTTCCAGGGAGCTAATCCAAAGAAAGCTCCGAACCAAGGTCAAGCAACACCGTATACACAAACGGAAGATCCGGCAGTACCAGTAACAAAATCTTCAGAAGTAGTGAAAATGCCAACTGCAGCAAATGCAGAAGTAGTAGTACAGAAGAAATTCTATGAAGATGCAGCATCAGAGGCGGAACAAGAAAAAGCACTTGTCTTTTATAACAACACATATTCCCCGAATAAAGGAATTGACATTGCTGCGAAAAACGGAAAAGAATTTGATGTTACAGCTGCTTTAAGTGGTACAGTAACGAAAGCTGAAAAAGATTCACTTCTTGGTTATGTTGTAACAGTAGATAGTGGAAATGGTGTAGCAGCATCTTATCAAAGCTTAGGCAGTGTGAAAGTAGAAAAAGGTGCAAGAGTCGCGCAAGGTGAAGTGTTAGGAAAATCAGGTCTAAATGCAATGAATAAAGATGCAGGTTCTTACGTTCACTTTGAAGTACGTAAAGACAATGTGGCTGTGAACCCTGAGCGTTATTTAAATAAATCAGTAGCAGAAATTAAAGCTGATGCAGGTGCTGCAAAGGCGACAAATGCTTCTGGTAAAAAAGCTGATGACAAATCTCAAAAAGAAGAAAAGTCAACAAGCACGAAACCAGAAAGTAAAACAGAAGATAAGTCTCAAAAAGAAGAGAAATCGACAAGCGGTTCGACTAGTGATAAAGAGACGAACGGTAAACAAGATGAGAAATCTCAAAAAGAAGAGAAATCAACAAGCGGTTCGACTAGTGATAAAGAGACGAACGGCAAACAAGATGACAAATCTCAAAAAGAAGAAAAATCAACGAATGGTTCTACAGAATCATCTAACGGTTCTTCTTCACAAGAATAATAAAGTAAAAAAATCAGTTCTCATTAGGAGAGCTGATTTTTTTATCCCGCTATTTGCGGGCAGTAAGACTCCCGCCTCAAAATTCAGCTGGAGCAAAGAAGTTAGGTGGGAGATCCACTGCCCGTAAACGCCCGATTGGTGAAGGCTAATAATCAGTGGGGGGATGAACCCCTCCTCACTGATTATTTTCATATAAAAATAATCAGTTTCGGGAAAAAATTTGCAATAACAAGGAAAAATGACGAGATTCTCGAATATATATTACAAAAGGGAGGGGATACTGTGTCATTTTTATCTGTTCTGTCGATTGCTATCATTTTATTGTTTGTTTTATTCGCTTTATATTATTATATTGCCGGTAAGAAAGAAGTCCCCCACCATCAGTTGTTAGAAGAAGAATATGAAAGAGAAGAGTGACACCTTTTATAAAGAGGTGTCACTTTTTTTCGCCATAATTGTCATCGTTAACGTATTTCTCACAAAAAAACGTAATTTTTCTTAACTTAGTCCGCAAAAATAGTGAACATGTAGCATATATCAGTAGTGCGGGCAATACAATGGTATAAACCAATGCAAAGAGAGTGTTTGAGGTGAGAAATCGTGAATCATTTCATTATAAATCCAAGAATGTTTAACGCTTACAAACAGCACTCACATTTACTTCATAGTCGTATGCAGCGAGTCTCATTTCACACTTCTCACATCCAATTTAGGGAGGCGAGTGGTGTGCACGATTACATCAAAGAGAGAACTATCAAGATTGGCAAGTATATCGTGGAGACAAGAAAGACAGTGCGTGTAATCGCAAAGGAGTTTGGGGTATCAAAGAGTACAGTCCATAAAGATTTAACAGAACGTTTGCCAGAAATTAATCCAGAGCTCGCAAATGAAGTGAAAGAAATTCTTGATTATCATAAGTCTATTCGTCATTTAAGAGGTGGAGAAGCAACAAAGCAAAAGTACCGAAAAGAAGATACAGAAAACCCTGTGCGCCAATAAATCTAAAATAGCAAACATTCCTTGCGAATTCGGTAATATTTTTCAGAAGAATTCTTTTTGCGAATATTACGTTTCTGTTAAATTTATGATAAAATCAGAAATTAGGTGTAAAAGAATTCGGGTGTAACCTGATTTTGAATATCGAGGAGGAAATGACGGGAATGTTTGCGCGAGATATCGGAATTGACCTAGGTACGGCTAACGTATTAATTCATGTTAAAGGTAAGGGTATTGTATTAAATGAGCCATCTGTTGTGGCAATTGATCGTAATAGTGGAAAAGTATTAGCAGTAGGTGAAGAAGCAAGAAGTATGGTGGGACGTACACCTGGTAATATTGTAGCAATTCGTCCGCTTAAAGATGGTGTAATCGCAGATTTCGAAATTACAGAAGCAATGTTAAAGTATTTCATTAACAAATTGGACGTGAAGAGCTTCTTTTCAAAACCTCGCATTTTAATTTGCTGTCCAACAAATATCACATCTGTAGAACAAAAAGCAATTCGTGAGGCTGCTGAACGTTCAGGTGGTAAAACAGTATTTTTAGAAGAAGAACCAAAAGTAGCCGCAGTTGGTGCTGGTATGGAAATCTTCCAGCCAAGCGGAAACATGGTTGTTGATATTGGTGGAGGTACAACAGATATTGCCGTACTTTCTATGGGTGATATTGTTACCTCTTCCTCTATCAAAATGGCTGGCGATAAGTTTGATATGGAAATCTTAAACTACGTTAAACGTAAGTATAAGCTATTAATTGGAGAACGTACTTCAGAAAATATTAAAATTAAAGTTGGTACAGTATTCCCAGGTGCACGTAGTGAAGAGCTTGAAATTCGCGGACGTGACATGGTAACAGGTTTACCACGTACAATTACAGTATGCTCTGAAGAGATTACAGAAGCACTAAAAGAAGACGCAGCTATCATTGTACAAGCTGCAAAAGGCGTACTAGAGCGCACACCACCAGAACTATCTGCGGACATTATCGACCGCGGTGTTATTCTAACAGGCGGTGGAGCTTTATTGCACGGTATCGACATGCTTCTAGCAGAAGAATTAAAGGTACCAGTATTAATCGCTGAGAACCCAATGCAATGTGTTGCTATTGGTACAGGTATTATGTTAGAGAATATCGATAAATTACCACGTCGTGCATTGAAATAAAGTGAGAAAGAGCTAAGGGAAAACCTTAGTTCTTTTTTTTGATTTTTTTAATTCTAATTTTTTACGAAAACGGAAGAAAAATAGAGGAAAATAAAGAAATAAGGTGATATATCCATATATATGGTTAAATTTAATGTTTTCTTATTTGAAAACGTATGTAATATAATGATTCGGAATACGACATTAAGGCAAAGAATGTTTAAATACATATTGCCTTTCCCTAATTTGGGCACACACTCTTTTCTACCTCCGTGTCAGTTGCTGAGAAGTGCAACTATTTTAATGGAATAGAGTGTGTGCATTTTTTTATAATAAGAAGCTAAACGGAGTAAAGTTTTACTTTATAATGACAAATAATAAACAAAATGGGATAATAACAATATGTCCAAGTGGTAAGACCAATATTGTAAAAGGGGCGATTGTTACATGCTAAATATAGAACAAATTAAAGAAATCATTCCTCACCGCTATCCATTTCTACTTGTTGATAAAATATTAGAAGTAGATGAAGGAAAAAGAGCGGTTGGAATTAAAAATGTATCCGCAAACGAGGAGTTCTTTAACGGACATTTTCCTGACTATGCAGTTATGCCTGGTGTACTTATTGTAGAAGCATTAGCACAAGTTGGTGCAGTTGCTGTATTAAAGAAAGAAGAAAACCGCGGGAGACTTGCTTTCTTCGCAGGTATCGACAACTGTCGCTTCAAAAAACAAGTACGCCCAGGTGATCAACTTCGTTTAGAAGTAGAAATGACACGCGTACGTGGACCAATCGGAAAAGGAAAAGCAATCGCAACAGTGGATGGTGAAGTTGCGTGTGAAGCTGAAATTACATTTGCAATTGGTGATAAAAAAGAATAGAGAGTAATTAAAAAAATCCTTCTGCATATTACAGAAGGATTTTTTTAATTACCTATATTCTTTGTTCTAAATATAAAAATGCAAAGTAATCAGAAAGTTTATTGTAAATTAATGGGATTTTGTATATAATAGCGATGTAAATATCTTGAAATTAAGATAAATGATAGTGCGACAAAAATAGAGATGTCGTTGTCACATTATAGAGGTTATGAGATAGGACAAAGGTTATTATGATTCGTTATGATGAACTGTAGAGGAAAGTAATGGGGAAATTTAACGGTAGAAGTTAATGAAAAATAGGCGTAGCATATCGAGCATAAAAGAGAAAAAGGGAAAAGGTCGCATTTTGAAAAAGGAGACTAGAACATGTTCGGAAGAAAGAAAAGAAAACCATTACGACAATTAATTACACATAAAGAGCCTAAATCACGTATTACAGAACAATACCGTAACATTCGTACGAACATTGAATTTACATCTGTAGATAACCATATTCGTTCTATTATTGTCACTTCAGCAGATCCAGGAGACGGGAAAACAACGACTATTTCTAATCTAGCAGTTGTTTTCGGTCAACAAGGGAAAAAAGTATTGTTAATTGGGGCGGACTTACGTAAGCCGACATTACAAAACTTATTTGCGGTTCACAATCCAAATGGTTTAACAAATTTATTATCAGGACAGGCTTCGTTTATGCAATGTATTCAAAAAACAGATATAGATAATGTATATGTCATGCCAGCAGGCCCAATCCCGCCAAACCCAGCAGAACTACTAGGATACCGTAAAATGGATGAAATGCTTCTAGAGGCATATAAGATGTTTGATGTCATTTTAATCGATACACCACCTGTACTAGCCGTTACAGATGCACAAATACTCGCAAATAAATGCGACGGAATTGTATTAGTAGCTCGTAGTGAAAAAACAGAAAAAGATAAACTGATAAAGGCGAAACAAATATTAGATAAAGCATCTGGAAAACTACTTGGCGTCGTTTTAAATGATAAAAAAGAAGAACAAAAACAATATGGATATTATTAGAAAATAATGTGTAAAATAGTAATTTTTAAAACTGGTAAGTGTTTTTACCAGTTTTTTTGAATTATTTCAAAATTATATATTGAATTATATAAAAAAAATGATATAATAGGAATTTTGGAAATTTGATGGAATGTGTTGTCATATTTAAGATTATTTTGTAAGATTATATATGTTTTCAAATACCAATCGTACATAGATATTACTAAAATAAAAAAATATAAGATTATATGTTATAATTTTTCTTGTGTGCAAATTTTAGAAAGTTGGAGGAACTTATGGAAGAAACAATTAGTTTAAAAGAGCTATTTTATATCTTAAAAAAACGTTTAGCAATGATCCTCGTAATCGCCTTTGGTGCAGCTATTGTAAGTGCTATCATTAGCTTCTTCTTCATGACACCAATCTATCAATCTTCAACGCAAATTCTTGTGAATCAGAAGAAGCAAGAAGGGGCAATGATTCAAGCTGGTGAAATTCAAACAAATATTCAATTAACGAATACATATAAGGTCATTATTAAAAGTCCAGTAGTCTTAGACCAAGTGAATGAAAAATTACATTTAAATATGACTGCACAAGCTTTAACAGGAAAGATTAATGTTGCAAACGAAAAAGACTCACAGGTCATTTCTGTTACAGCGGAGGATAAAGATCCGAAGTTAGCTCGTGATATTGCAAATGCAACTGCAGATGTATTTAAAGGTGAAGTTGCAAAAATTATGAATGTCGATAACGTAACGGTATTATCGAAAGCAGAAGTTGGAGAAAATCAGTCTCCAATTAAACCACGTCCGATGTTAAACGTAGTAATTGCTTTTGTTGTTGGTTTAATGGCTGCAGTTGGTCTTGCATTCTTACTAGAATACTTAGACAACACAGTGAAAAAAGAAGAAGACGTAGAAAACTTACTTGGATTACCAGTGTTAGGTATTGTTGCGCGTATGGATGAAGAAACAACGAACGTGAAATCACATGCTTCATCATCAAGAAAAGTGAGGGGGCAAACAATTGGCTCTTAATAGTTTATTTAAAAAGAACAAAAATCATCGTCAACGTCGTCAATTAATTGCTCATCAACAACCGAAATCACCAATTTCAGAACAATATCGTAATATTCGAACGAATATTGAATTTGCAGCTGTTGATACAAACTTGCATTCGTTAATGGTAACATCTGCGAACCCGAGTGAAGGGAAAACGACAACGACAGCGAATATGGCAGTTGTTTTCGCTCAACAAGGAAAGAAAGTATTGTTAATTGATGCAGATATGCGTAAACCGGCGATGCATCAAATGTTCCAAGTCGATAATATTTTCGGATTAACGAACGTATTAACACATAGTGAACGTTTAGAGAAGTGTGTACAAACGACAAATGTAGATAATTTATACTTTTTAGCATGTGGCCCAATCCCGCCAAATCCAGCGGAATTATTAGGTTCGAAATCGATGCAAGAGCTTCTTGCTCAAGCGTATAGTATGTACGATTTAGTTATTTTTGATTTACCGCCAATTTTAGCTGTAACAGACGCACAAATTATGGCGAATGTATGTGATGCATCTATTCTTGTCGTTCGTAGTGAATCGACAGAAAAAGAAACAGCGGTAAAAGCAAAAGGATTATTAGAATCTGCAAAAGGTAAATTGTTAGGTGTTGTTCTGAACGATCGTGAAAGAGAACACGGCTTATATTATTACTACGGTGCGAACTAATTAAAAAGTGAGATATGGCAAGAACATATCTCCTTTTTTCCTTTGGATATGAGATAACTCATATTCAAAGGAAAAAAGATTTTTATATGAGAGAGGGAGGATGAAACAAATGATTGATTTACATTGTCACATTTTACCTGGCATCGATGACGGTGCACAAACAGTAACAGATAGTCTGGCCATGGCACAAAAGGCTGTCCAAGAAGGAATACATACAATCGTCGCAACACCACACCATCAAAACGGGAAATATACAAATGAACGTACTTCAATTATTCATCAAGTAAAACAACTAAATGATGAACTACAACAAAATGAAATTCCGCTGAAAATTTTACCAGGGCAAGAGGTCAGGTTATATGGTGATTTATTAGAAGACTATGAAGCTAGTAAAATCGTTACCTTAAACGAAACGAATAAATACATATTAATTGAGTTTCCATCTAATCACGTACCTCGCTATGCAGAACAACTATTATATGAACTACGCGTTAAAGGGATGATCCCAATTATCGTTCATCCGGAACGCAATGCCGAGTTAATCGAGCGGCCAGATAAGTTATACAATCTTGTAAGTAAAGGTTCATTAACACAAGTAACGGCAGGAAGTTTACTAGGAAAGTTCGGCAAAAAGATAAAAAAATTCTCACTACAACTCGTTGAACATAATTTAACGCATATGATCGCATCAGATGCACATAACACAACATCAAGAGGATTTCATCTAGCGGAAAGCTACGAATTAATCGGAAAAGAATTCGGAATGAACGTTATGAGTGATTTAAAAGAAAATCCGTATTTATTAATTAGTGGAAAAGCAATTTATAAAGAAGATCCAGAACTAATTCGTCGTAAAAAATTGTTCGGTATTTTCTAAATAAAGAATTGGTGATGTCTCCTAACCGTTATCAACGGGGGCACTCGGTTGTGCTGTGGGTAGAAATTTTTATTTCGAACCTACCTTAGACGCTTGTCGTCGGGAGTATGGCGTGAGGATGGGTTGGATGCCCATAAATTTATTTTTATTAGAAACTCTACCTATGGAGTTATAAAAATGACTCTATAGGTAGGGTTTTTGTTATTGCTACATATAGATAAACCAATGTTCTTTTGGGGGGACTAGATTTGAAAAAAGTAAGAAAAGCAATTATACCCGCTGCTGGTCTTGGGACAAGATTTTTACCAGCAACGAAGGCAATGCCGAAAGAAATGTTACCAATTGTCGATAAACCGACAATTCAATACATAGTTGAAGAAGCGATAGAATCAGGAATTGAAGACATTATTATTGTTACTGGAAAAGGAAAGCGTGCGATTGAAGATCATTTTGATCATTCTTTTGAGTTAGAACAAAACTTACTTGAAAAAGGAAAGCATGAAGTTCTTGAAAAAGTACAAGCTTCTTCAAAAATTAACATTCATTACATAAGACAAAAAGAGCCAAAAGGTTTAGGGCATGCGGTATGGTGTGCACGTAAATTTATTGGAAATGAGCCATTTGCGGTATTGCTTGGCGATGATATTGTTCAAGCTGAAACACCATGTTTACGACAATTAATGGATCAATATGAAGGTACACAATCATCAGTTATTGGTGTGCAAACAGTGTCAGAAAATGAGACACATCGTTATGGAATTATCGATCCGATTGAGCGAAATGATCGCAGTTATCAAGTGCGTCAATTTGTTGAGAAACCTGCAGAAGGTACAGCACCATCTAATTTGGCAATTATGGGACGTTACGTATTAACGCCAGAAATTTTTATGTTCCTTGAGAATCAACAGACAGGCGCTGGTGGAGAGATTCAGTTAACAGATGCGATTCAACGGTTAAATGAAATTCAACGTGTGTTTGCTTATGATTTTGAAGGAGTTCGCTATGATGTTGGAGAGAAGTTTGGGTTTATTAAGACTACAATTGAGATGGCACTTCAACATGAAAATTTAAATAAAGAATTAATAAATTACATGAATGAGGTTATAAAAAGAGAACAGGTAAATGTATAAAGGAAAAGGTGATATATTTGGACAATCGTGAAATAGCAAGTGAGCCATTAGAACAAAGTACGTTGGAAATAAAAAAACCTAATATTATTTATTTATGTGCAAAAAGGATTATGGATCTACTTGGAGCAATGGTTGGATTGATAATCTTTTCTCCAATATTTCTTGTAATTTCAATTTTATATATGACAGGGGATAATAAAGGGCCTATCTTTTTTAAACAGATTCGCATGGGGAAAGATGGAAAAAGATTTTATATTTATAAATTCAGGTCAATGATTGTGAACGCGGAAGAAAAACTAAAGGGCAATGAAATATTATATAAAAAATATATAGATAATAATTATAAATTAGAACCAATTGAAGATCCACGCATAACAAAAGTAGGACAGTTTTTAAGAAAGACTAGTTTAGATGAACTTCCACAGTTTTTAAATGTTTTAAAAGGTGATATGAGCCTTGTTGGTCCAAGACCAGTGGTACAAGAAGAGTTGATAGAGTATGGTAAAAGAAAAGATGAATTTTTATCTGTAAAGCCAGGTCTTACAGGCTATTGGCAAGTGAGTGGAAGAAGTGATGTAGGATATCCAGAGAGGGTAGATTTAGAGTTGTATTATGCTTATAATGCATCATTATGGTTCGATATTAAGATTTTGCTATTAACTGTTAAGAATGTTGTAGTCGGCAGAGGCGCATATTAAATTTTTTGATTTATTTGTTTAGAAAGTAGGAGGAATATATGGGGATAAATGTTGAATTGCACACCCATACTTGTCATTCACATGATAGCACTTTAGGCAAGTGGTTCTATTTGGTTATGTTAAAACTAAGAAGAATAAATGTAGTAGCGATTACGGATCATGATGAAATTGAGGGTGCGTTAAAATTTAAACCTTTTCTTGAGAAACATTCAATTAGAGTAATTATTGGAGAAGAAATATTTTCTAGTAAGGGTGAAATAATAGGATTATTTATAAATGAAAAGATAAGCCCGGGAAAATCTCCAAGGGATACAATGCTAGAGATAAAAAAACAAGGAGGAATAGTATATATTCCTCATCCATATGATGAAAAAAGATATAAAACAGTTTTGGTGGAAGAAGAGATTCGAAAAAACCTAGATTTAATTGATATCATTGAAGTTCACAATGGTAGAAATATAAAGGGATATTTTTCAGAAATTCAATTAGAAATTGCGAACAGATATAATGCAACTAAGGCTATAGGTAGTGATGCGCATACATTTATAGAATTAGGTAGAAACTACAACGTTATGGAAGAGTTTAATGATGATCCACAGAAATTTAAAGAAAATTTAAAAAGGGCAAAATATGTAAAAAAGGAATGCCTGCAGATGGCCCATCATATAACTAAGTTCGCTAGAGTTTTTAAATTAATAAAAAGAGGTAAATACAGTGAATTGTGTAGAATTATCAATAAGAAATTTAGAAATAGAAAGCAAAAAATTAGCAACTAAAATTGAAAAAGATTTTCAACCAGATGTAGTTATATTTATAGCTAAGGGTTCATTTTTAATAGGAGAAACAATAAGTGAGTACTTAAGGGTGCCATTATTAGAAATCCAAGCAGTACGTAAGGGAAATAAATTAAAAGAATTTATAAAACCTGTAATAAAAATTATTCCTAAATCCCTTAAAGAATATTTAAGACGTAAAGAAATTCAATCCGGAGTTCATAATCAGAATGTAGATAGAGAAATTTACTTTGATATGAATAAACATGAGATGAAAAATATAAATAAAATTTTGGTTGTAGATGATTCGGTAGACACGGGGCACACAGCTAATCAAGTAGTAAAATATTTAGGGAATATGTATACTGAAACAGAAATTAAATTTGCTAGTTTAAATTATTTTAAAGATAGTGTGAATGTTTTTAGAGTTGATTACTCTTTATATGAAAATCATATTTTAATGGGACCCTGGTCCAATGATTCCAAATATAATAAAGAATTTATTGGATTATATAATCGATGGAAGGAGGTAAACTATGGAGAGGCCTAAAATTAGTATAGTTGTAGCAGCATATAATGTTGAGGATTATATTGAAAAGTGTTTGGAAAGTCTTATTGCGCAGAGTATTAAGGAAGTTGAAATATTAGTTATAAATGATGGCTCACGTGACAATACAGTAAATATCGCTAATGAGTTTACAAAGCATGATAAACGTGTACGAGTAATTTCTCAAGAAAATGGTGGCTTAAGTGTCGCAAGAAATACGGGGATTAATCATGCTAGTGGAGAATTTATAGCATTTGTAGATGGTGATGATTATTTAGATAAATCTATGTATGAGACTTTGTATAAAAAAATCATTGCAGATAATCTTGATTTGGTAATTTGTGGTTTTAAAAAGGTTTGGTTAGCTGAGGATGCAAGTAAGCTTCGTGAGAAAGAATATTATTTTAATAAAGATTTATTGAATGGTAATATTCTAGAGAATTTCCTGTGTAAACATGATGAGCCTTTTGTTGTAGCTTGGAACAAGTTGTATAGAACAGAAATAATTAAACAAAATGGGCTATACTTTGAAAATCGTGCTTTCTTTGAAGATGTAGGTTTTATGCCACGATATTTATATTTTTGTAATAGTGTAGAAGTAGTAAATGAAGCTTTGTATTATTATATCCAGAGAGAAGGATCAATAACTCGAAGTTATAATCCGATCATTGAGGAATCTTTAATAAATACCATGAATGTATTAAAAACATTTTTTAAAGAAAGTCCCTATGAGAAATATTGTGGAGTGGTTGAAGCAAGATTGTGGATATACTTAATAAATTACTCATTAGAAAATAAGAAATCTGTAAAAGAGAAAAAGAGGCAACTGAATAGTCTTTCAGATTCTTACAACTTATTACCTTTTAAGCATAGAATAGGTGTTGTTTTATTAAAGATAGGCTTGTATGAAGTTTTATTTAAACGTTTAAGGAGTTCATAAAATGTTTGCATATATTTTTATGCTAATACTATCGTTATTAACCTTATTGAAGGGGAAATATGCTCAAGTGTTCTATTGGTTGGCTAGTACGTACGTTCTTCTATTAGCCGGATTTAGATATGGAGTAGGGACAGATTATTATTCTTATGAAAGAATGTATACTGAGGGGAGAGTTTGGTTTTCAGAACCTGGGCTAGTATATATAATGGATTTTATGAAGTTTTTAGGCATACCAGTCCAAATCTTTTTCTTAGTTATAGCGTTTCTTATACAGTATTTAATTTATAAAGCAATAAAAAGTTACAGCGGCACAAGAGAAGTATATTACATGGCTGTATTCTTTTATATTAGTTTATATTATTTTAATACCTCTTTAAATACAATAAGGCAATTTATGGCCATGGGACTGTTTTTAATTAATATAAATAATATAATCAATAAAAGGTTCATTAAATATAATTTAATGTTTGTTGTAACAATTATGTTTCATACCAGTGCAATATTCTTCTATCCAATGTATTTTTTACATAATTTAGTAACGAAATATATTAATACCAATACTAAAAGAGTTACTTTACTAGTTATTTCTTTTTCTTTGATGTTTGTTAGATTTGACGAATTAATTATTAAAATAATATCTAAAGTTTTTGGTAATCAATATGCTTATTATACAGAATGGGCATCAAGTCAATATTTAGAATACTCATTATCATGGAAAATGGCAATGCTATTAATTGTTAAATTGTTATTAAGTATATGGTTAGTAAGAAATAAAGAGAAGTTTATTCATCTAAAGAAGCATGAGGTTATATTTGGGATATATTATATAAGTTTAATATTAACATTTCCTTTGTATCCAATGCTAATATTTAGACGTTTACTTTTCTATATTAGTATTACAGAAATTATTATCTTTGCGTTATTTATACAAAAAAATCAAAAAGCAAAGCTTGTATTTATTCTTTTTGCACTAAGTTATTATTTTGCCAACCTATTATTGGGATATAGTACGCCGCTTCCCTATGAAATCAGGTTGTGGTAGTGTTTTTATAAGTTAATATATTAAAAATAGACATAATGAATTTAAATTCATTATGTCTATTTTTAAATAAAGATACAATTTATTAAATTATTTTATAGAATGGGGCATAATGAAATGAATAAAATTCCTAAGGTAATTCATTACTGTTGGTTTGGAAAAAATAAAAAATCGGAATTTATAGAAAAATGTATAGAGTCATGGGAGAAACATTTACCAGATTATGAATTTGTGGAATGGAATGAGGAGAATTTCGATATTAATTGTAATCAATTTGTAAAAGAGGCTTATGAGGAGAAAAAGTGGGCATTTGTTTCTGATTATGTACGGCTATGGGCACTTTATCATTATGGTGGTATTTATCTTGATACGGATGTGGAAGTTTTAAAGGGATTTGATGCATTTTTAGGGCATGACAGCTTTAGTGGGTTTGAAGATGATATTACTATTCCAACAGGAATTATAGGAGCTATGAAAAATAGTCAGGCAATCAATATGTTTTTGAAATACTATGATAATAGAAGTTTTTATTTAGAAAACGGGGATCTTGATACAACTACGAATGTAGAAATTATAACTGAAATTTGCTCTGATCAAGGATTTGAGGCTAATGGAAGTTATCAAATATTAAATAATGGGATGCATATTTATCCTAAAGAGTATTTTTGTCCTAAAGAATATAAAACAGGGATTTTAAAAGTAACTAAAAATACGTATTGTATTCATCATTTTAATGGGTCTTGGATTACCAAGGATAAAAAGTTTAAAAAGGAAATCAGATTATTTATGTTTAGGATTCTGGGGGAAAGAACAACTAATTTTCTTTTGAATATCGTGAAAAGATAAATAAGGAAGAAATTTTTATTGCTGTTACATTGAAAAATAGTAAGCCAGGAGAGAAAATATGAGGAATAGAATTATATTTTTAATTGCTAGAATTATTTTCTGTTTTTTAAGAATAAATCCCCAGAAATTAATTTTTATAGATTATGTACCAGGTTCAGGATCTAATGTAAAAGTGTTATATGATTTTATGATTAAAGAATATGGTGATCTAGATTTAATATATATAAATTTTCAAAAAGTACTAGAAAACCCAATAAAAAATGCTATGCATTTAGGGACGGGATATATTGTTATCACATCGCATGGCCCTATAAAAAAAATGAAAAAGAAACAAAAATTCATTGAATTATGGCATGGAATACCATTGAAAAAAATGGGGCTATTAGAAAATGAAACTACCATGAATAAAAAGAAAATCGATACATTAGATCGCGTAATATCTAGCTCAGAAACGTACACGACGTTATTGAATGCTTGTATAGGAATAAATAATAAATATGTTATCACTGGATTCCCTCGAAATGATCTTTTAAATTTGAGGGGGGGAGAAAAGAGAGACATTATATTGAAGTACTTTTCTGTTAGTGAAAATGATAAATTAATGGTATTTATGCCGACATTCAGAAAAGGGTATATTAGGGAAGAATCAGACTTGAATAGAGAATGTAATATATTCGGTTTAACAGATATGGATGTTAATGAATTTAATACTTATTTACTAAAAAATAGAATTACAGTTATTGTGAAATTACACCCTAAAGAGGAGGAGTATTATAAAAAAACATTAGGGGACCTTTCTAATATCAAGTTATGTACGTTGGAATTTTTAGCAAAATATAATTTAGATATATACCAAATATTGTCTGAAACAGATTTATTAATAACAGATTACTCGAGTGTTTATTTTGATTATCTTTTAGTAGATAAGCCGATATTGTTTTTGAATACAGATTTAGCTCAATATCGCAATAATAGGGGATTCCTATTAAATCCATTTGACTTTTGGACACCTGGCCCAAAAGTGAACATGTACAATGATTTTATCTGTGAATTAGAGAAATTGCTTACTGATGAAAAATATTATAAAACTGAAAGGGAAAATATAAAAAAGATAGTTCATGAGTATACTGATTTTAAGTATTCAGAAAGGGTGGCTAAATATATATATAGTGATTATTTAAATATGAATAATTACAAATAAATTAGCTGAAATTACAATATGAAAAAAGTGTTACGTGACTTTTTATATAATGCTTTATATCAATTATTTATTATAATAACTCCAATTCTTACTATGCCATTTCTCTCTAGGGTCTTAGGAGTAAAGGCACTAGGAATAAACAGTTATACTTTTTCAGTTGTTCAAATTTTAAGTGTATTAGCTTTTTTAGGGATTGGTCAACTGGGGATTAGAAATATAGCAAAAAATAGAGAGTCTCAAAATAAAGTAAATGAAACATTTTGGGGACTATGGTTAATTCAATTTTTAGCGGGGATTATAGTTATAGGGTTATATATATTCTATATTACGAATGTAAATCAAGAATATAGAATGTATTTTTTGTTGCAACTACCAATTCTTTTGGGAGTTATTTTTGATATTTCATGGTTTTATATTGGAATTGAAAGAATTAAACAAGTAGTTTTAAGAAATATGCTAATTAAATCTGTATCAATTATATTGATCTTTATTTTGATTCGCAGTGAAAATGACTTGTGGAAATATATGCTTATAATGTCCTTAGGGGCCTTGCTAGGAAATATAGTATTTTGGATTGGGCTATCTAAATATGTAACAAAGATTTCATTTAATAGACAGTACCTGAAGGATAACTTTAGGGCTGCCTTACTACTACTAATTCCACAATTATCTATTCAAGTATATATTACATTTGATAAAACAATTTTAGGAATGATAGCTGGCCCTGTTGAATTATCCTATTATGATCAATCACAAAAAATATCTAGAATTATTTTGGCTGTCATTACCTCGCTAAGTATGGTTTTATTACCTAGACTCGCAAATATGGTTGTTAATGACCAAAATGAAATTCTTCATAAATACTTGAAGAAGTCTTTAGATTATACGATAGTGCTCTCACTATTATTCTGTAATATCGTAATGCTTAATTCCTATGAATTTGTTCCCTGGTTCTTTGGAGAAAGCTTTATTCCTATGTCACCTCTAATGTTTTGGGTAAGTTTAATCATTATTTTTATTCCGATAGGTGGTGTCTTTGCAAATCAATATGCGCTCGCTTTTGAGAAGGATAAACAATACGTATTACCATTATTGCTAGGTGCAATAATCAGCCTGACACTTAATATAATATTTATACCACGATATGGTGCAATAGGTGCAACAATTGTTATAGTAGCTGTTGAATTTATGGTGTGCTTTTTTAGGATATATCTAATTCGAAAATATCTGGATTTAAAGTTTATGTTCCAAGGAGTATATACTTATTTTTTTGCAGCATTGATAACTTTTATTTTCGTATATTTCATCCCAAAAATGTTTGTAAATGATTTTATAAATATGACGGTTAAATCTTTAGTCATTGGCACGATATATATAATAATTATTTTTGTTTTACCTAATAGTATTTCTCAGGATTTAAAAAGATTAATCTTAAAAAATAAATAAGAAGATTTTAGGAGTGTATTTTAAAATATGAAGCGAATTTTAACTTATGGAACATTTGACTTACTACATTATGGTCATATAAATTTAGTAAGACGAGCAAAAGATTTAGGTGATTATTTAATAGTTGGAATATCAACAGATGAATTTAATGCATTAAAAGGAAAAGAATCTTATTTTAAATTTGAAGAGAGAAAAATGCTACTGGAAAGCATTAGATATGTGGACTTAGTAATATCGGAAAATACTTGGGAACAAAAGATTGAAGATATCATAAAGTATGAAATTGATGTATTTGTTATGGGTGATGATTGGGAAGGGAAATTTGATTTTTTAAAAGAATATTGCGAAGTGGTTTATTTACCAAGAACTGAAGATATATCAACTACTCAAATAAAAAGTGAACTTTCATTACAATCATAAGAAATAAAAAAGCTTTTATTTATAAATGTATTTGTTGTAATATGTGAATAGCAATAACGCATAATTAGTTATAAATAAAAATTAAAGAAGGTATAAGTTATGAAAAAGAAAATTTTATTTTGGATTTTAGGTATAATAGGTTTTCTAGTTGTTGCAGGAGGAGCATATGCATACTATGTGTATTCTAATGTGTCAAATACATTAAATGCAGTGCATAAACCGTTAGATCGTGATAAGTCTGAAAAACGTGATAAGAAAGTAGATGTTGCAGATAATAAGCCGATATCTATTTTATTAATGGGTGTGGATCAAAGAGCAGATGAGACAGGACGTTCAGATTCGATGATGTTATTTACGCTAAATCCACAAAAAAAATCCATGAAAATTACTAGTATTCCACGTGATTCTTATACAGAAATTGTAGGTAAGGATAAAAAGGATAAGATTAATCATGCCTATGCTTTTGGTGGAATTGATATGGCTGTAAAAACGGTAGAAAATTTCCTTGATATACCAGTTGATCATTATATTGAAGTGAACATGGCTGGCTTTAAAGATGTTGTGGATGCAGTTGGTGGAGTAGACGTTAATAATGATTTAGAATTTAAATATGAAGGATCACAATTTGCTAAAGGGAATATACATCTTAATGGTACAGAAGCATTAAGATATTCTCGTATGCGTTATGAAGATCCACGCGGTGACTTCGGTCGTCAAATGCGCCAGCGTCAAGTTATCCAAGCAGTAATTAAAAAAGGTGCAAGTGTTTCTTCTCTAGCAAGCTACGGTGATGTATTAAAAGCAATTGAGAAAAACGTTAAAACAAGTTTAACTCAAGACCAAATGTTTGATATTCAAAAGAACTATAAAGATTGCCTGCAGAACAGTGAAGAAATCCAAATCCCTGGCGACGGTCACAAAGCCGCTGACGGCATTTGGTACTACTATGTTCCGGATGCAGCAAAACAAGATTTAACGAACAAGTTAAGATCACATCTTGAATTAACGAAGTAATGTTTATTGAACCCAACTCCTTTGGAAGGAGTTGGGTTTATTTTTGCGTAGGTTTGTATTAGTATTATATATTGTGAGATTAATAGATGAGGTGAATCGATGAATAAGAAAGCAGTACTTGTCCTATTTATTTTTGTATTGTTTATCGCTTCGGTTGTGAGCGGTAAATTATATTGGAATAAGAAGATTGCGAATGCAACAGGGCAAACGAGTGAAGTAACGAAAACAAAGGCTGAAGTGAAAGATAGCCGTGCGAAGAAGGACGAGAAAAAAGAAGAGAAAAAACAAGATGTAAAGTCATCTTTTAATGAAGCATACGCGAAGAACTTACCTGATGCAGTGAAAGAGAAGTTGAAGAAAGCTGCTGCGGATAAGAAGGCAGTAAACCTTGTTGTTGTTGGTGATGAAGCTTCTTCATCTGAAAAAGATGCTTGGGTAGGTAAGTTCACTGCTAATTTAGAGGCTTCTTACGGTAAAGGTTTATGGAATGTGACGGTAAAGGAATATAAGGGTGAAAGTACAGAGGAATTAATTGCGAATAAACGCGATAAAGAGATTGCGAAAGACGATCCGGATGTAATTTTATTTGAACCACCATTTATTACCGACAACGGAAAAACTGGTAATGGAAATTCTGTAGCGAGTACACAGAAGTTTGTGCAAGCACTTTCTACTAGTGCAAAAGGCGCTACAATTATGATTCAACCATCAAACCCAGTGTATGGTGCGAAGAATTATCCGAAAGCGATTGAAGCATTAAAACAATTTGCGACGCAAAATGGTTATACATATGTTGATCATTGGACAGCTTGGCCTGATGCAACAACGAAAGCAATTTTACCGTACTTACAAACAGAGTTCGGTTTCCCAAGTGCTAAAGGGCATGAAGTTTGGGCGCAATATGTAACGGATTATTTTGTAGCTAAGTAATGAAGGGTATATAAAAGGTATACGAGTAGTCGTATACCTTTTATATTAGTAAAGTAATTAAGAAATCTTAGTAAATATGTGGGAGGAAAACAATGAACTCAATCTTAATCTGCGGCGGAGCGGGCTATATCGGTTCTCATGCTGTGAAAAAATTAGTAGACGAAGGTTTATCTGTAGTAGTAGTAGATAACTTACAAACTGGTCATGAAGATGCGATTACGGAAGGCGCGAAGTTTTATAATGGTGACCTTCGTGATAAAGCATTTTTAAGAGATGTTTTTAAACAAGAAAATATCGAGGCGGTTATGCATTTTGCAGCTGATTCTTTAGTTGGAGTTAGTATGGAGAAGCCTCTTCAGTATTATAATAATAATGTGTATGGTGCACTTTGCTTGCTAGAAGTAATGGATGAGTTTAAAGTAGAGAAGTTTATTTTCTCTTCTACTGCGGCGACTTATGGTGAAGTAGATGTAGACCTTATTACTGAGGAAACGAAGACAAATCCGACGAATACATACGGAGAGACGAAGTTAGCAATCGAAAAGATGCTTCATTGGTATAGCCAAGCTTCAAATTTACGCTATAAGATTTTCAGATACTTTAATGTGGCTGGTGCAACTCCAAGTGGTATTATTGGAGAAGATCACCGTCCAGAGACACATTTAATTCCGCTTGTTTTACAAGTGGCGTTAGGTCAACGTGAGAAGATTATGATGTTTGGTGATGATTATAATACACCAGATGGTACTTGTATCCGTGATTATATTCATGTTGAAGATTTAGTGGCAGCTCATTTCTTAGGGCTTAAGGACCTGCAAAATGGTGGAGAGAGTGATTTCTACAACTTAGGAAATGGTAATGGCTTTAGTGTAAAAGAAATCGTTGATGCAGTTCGTGAAGTTACGAATCATGAGATTCCAGCTGAGATGGCACCACGCCGTGCGGGAGATCCAGCACGCTTAGTAGCTTCTTCTCAAAAGGCGAAAGAGAAGTTAGGATGGAATCCTGAGTATGTAAATGTGAAGACAATTATCGAGCATGCGTGGGATTGGCATCAGAAGAAACCTAATGGGTATGAGAAATAAGTTTAATAAATGAGAGAGGGTACTGTCGTTCAACATATGTTCGACAATACCCTCTCTTTTTTCGTCTTATTTTTGCTATACTAAACTGTACTATAATACAGGATGGAAGGAGGAGAATGATGAAAATACTTGTAGTAGATGATGAATCGAGTATTCGTAATTTGATTCGGATGCAGTTAGAGATGGAAGGGTATGAAGTATTGACGGCGGCTGATGGGAGAGAAGCTTTAGAGAGATGGAATGAGCAGCCGGATGTACTTATTTTAGATGTGATGCTTCCTGATACGGATGGGTATGAGTTGTTACGTTTATTCAGAGAGAAGGAGCGTGATATTCCGGTGCTTATGCTGACAGCGAAGAGTCAGATGAATGATAAGTTACTTGGTCTTCAGCTTGGAGCTGATGATTATGTGACGAAGCCTTTTAATTATGCGGAGCTTATTCTTCGGGTGAAGAATATGGCGCGGCGCGTGAAGAAGAAGGAGGTTCCTTTAAATCATGAGGTGATTGGGGCTGGTGATTTACTTATTTGTCCAAAGGAACGAAAGCTTCATGTGAGTGGGCAGGAGATTCAGTTAACGTACCGAGAGTTTAATTTATGTCAGTTGTTTGTTTCGAATCCGCAGCGTGTGTTCATGAGGGATGAGCTATTAGAGAAGGTATGGGGGTTTGAGTATATCGGAAATACGAGAGCGGTTGATATTATGGTGCAAAGGCTTCGGAAGAAACTCGGCGCAAGCGGGGAGTATATTAAGACAATTTATGGTGTGGGGTATAAGCTTGATTGCTAAAAGGTGATGATATGTCTTTAAAACGAAATATGGTGTTTGGAATAGTTGGGTTGTTGATTCCAATTCTTGTTCTTTTGTATGCGGTTGTTTATATTGCACTGGAGAAGAATGTGTATCATAATGCGGCAGATTCCTTAGAAAAGTTAAGTGTGGAAGCGCAAATTTATACGATGAATTATTTAGAGAAGGAAGCAGAAGTGGAGACGTTAGGTCCTAATTCGCTTTTAATTGCTTCGTATTTAGCGAAGCGAATGGATGTCCGGGTGCAGATGATTGGGAAGAATGGAGATGTTGTTGCAGATACACAAAAAGGAGCGTTACTTCATCGGAATATTGACATTGAGAGTTCTTTGAAGGGAAAGAAATCGTATGTTTTCGAGGAGGGAGACCCAGCTCCAATTCTTTTGTTTTCAAGTCCGGTTTATTATGGAAACGATGTCATTGGAAGTATTCGTTTTATAAATGAGTTAACGGATGAGAAGGAAGTTTTAACAAATGTAAGTTGGACGTTTTTAATGACATCGCTTTGTTTAGTAGCTGCTGGTATTTTCTTTGCGATTCGTTTGGCGAAGTCTCTTCATAAACCAATTGATCAGTTAAGGCAAATGGCATATCGGCTTGCGAATGGAGATTATGAAAGTAAGATTGAGCTGAATGAGTATGTGGAAATTGCGCAGCTTTCAGCGTCCTTTAATGCGATGGCTGATGGGATTGAGCTGCATATTAAGCAGCTGAAGGAAGAGAAAGAGAAACAGAAAGATTTCTTGGACCGCATTACGCATGAGCTGAAAACACCGCTAACAGCGATTATCGGTTATGTGGATTTAATTCCGAAGTTGCAGTCGAAGGAGGATGTGCAGGAGAGCCTCCGTTATGTGTCTGTAGAAAGTGAGCGTCTATTATCACTTGTAGAGGAATTACTTAAGTCTTCAAAGTACGGGAAGAGTACGTTTGAAGTGTCACCTACAGTCGTGAATATTAAAGAATTGGCAGAAGAAGCGGTTTCGATTGTGAAACTTAGGTTGCAGCAGTTTGAAATTGAAGTTATGAATGAGTTAACAGAAGTACACGTCGTTGCGGATTTTGATAAGACGAAGCAAATTTTCTTGAATGTGCTTGATAATGCGATTAAATATAGTGATGCTACGCAAGTTCGTATGAATGTAATTATAAATGAGCAGGAAGCGAAAGTTTTTGTTCATGATGATGGTATTGGTATGGATGAAGGTGTGCTTGCAGAATGGAATGAGTCTCCGGAAGGTAAGGTGCTTCCTTCAAGTTACGGGAATGGCTATGGCTTATACATTTGTCAGGAGATTATGAAGAAGCAAGGCGGAAGTATGCGAATTGAGAGTAGTGAAGAAATGGGAACTACAATATGCATTACATTTTTACTTCCGAGACGGATGGAAGACATAAAAAACTTGAAAGCGGTTAAATGATACATTTATGAAACAATTATGCGGTATTTTCGAAACAACGTTTTTTTATCTTGGAGGTAGGCAGAAATGAAAAGGCTATCATTTCAAATTCTTATGTTTGTCTTTTGTATGATCGTTTCTCTTATTTTGTTTTATGTTATTGAGAAGCAAATATATAATCGAATCACAATTGTGGATGACAAACAAGCCGTTTTACAAAGAGTGAATGAATCTCTTCCTACTGAAGTGAAAGTAAGGCATGAGAAGTGGGGAGAAATTGTTGTAACGGATGAAGTTCGTTTGCATACGATTGTTTCATTCTTTGACCGAATTCGAATAGAACCGAGAGAAGCGAGGAATCAAGAACAAGTATTTACTGGAGAAGTAACGTACTTGAATGGACATAAACGTACTTTTGCAGTAGGTGACTTGTTCCAGTACGAGACTAATGTATACGGAAAGAATGGCACGGATCCGATGATCTCAGCATTTCAAACGTATTTGTTAAGTCTGTATTATACACCAGAGCGCATTAGTAATTTCTTTGCGGAGGCAAAGGAAGTTGTAGTGAGGCAAGGGGATGTAATACGTACTATAGATCTTACACACATATTTGATTCTATTCGATACGCAAGGCAAATTACAGATTACGGAGAAATTCAGAAATTATTACAATCACAGAATGAGCCGATTGCTTATATTACTGCCTATAAAACAGGCAAACGTGTAAAGAATGAGCGGGAGGATATTCTAACTATTTCTGTGTATCCATCTTACTTTGTTGTGCAATATCTCGGTGATAATAACGGGAATGTCATGTATATGAAGGGCTCCCTAGCAGAATTCCTTGTAAAGGAGAGTGTGTCATGAGAAAGATAGCCTTTTTCTTCTTTTTGCTAGTAATCGGAGGAGCGATGTCTAGTTGCTCTCGAGATACAACCTCTATTAAATATAATAAAAGTGGTCTCCCTATTTTGGATGATCGTCATCTCGTTGCGTATGTAGCGGCCCGCGAGGAAGTTGGTGAAGCTTTGCTTTCGTCATTTTGTAAACAACGCGGGTGTACATATGAATTTATTCGTCTATCGACAGAAGAACTTCTTCGGAGAGTAGAAGAGGAAGCTGGAAATCCGAAGGCGGATATTATTATTGGCGGTACAGTAGATGCGCATCAAATGATGAAGCAAAAGAACCTTTCTATTCCTGTTACGACCCAGCATGCGAATCGTATTTCAAAGACTGTTAAAGATAAAGATGGTTATTGGTACGGTTATGAAGTGGAGAAACTGGCAATCGCGATTAATAAAGAGCGGTGGAATGAAGAAATAGCGCCGCTCGGTCTTCCATATCCATCAAGGTGGCAAGATTTATTAGATCCGGTATATACGGATAAGATTGCAATGCCTGATCCAAATGTTTCCGGCACAGCATATACTTTGTTTCAATCACTTATTGATACTTTAGGTGAAAGAGAAGCGAAAGAGTATGTTAAGAATCTTGCAAGGCAAGTTGGTGAAGTAACGGTGAATGGTTATATGCCTGCAGAACTGGTTGCGAGCGGTGAATATATGATAGGCATCAATTTTGCGGGAGATCAGAGAATGCTTCAAAAACAAGGCTTTCCTATTTTAAGTAACGAACCTGAGCAAACAGGGTTGTCCGTTAATGCGATTTCGAAACTAAAGCGTGCGCCGAGTGGTATTATTGCGGATTTATTTATTGATTATTGTTTATCGGAAGAAGCGGGGCATATTTTAGAAAAAGTTTCGTTTGGCGTACCAACGATGTTTGCGAAGAATGAGAAAGAAATAGAAGGACAGCCGGTTAGAAGGACGAACCAAAATATATCAAATAGTGGAATAATCGAGATATGGAATAGACAGCGTCTCTCTCAGCAGTGAGAAAAGGAGACGAAAGAATATGTTTAAATGGCTTAAGCCAGCACCTGCAATTGAGAGATTGCCGGCGGATATGATTGACAGGGTATACAAATTATTACGTATTCGTGTGCTAATGGGAATTTCAGTTGGGTATGCTGCTTATTATTTAGTTCGTAGTAACTTTAATTTATCTACTACGTATTTAGTAGACGAGTACGGATTTAGCACTACACAAATTGGGTTATTAGGTGCAGTAATGGCTGTTGTTTATGGACTTAGTAAATTCTTTATGGGGAATTTATCGGATAAGGCTTTTGCTCAACGATTTATTGCAGTAGGTTTATTTTTATCTGGGCTTGTTAATATTTGTTTCGGTTTTGCATCTTCCTTTGGGATGATTTTAACATTACTTGTTCTAAACGGTATTGTACAAGGTATGGGAGCACCACCGTGTAGTATTGTTATGACGAAATGGTTTTCAAAGAAAGAACGTGGTACGAAAACAGGTCTTTGGAATATTTCACATAACGTGGGTGGATTACTTGTTCCGCCATTCATTGGAATTGGTGTAGGTATTTTTGGTGAAAGTCATTGGCAAGGTGGCGTATTTATTTTCCCAGCGATTATCGTTATGGTAATTGCAGTTCTAGTATGGATTAATGCGAAGGATACACCAGAATCTGAAGGTCTTCCGCCAATTGATGAGTATCGTAATGACTATGAAAATCTTGAAAAAGCAGACAATGCTAACAAGATGTCACCAAAAGAAATTTTAATGAAATATGTAGTGACAAATAAGTTCGTTTGGTATTTATGTATTGCCAATGCATTTGTTTACTTAATTCGCTTCGGTGTTATTAACTGGGTACCAATTTACTTAACAACAGTTAAAGGTTTTACAAAAACAGAAGCGCATGCAGCGTATTCAATATTTGAGGCAGCAGCGATTCCAAGTTCTTTAATTGTCGGCTTTTTAAGTGATAAATTATTCAAAGGGAAACGTATGCCATTATGTGTTATTAGTATGGCTGGGGTTGTTGTTGGTACGGTTGTATATTGGCAGGCAACTAGCATACTTGTTGTGAGTATTGCAGTTTCTGTTATCGGTTGTTTAATTTACGTACCACAGTTTTTAATTGGTTTAAGTGCAATGGAATTAGTACCGAAATTTGCAGTAGGTACAACAGTTGGTATGTGTGGTCTGTTTGGTTATGTTGGAGGAAGCTTCGTAGCAAACGCAGCAATTGGTATTATTGTTGATCGTTCTGGCTGGGATGGTTGTTTCATGTTACTGTTAGCAGGCGGTGTTTTATCAACAATTTTCTTACTGATTGTTCAAATGGGACATGAGAGAAAAGGTCCTAAAGTGGCGTAATAGTTTATTCAGAAAAGCGATCCAATCATTATTTTGGATCGCTTTTTTTTATATAAGGAAACCTTTCCTTAAAACTATCTTAAAAGATAGAATGTCATATTTCTAATCATTGGTATTTTTGTTACAATATAAATGATTGTGTAAAACTTTGTAAAATGAGTGTAACAATGTAAGTGGTGATGAAATTTTCCGAAAGTTTTATACAATTAAATATCTATTAAACTATTAAGATATAAAAGGAGAGAGAATATGTTACCAAATACGGTTCGTACTCCAAACAAGAAGAAGAAATGGATTATCATCGGAGTTATTGCACTAATTGTTATTGTAGCAGCAGTTAATATTTTTGTAATGCAAGGCAAGAAGAAAGGCGCAGCAACAACGACTGATGCTGTGAGCTTTGAGAAGGTGACAGAGCGAAAGCTTAATAATACGAAGTTAATTTCTGGTCAAGTGAAGCCAGGAAATATTGAAAGTTTCTATGCGGATCCGACTAAAGGAAAAGTGAAAGATATTGAAGTGAAAGAAGGACAAGAGGTAGAAAAAGGAACGAAACTATTCTCTTATGATAATGAAGAAATTAATCTTCAAATGAAGCAAGCTGATCTTGATCAGAAGATGGCTGATATGCGTTACGATCAAGGGAAAAAGAAGATTGATTCATTGAAGAAAGAAATTAAGAAGGTAAAAGATAGTGGGGCTGGGAAAGAAGTAACAGACCCAATGGAAGAGCAAGTAAGTGAGTTAGAAGTGGCACAAAAGACAACTGACCTTGAGAAAGAAAAAGGGAAGTTACAAAAAGAAGAGTTAAGTAAAAAACAGAAAGAACTTACGATTTATAGTAATTTCACTGGTGTTGTACAGAAGTTAGATAAGGATGCAGCGCAAAGTTCATCTCAGGCATTAGGTGGTCAAGGGAAAGCATTTTTACAAGTTGCTTCTAAAGACCCGTTCCAGGTTCAAGGGACTTTAACAGAGCTTCAAAAGTCACAAATTCAAAAAGATCAAACGTTCACTGTAACTGCGAAAGCAAATAATAAGAAGAAGTGGACAGGTAAGATTACGGAAGTAAGTGAATTCCCAACGAGTGCAGAGATGGCTCAAGCTGCTGGTGAGGGAACTCAAAATATGTCTCAATATACATATAAAGCAAGTCTTGATAGCCAAGATGGTTTATCTCCAGGTTATCACGTTTCTCTGCAAGTAAATTTAGAGAATAAGACGATGATTGCTGTTCCAAGTAAGAGCATTGTAGAAAAAGGCGAAGATGCATTTGTTTATATTGAAGAGAAAGGAAAGCTTCGTAAACAAAATGTGAAAAAAGGTTCTACTGATGGAGACTGGACAGAGATTGTTGAAGGCGCAACAGTGGGGCAAAAGGTGGTTAAAAATCCTTCCGACGACGTGTATGACGGAATGGAAGTGAAAGAGAAATGATTACGTTAAATAATATTGCTAAAACATATTATCAAGGAAAATTGGCAGTGCCGATTTTACATGGTATTAGTTTAACAATTCAAAGCGGTGAGTTCGTTTCTATTATGGGACCGTCTGGTTCTGGTAAATCAACGCTTATGAATATTATCGGTTGTTTAGATCGTCCAACAGAAGGTGAATATATGTTGAATGATGTGAATATCTTAACAGCAGACGAGTCAAAACTAGCTTTAATTCGTAATGAATATATCGGCTTTGTGTTCCAGCACTTTAATTTGCTGCCGCGTCTTTCCGCAGTGGAAAACGTTGAACTTCCGCTCATCTACGGTGGGGTGAAGAAAGCAGAGCGTCGTCAGAGAGCCCTTGAAGCGCTTGGGAAAGTTGGATTATCAGATAGAGTCCATCATTTACCTAGTGAGTTATCAGGTGGACAGAAGCAACGTGTAGCGATTGCGAGATCGATTGCAAATAATCCAACGTTTATTATGGCCGATGAGCCGACAGGTGCACTTGATACGAAGTCTGGTGCACAAGTTATGGATATTTTCACGAAGCTAAATGCAGAAGGTACGACGATTGTTATGGTTACGCATGAAGAAGAGGTAGCAGCGTATTCTTCCCGCCGCATTGTACTGCGAGATGGGAAAGTTACAGAAGATAGAAGGTGTGCAGTATGAGTTTACTAGATAGTATGAAAATTGCCTTATCGTCTATTTTAGCTCATAAACTACGCTCAGCTTTGACGATGCTAGGGATTATTATCGGTGTAGGCTCTATTATTACCGTCGTTGCGATTGGGCAAGGCGGGGAAGCTGCACTGAAATCCCAATTTGTTGGATCAGGTAATCAAACGGTACCGATTCATTATAGTGCCGATATGAATGATCCTTTTGGTATGGCGATGGTAGAAGCACCGAAGATAACTGAAGAAGATATTTTTGAAATTAAAAAAATTCCAGATATCGCACATGTTGTAACAACAAATTCAAGTATGGAACCAATTGATATTGAAGATAAAATAGAAATGGTGAATATTACTGGATTAGACAGTGAGTACTTTGCAGTAAATAAAGTAAAGTTGTTAAAGGGACGTTCTTTACAAGAATCAGATGTGGATCAAGGTAATAATGTTGTCATGATTAGTAAACAAATGGAAGAAAAGGTGTTTAAGGATGCCAATCCAGTCGGTAAAATTATTGAAATGAAAGGTCAACCGATGCAAATTATCGGTGTCTACAAATCAGATAACGAGTTTATGGGAATGGGACCATCAGAAGCACTAGTTCCAATTTCATTATGGCCGACACTGTATGGAAAAGATGAAATTCAAAATATTTCTGTTCAAGCAAAAAATGTGGATAATTTAGAAAAAGCAGGTAAAAAAGCTGCAGATGTCTTAAATAGTCGTAAACCGAGTGATGCAACTGGTAAATACGAGGTTATGAATTTAAAAGAACTTCAAGAAGGTATTTCAAAAATGACTAATATTATGACGATGATCATCGGCGGTATCGCTGGTATTTCATTAGTCGTTGGTGGTATTGGTGTAATGAACATCATGCTCGTATCTGTAACGGAGCGTACGCGTGAAATCGGAGTGCGTAAAGCGCTTGGAGCAACACGTAGTAAAATTTTATTACAGTTTTTAATTGAAGCAGTTATGTTAACGCTTCTAGGTGGTTTAATCGGAATCGGTCTTGGGTATGGCGGGGCATATATCGTTTCCACATTTGCGAAATGGCCACCACTCGTTTCATGGGAAGTTGTCGTTGGAGGCGTATTGTTCTCGATGACACTTGGTATTATTTTCGGATTAATTCCAGCGAACAAAGCTGCGAAATTAGATCCAATTGAAGCACTTCGTTATGAGTAGATTATTAGTGTAGTAGAGAAGGGGTTCTCTACAACACATTACCGTTCTAGTGGGCGGTTCGTAGCCTCTATATGAGGATGTGAACCGCCCGTTAGAACGGGTTATATACATAGAAGGAGGCGTTATAATGGAAGCGAATTTGAATACGCAAAAAGTTAGCGGAGAGAAGCCGTCATTATTTGGAATGATTACTGCTCCAGGCTTACAGTTTGAGCGAATGAAGACGAGTGAAAAAGTTTGGGGTATGTTTTTCTTAGTTGCATTGTTACAAGGGCTTGTAGGTGGTTTGGAAGCATATGTTATGCATACATCACCTGAGATGATTAAATTGCAAAAAGAATTAGGTGAATTTGCAGGACAGAGTTCACTTTCATCGGAAGTTATTTACGGTGTTGTATCGGGTACTTTAGGTGCTATGCTTGTGACAGTGATTATCGCCGCTATTTATAAAGTATTTATGATGTTTTTCGGAAATGATACTTCTTATAAAAAATTAGTAATGATCATTGTATATGCGAATGTTGCCGTTATTATTGGTAGACTTATTAATGGTGTTATAGCTTTCATTATGGGCGATGGACTAACTTCATATACTAGTTTAGGATCGTTATTTGAGGAAGGTTCAGTTGCTTATGGAATAGGGAATACGATTGAAGTATTCTATTTATGGAATATCGTTTTAATTTGGTTAGGGTTACAAATTACAGCTGGATTAAGTAAAGTGAAAGCAGCCATTCCACTTATCGTTTTATTCATTATTAAAGCGGTATTCTTAGCGGCGATTGTTATGTTAGTTGCGGCGTTTTTACCTAATATGCCAATATAATAAGGAGGCGTTATAATGGAAGCAAATATTAATACGCAAGATGTAGGTTCGAAAAAGCCATCATTATTTGGGATGATTACATCTCCAGGTGTGCAGTTTGAGAGAATGAAGACTAGTAATGCGGTTTGGGGTGCGTTTTGGATACTTGTTTTATTAGGTGGACTTGTTGCAGGCCTTGTTGCTTATGTAGGATCCTTAACTCCAGAAGCCATTAAACTTAACAAGGATTTAGGTTTTGATGTTCCACCAGCAGTGACGGTTGGTATGGGATTCGGATTTGGTGCTTTAGGTATGGGGATAGGTTTCTTTATTAGTGCAGCGGTGTATAAAGTATTAATGATGTTAATGAGCAATGATACTTCTTATAAGAAATTATTAACGATTAGTGTGTACTCAAGCATTATTTCATTACTTGGTTTATTAATAAATACAGTTTTAGCACTTGTTTTAGGCGGATCAGGACAAGAAATGTACACTGGTTTAGGACCGATTTTCGCTTCAAGTGGTGGTGTTGCAAAAGGTATTGCAAATAATATTGAAGTGTTCACGATTTGGGGATTTGTTATTACATGGTTAGGTCTTCAAATTACGGCTGGTTTAAGTAAAAAGAAAGCAACAATTCTTATGGTTGTCTTCTTTATCTTAACTATTGGATTTGGTGCGGTAAAAGGAATGTTCCAATAATAAAATAAAAGAGGTGACTCTTCCTAGAGTCACCTTTTTTATTTTTACTCCTATTTCAAATACCTCAAACAGAATTTCAAATACTGCCTAGTGTAATTTCAAATTACGGCAGCAGTATTTGAAATTACCCACAATGAAATTTCCTTTCTCATTTTATATTGTAGAGGTACCGCGGAATACTGAAGAGGTATACCTTTTAGAAACGGGCACTGTGTGAAGCCAGCGACTTTTGCAGATACGGTTGTTTTGTATGAAGGTATGATTGTAAATCAAATAAAGAGGTTAAATATTTACCAAGATTATGAAGAGTATTATCAATGTGGTTTAATTGGTCTTTGGCATGCGTATGAAAGGTATGAGGAGGAGAAAGGGAGTTTTCCTGCTTATGCTGTCGTAACAGTACGTGGTTATATATTGGGAAGATTGGAGAAAGAATGTGTAGTGCAAGAGCGCTATGTATGCACGGACGAGTATGAGGAACGATTTGAGTGTGAAGATGCGGGAACGAGAGCGAAGGACTTTATGAGTGTGTTAGATGGGAGGGAGAGGCACATCATTTCAGAACGATTCTTTACAGGGAAAACGATGGGAGAGATAGCTATTGAAATGGGGATGACGTACTATCAAGTGAGATGGGTATATCGACAAGCACTTGAGAAAATGCGAAATAGTGTAAGGGGATAAGAATAATAAGTAGAATGGAAGGCAAGGAAATATTGCGTTCCATTCTACTTATTTTAAGGCAGTAAATGTGGCAAGAGGTTTTTTGAGTGTAGTGAATCTTTCATGTTCATTCGGGATAATACATGTCCAGCTTTGAAAAATTGTTGCTGTAACTTATGAGAACCTATTTGTATTGTTATGGTAGTTCCGTTAAAAAAATGAATGTTTGCTTTGTTAGTTTTTTTGGGAAACTCTATCTCCTCTATATGGTTATAGAACAACCAAATGCAGCTTGGAGAAGAAGGAGATTCTGTTGGGAAAACGCAAATATATTCTTTGTGATTAATCGGAATTGGAACATTTTGTTTGAGCTTAAAGTTTATTTGGACTGCATGACGTCTACCTTGATAAGTAGAATGAACATGTGTTAGACAAGATTTCTTTATGAGTTGGATAGCTGTTTGGCAAGAGTACAGAGGGTTTCCGCTACTGTCGATAATTTTTGTCCGGTAATAAGGGTGTTTGCAAGGTTCGAGCATCATTGTAGAACTAGAAATAAAAATATCATTTTCATCATTCATGATTCTAAAATCCTCCCTTATGAAAGTTTTTATTCCTAATATAATTATATACGAATTATGTAAAGTTATTATTAATCTTCTGTTGTGTATTGTAAATTTTTACTGTTCGTTTACAATCAATAGATGATAGTCTTTCTAATTTGCATCGCTTGTACATATATATGAAAATAGAAAAGAGTAGGCGGTGATATAGCATGAAGAAAAAGTATATTATTATGGCTCTAGCTGTTGTTCTCTTAGTTTATTTAGCAAACAGTAATCCGGGTAAGGGAGAATATACGGATTGGGCAGCAAAACAATTTATGAAGCGTAATGATGTGAGTAAGAAGCTAGAAGAGGTTGAGAAAGAAAACAAAGAGGGTATACTTGGCGATCTAGCATCGGCGGGAAAGAAATTAGCAAATAAGTATGTTGAACCACAAGTTGGATTATTAATTGAGCATTATACAAAGCGAAATGATTATATTTTCTTCTCAACATATACGACAGAGTTTGATTTGGGCGGAGAGAATTATAAGTATGTTTGTGTTGGTTTTTCAAACATCTTTATTCCAATTGAAATGCCGAAGAAAAAAGACGAATCTGCAAAATAATGCAGATTCGTCTTTTTGATTTACGGAGTGATTTGAACTTCAGATACGTTTTTTTCTATGAGGCGAGCCCCTTTTTTACGAGTATTTTCACTAATTGACGAAAATACAAATGAAGAAAGAATGGTATCCATTACTTGATTTACGACTAGTTCATTTACTGGTGTGATGGGATTTTCGATAGAAAAGGCAACTGTTTTTCCATCTTCTTTCACGAAAATTAACTCTAGTACTTGCATGCTTTATTCCCTCCTTTTTAATTATAGATTAGAAAGATCTGACGTGCTTACAAGTTGTACAGCGTGAAGTGATGATTGTTGTAGTGAAGCAAGAGCACGTGCTACTTCATGTACTTTTCCTAAATCTGCATTTGTTTTCACACGTTTGAATTGTTTGTTCTTAAAAACTGTTTTACCGTTTTTGTCTAATCCTCCGTTTAATACAAGGCGTAAAGTTAAATCCATTATGATTGTTTCAACTGCCATGTTTATCACCCCCTTTCACTTTATAAATAGGGTGTAAATGTCATGTTTTGGCGTGAAATTTTTTCTTTTTTTTGGTACTCTTAAAAGACTAAGAGAGGAGTTTTCGGGAGAATGAATCGTAAATGGTTATTTTGGATTCCTGTATTACTATGGATGGGGATTATTTTCTATTCTTCAGCACAGCCATATAAAAAACAGGATATGCGCTCGGATATTGAGCAATATGTAAATGCTGAGTTTGTGAAAGAGCATTTTTCATGGGTATCTATCGATTATGGGGGAGGTACACCTGTTAGTATCGCAAATAAAGGTGTAGGTGGATTTGTTGAGTTTTTCCTTCGTAAAGGTGCTCATTTTATGGTGTTCTTTATGCTCGGTTCATTGACGTATTATGCTTTTCATCGATCGGGTTATTCGAGAAAAAGGTGCTTTGCATACGCCCTCCTTTTCGTTGCGGGGTATGCAACATTTGATGAAATTCATCAATGGTTTACGGGAGACCGTACACCGATGTGGCAAGATTCATTGCTTGATACGTGCGGCGGGTTAACAGGAATTATAATAAGCAATTGGTTTTGGCATAGAAAAAGGAGCTAATCTCAGTTAGAGATTTGCTCCTTTTTCATTTATCCCGCTATTTGTGGGAATAGAAACATCCATCTTATCCCGCATTAACTGCCCGTAAAAGCCTTCACTTTATACGCCAAGTAATTCTTTTAGTTCGTCGGTTGATAGTTCGGTCATCCAACTATCGCTTGTAATGACGGCGTTGTTTAATGATTGTTTTCGTTCTAACATTTCATCAATCTTCTCTTCAAGTGTTCCCGTTGTAATAAGCTTATGAACGTGAACGAAGCGTTTTTGACCGATGCGATAAGCACGGTCTGTTGCTTGGTTTTCTACAGCTGGATTCCACCAACGGTCATAGTGAATGACATGGTTGGCGGCAGTTAAGTTTAATCCTGTTCCGCCGGCCTTTAACGATAAGATGAAGATGTCATACGTTCCGTTTTGGAACTGCTCAATCATCTTGTCACGCTCTTTCTTCGGTACGCTCCCGTTTAAGAAGAGGACGCGCTGACCGAATGTTTCTTCTAACATACTTTTTAGCATGTTCCCCATGCCAATGTACTGAGTGAAGATTAAGCAACTTTCATTTTGGTCTTTTATATTTTCGATGAGCTCCATTACCGTTTTTGTTTTCATAGAGCGCTCGACGATATTTTGTGGTTCTTCTTCTTTCAAATAAAGGGCTGGGTGATTACAAATTTGTTTTAGCTTGTTCAGCATAAGTAATATAAATCCGCGTCTTTCAATTCCGCTTAATCCTTCTACATTTTGTAATGTATCTTGAACAAGTTGTTCATATAAGGAAGCTTGTTCGCCGGTTAGTGGACAATAAGCTTTCTGTTCTTGTTTATCTGGTAAGTTTAATGCGACCGTTTGATCTTTCTTCGTACGACGCAGTAAAAACGGCGAGATAAACCGCTGAACTTGCTGGATTTTTCCTTCATCGCGGTCCTTTTCAATCGGTGTGACGAAGCGGCGCTGGAATTGTCCTAAGCTTCCGAGATACCCATGATTGATAAAGTCGAAAATAGACCAAAGCTCAGCAAGTCGGTTTTCCATCGGTGTACCGGTTAAAGCAATTTTGTGATTTGCTTGTAGGTTTCTTACTGCTTTCGACTGTTTCGTATGTGGGTTTTTTATATTTTGTGCTTCGTCTAAAATAACAGCGTCCCAGCATAACGTACTAAGTTCTTCTTCATCAAGCTGAGCTAATGCATAAGAAGTTAATATAACATCTGCTGATTGAAGAAAATCTTTAAATGACTCATCCTTAGATCGGTTACTTCCATAGTGTAACTGAACACGTAAGCTTGGTGCGAAACGCTCAAATTCTTTTTGCCAATTTCCAAGGACTGATGTTGGTGCCACAATTAATGCAGGACCTGTTTGGAGATTGTTTTCTTTAGCGTATAGTAAGTAAGTTATCGTTTGAATACTTTTTCCGAGTCCCATATCATCGGCTAATAACGCTCCAAATCCAAGCTTTCGTAAGTATAGTAACCACTCAACACCGTGTTGTTGATACGGACGGAGTGTTGCTTGTAGCGAAGATGGTACATCTACTTTTGGAATATCTCCAATGTGCAGAAGTTTTTGGAAAAGCTCTTCGTAATATCCATCTAGCTCGATTTCAATATCGGTAAACGGACTATCGTCTTCTACAATTTCTGTTTCTGCCGTATTAGATAAATGTTGCTGCAACACATCTTTCATTTCAAGTCCATATTTATCGGCACGGTGCATTAGTTTTTTTACTTCTTCAATAAAGGCAGGATCAAGTCTCATCCATTGACCATTTAAATTGAAAAGACGTTTGTTTTGTTCAACGAGTTCGAAAAATTCACTTTCTGATAAATCAATTCCGTCCGTTGAAATGCGCCAGTCGAAATTAACGAGCGTATTCATGCCGAAGAAAGACTGTGTTTGTGCTGTACTTTGCTTCAGCTGTACACGCAACCTCGGTTTTGTTGCTTTTAAATTTTGCCACCATGATGGTAGTAAAATTGTAATACCTGCTGCCAGTAATTCATTACTTGCTTCGGTTAAGAAGTTCCAAGCTTCCGTTTCAAAGAGTTCTTCTCGGAACTTGTCGTCCTCTTTTAGCCACGGTACGAGCTTACTGAATCCTTCTTGTGTTTCAAGGATCCGTTCTTCGTAATCGTGCCATCGTTTTGGTAAGGAATCGATACTTTCATATACATATATGCGATGTGCACCACGTTTTGGTGTAACGATTGTTTCAAGCTTCCACATTTCAAGTTCTTCTTGCGGTTCTTGTAGTCTTAAGCCGACTGTAAATGGAAGATCATCTTCAATGTAACCAATTTTTCGAAGCCAATCTTCTTCATGTAGTGCTGCTTCCAATTGCCTTTTCGTAAAGTCGTAATGTTCATATAGTCTCTTTGCATCTTCCCATCCGTCATTTGAGCGAGCATCTTGCAAAATACTTTCGTTCACAGCGGCAGAGAAAAGAGATGCTAACATGTCATCTTCAATTGAAGTATTCTGAACTTTCCAAGATGGCTGCTGAGACCACTGCTTCATGTCAGGTGCGAAGCTGCCGCTGACGAAAGCGTCCCATAATTCACTTGCGTCCTTTGTAAGTGCCGTAATAGGACCGTTCATTTGCATATTTGCAAATGAATTCATCGGTTTATTTGCGATGTATTCAAATGCCTGTGCATTCGTTAACATAACGCCTTGTTGTCCCTCATACGTTGCTTCTTTTAAAAACGTTCCGTAGAAAGAAGTAGAGTGCCATGCGAATGCATTTTTTTTCCAAGTTGCTACGGATAAGAGAGTACCGCTATCATCTTCTCCCCAAAGGAACCAACCTTGACTAACGTGCTGGAGCCTAATTGTTACTTCAGTTTGTATGATCATCGATTAATTTTCCTCTCCGTAATTCCTCTTGTAGTGCACGCAGACGTGAATGTAAGTTAGCGATATGAATAATGAAAGCATCCCATTCATCAGTTCGCTTCAGTCGTTTATAAAGCATACGTAATTTCTTTAAGTAACGAACGGCACGTTTATATGATTTGCGATTTCGCTCTTCAATTGCTTCCATTGCGGCATGGTGATAAAGAGGAAGTGCTGCTTCGGGCGCTTCTTTTTCAATATCTTTCAATGGTTCTTTCAAAAGTTCGATTACTTCGAATCCATATAAGAGCTGAAGTTCCGTCCATGCATGGTATTGTTTCTTCGCAAGTACATATTGTTCATAATTTGTGAAACTATACGGTAATAGTTCTTGTAAAATCATTTCTAATCCCGCTTGTTCATTCGTATGCGTTGCATATGTCTCATACATCATCACAAATAATCGAACGATATCTTGTATGAAGACGGTATTTTCTTGTTCCGTTATCGTTTCTTTTACTTGTTTATAAGTAAAGGAAAGCCAATCTTTAGCGCGGTCCCACTCCATCGCACTTAATAACTCTTCTAACCAATAGAAGTAAAGGCTCACAACAGAAGAAGGCTGTTTTTCCAGTAATTCCATTGCCGATACATCTTCACCGTTTAAAAAGAGCAGGTGAGAAGATGCTAATGCTTTGGAAAGTGGATTGATTTTAGTATCGATTCGTTTTTTTTCTTCTTGTAGCTGCTCTTCTGTTCTTAACAGTTCACCCCATACGTGACGATAAATGAAGAATCGCTCTTGTGTATAGGCATCGGTAGAGAAGAATGCTTCATGTATGAGCCGCGCTGTTTCTTCTAAAATCGGTTTGGATTCTTCTGGAATCGCCTCTGTTTTTAGGTCCCTAACGGTAGATTCAACTTTATCAACGAATAGGCGAACGACGTTAACTGGTTGGTGATAAGAATATAGTTTGTTTGCTTCAAATTCTTGAATTTCTTCTAATAATTTTTGAAAGCAATAAAGTGCCGCGTGCAACTTAAATAATTCATGAATAGCAACGATGCGCGGAGCTTTCCGTTCTAATTTTGTATAGAAGTCTGTAAAAAGACTCATAAGAAAATACATTTGTTTATAAGTGAGCCGCGCTTGTTCTTTTTTAAATGATTCATATTCATTTTCAAAGTATGTTTGCCAACTTTTATAATCCATTTCTTCAAAAGCTGATGATTGCAATACTTGTCGTGCAGTTCGAATAGGAGGAAGAGAAGGTTTTGTATTATTTTTGAATAAAGTTAATACATCTCCTACTTGCCCAAAACTAGAAGCTGCAGATAGTAACACAGCAAGCATATGCTGACATTGCGTTGGCGCGAAGCAATCGCAATAGCTTTCAGTGACATTACGAATCGGGATGTGAACGCTATATACACTGCCTTCAGCATTTACAGTTCCGGATAGCGTATAGCCATCAAAGTCAACGTTATAGACAACACCACTACGATATAGTTGCCGAGCTGTAGCGACATGCTCTTGATCAGCAACTTGCTGTGGATCAAGCCCTTGAACGAACTCATTCGCAATCATCATAATTTCATCTTTCGTAATTGAGTCTTGCAGCATAATATTCCTCCGTACACAGATTTCTTTCCTTTACCATTATAAACAAAAAATGCTCAAAACAGAAAAAATGAAATTTGGATTACAAAAAAGGATGTTGCCTAGTTGAACTTTCCTACTAGGTAGCATCCTTTTTGGGAATTAAGAGCGTGATTCTTGTAATACCGCTTTTACATATGGATCATGTAATATTTGTTTTATAATTGGTAACATGTTTTGCTCGAATGGAATATCAATAGGGAATGGCTTTTGAGAGCCTGGTTTTATTCCGTATTGTACGAGTTTGTAATGTGTATTTTCTTCAGACTTGAGCACAATTAATTTATAGCGATTGTCATCGTTTGTTAGTGAGAAGTCAATTGCGATTGCATCATATGTTATATCATCTTTATATATGTACGGTTTTGGTGTACCGACCCAGTCTACCTTAGCTTGTAAATTCATGGACGTCACCTCCTTATATGTATTATATAAAAAATAAAAGCCAGCTCTCAATAAAGAGAACCGGCTGTAATTTAGCAGTCATTGGTTATTTTAAAATTTTCACTTTAACAGTTTTGCGTCCCCATTTTTGAGCAGCGCTATCTGATCCAAGTAGGATGTCGATACGGTTACCTTTAATTGCACCGCCAGTATCTCCAGCGATAGCTTCTCCGTAACCTTCTACCCATACTTTAGATCCTAATGGGATTACTTTCGGGTCAACAGCGATCATTTTCATGTTTGGGTTCGCTGTTAAGTCATGACCCATTGCAGTTAATACACGGCCGCCGTATGTGCCACCGTTTTCACTTGGGTGAGCTGTATATGCCGTAGCTACAACTGTTAACTCACGACCACCAGAAGGTGTGCTAGTCTCAGCAGCTTTCACAGCAGGCTTAGCAGCTGGTTTTGCTTGTGCTGCAGGTGCTTGAGCTTTAGCTGGTGCTACAGTTTTAGCAGGAGCAGGTTGTTCTTGTTTCTCGATAACAGGTGCTGTACCTGTTAAGAAAGGAACGTGAACATAAGCTGTTTTCCCGTTATATTCAAATTGTAACCACTCATTTTGTACTTGGTTCGTTGTTTCGATCATATCGTCTTTCTTAAGCGTTCCAAGAATTTCTGAGTTTGTGTTCGCTTCAGCACGTACATTTAATACGTTAGCTGTTACATAGTAAGAGTTCTTTGTAAACTCTGCACTTACGAATGCGTCTTTACCATCTAATTTGATTTGTGACCATCCGTTTTCTGTATTTAGAACATCTAATTTATGACCATTCTGTAATTTACCGACAACTTTTGATTCAGTAGTAGGGTTTTCTCGTACGTTTAGTACGTCTGTTGTTACAACAGTTTCTGCATTAGCAGATGCGGTGAAAATCCCAAGACCAAAAACTGCTGCTGTTGCTATTCCAATTAATTTTTTCATGATAGCCTCCATTGCGTTTGTTTTCGTGTCCTCATTATAGCAACAGATTTTTTCGGATTTTGGGAAAACACACAATTACAAACCATTCGTAATAAGTCGTTAACACTTTGTAATATAGCTAGAATGAGAGGAAAGCGTTTTTCATTCCATATAATTAGTAGGTTTCTAGTTATATTCAAAATATTTAATACAACATATTTTTTTCGGTGCAAATAAAAATATTACAGGGGTATTACATAATGATTACTATACCGTTACATTCCTTGAGTATTTTACCGTTTTATGGGTAATATAGTTATATAAACATAAACATCTCGTTTGTGAAGTTATAAACACGCGCTATATACTAGCAAAAAACCGCATAATTGTTACAAGAAGAAAGGGTTGTAAAGAATAAATCTGCCCTTTTTTAAAACTGTAACACATCCTTTTTTGGGAAAATCTCTTCCCATCCGCATTTTTCTCACACAATTTGACAGTAGTATTCCAATCTTGTAGCTCTTGCAGAGTGGAAAGGTTGTACGGAAGGTAAGGCTGTCCATAAGAACTCTAATTGGTGAAGGCAAACTTGAGAGAGCCGAAAGAAAATCACCACAAAAACTATGGTTTTCTATCCGATTTAACATATCGGAATTTATGATTTTTACAAGAAATGAAACATACGAAGGGGGATTTGATGAGGAAACTGACGAAAACATTTATTGTCTCATTAACATTATGTATTGCATTTACACTTTGGGGGATTATTCCCGAATCTATTATTGGAAAAGGTAGCTTAGGAAATGTAACGACTGTAATTCAAGCTGCGTTAGTTAGTAAGTTTGGATGGTTCTATATTATTTCCGTTTCTATTTTCTTAGGAATTGCTATTTTCTTAATTGTTTCTAAGTACGGTTCGATTCGTTTAGGTAAAGATGATGATGAACCTGATTATAGTTATATGACATGGTTTGCTATGTTATTTAGTGCCGGTATGGGAATCGGTTTGGTTTTCTGGGGTGTCGCAGAACCGATGAACCATTTATACACACCTCCGTTTGGAGAGAGTGCGACTGAAGAGAGTGCACGCCTTGCACTTCGTTTCTCATTTTTCCATTGGGGATTACATCCGTGGGGATTATATGCACTTGTAGCATTATGTATTGCGTATTTTACATTTAGAAAAGGAAGAGCAAGTACAATTAGTGCGGCGGTAGGTCCGCTATTTAAAGGCGGTGAACATGGCCGTATTGCCCATATGTTTGATGTTCTAGCTGTATTTGCGACAGTATTTGGTGTGGCGACATCATTAGGACTTGGGGCAAAGCAAATTGCGGGTGGTGTTAGTTATTTAACATCCATTCCAAACTCATTATCGACACAGCTAGTAATCATCGGAATTGTAACTGTTCTTTATATGCTATCTGCGCAAACGGGACTCGATAAAGGAATTAAATATTTAAGTAATGCGAATATTATTTTAGCGTTTGCACTTATGATAATTGTATTATTTGCAGGTCCAACAAACTTTATTATGAATTATTTCACTTCAACAATCGGTTCATACATTCAAGAATTGCCAAGTATGAGTTTCCGTTTAAGTCCATTAAATGAAGGCGGAAATCAATGGATTCAGTCATGGACAATTTTCTACTGGGCATGGTGGATTGCATGGTCACCATTCGTAGGTACGTTTATTGCTCGTGTGTCACGCGGGCGTACAATTCGTGAATTTGTTGTTGGTGTGTTACTCGTACCAACAGTAATTGGTGCGCTTTGGTTCTCTGTTTTCGGAGGAACAGGTATTCACATGGAGCTATTTGGTGGTGCAAATATATATGGACAAATTAAAGAAATGGGCACAGAAGTAGGATTGTTTGCTATGTTAGACCAAATGGGTAGTATGGGACCGGCTTTATGTGTGTTAGCCATTTTACTTATTTCAACATTCTTTATTACATCGGCAGACTCTGCTACGTTTGTTCTAGCGATGTTAACGACACATGGTAGCTTAAACCCACCAAATCGTATTAAAATGGTTTGGGGTATTGTTCTAGCGGCGTTAGCTTCGATCTTATTGTATGTCGGAGGATTAGAGGCGCTGCAAACTGCTTCGATTATTGCGGCCTTCCCGTTCGTATTTGTTATTTTCTTTATGATTGCAGCACTATTCAAAGAGTTGCAAAAAGAAGGACGTATGAAACAACATTAATAATAGAAGAAAAAAATTATGTATATATAAATAGTATTAGGACTGTCGAATGTCGGCAGTCCTTTTTCACTGTTCTATACTATTGTAGGAAAAGCATTACTTTGTTGCGGAATACTATAGATATCGGTAATTTAAAAAGAAAAATCGATATAGTTCGACATTATCCGATATTTTACACATTATATTCATATTTTTGACAAAAATATGTCGGAAATGTGTTGTTACTTTTATGTATATGTGCTATATTATTTCCTGTAAGCGATTTCAAATAGTTTTAAAGCGCATTCAAGGGGGACAACTAGAATAATGAAACGTTACGAAAGAAAGTGGAAGCATATTTGTTTGAAACGTGTGGCACATCGAAATGCCCAAGAAAGCACGGAACCAAAGACTGAAACTCGTAAAGAGCATCAAGAGAAGCAATTGGTTCTACAAAAATAGCAATCACTTTTTCGTATATAAATGAAGGTCGATCGTTCGTTGGGGGATGGACGTGAAATAACTTTCAGCTAAGGGGTATTGTCTGATATATATAGTATTACGGTAAAAAATAAGCACAGAGCATACGGCGCTCTGTGCTTATTTTTTAATGAAATCTATTTTTCTTTTTTAAATCGTACTGTTTTATCCCAACCAATTACTTGTTTCTTGCTCTTTGCACGTAAGTAAAGAATGAGACTGCGAATAAACAAATACGTAAAGAGCTGTGCGTACGTAAAGTACATAATGACGCTTATGAAAATATTGGTCGGTGTAAAGGTTCGTTCGACGCTCTGAGCGCTAAATAATTGAGAAACATATGTAATATATGCGACATACCACATAAATAGTAATGGAATGCTATATTGAATTTGGAATATGCCGAGCAGTCCAATTATAAACCAAACGTTTGAAATGATTAGGAATAGCCAAAATACGACATACACTAAAACTTGTTGTAAGGAATGGACGAGAAGTTTCCCTTTAAAAAAGCTTAATGAAGAAAACATTTTTTCTAAAATGTATAAGTTTCCTTGAAGCCAACGTGTCCGCTGTTTTATAAGGATTTTTAAATGTTCAGGTTCTTGTTCCCATGTAATCGATTCCGGGACGATTGGTAAGAGATAGCCCTTTTGGGTAATTCTTAATGTTAATTCGGCATCCTCTGCAATTGCATAAGGATCATAGCCGCCAAGTTCTTCTAATGCGGAACGACGAAGAAGCATGTTTGTTCCGGTTAGTGAACCTGTTTGGAATAATAGCCAGCGTCCAGATTGCATAAGGAGCTGGAAAATCTGAAATTCTAATGAAATCATTCGTGTAAGCCAGTTTCTTTTCTCATTTACTGTACGAACGTGTCCAACTGCTCCAACGGCATCCTTTGTTGTTTCAGCATGTTCTACGAGCATTCGCAGTGCATGTGGTTCAGGTTGATTATCTGCATCGTAAACACAGAAATATTCACCATCCGAAATGCTAAGGCCGTAGTTTAATACACGCGATTTTCCTTTCGGTTCGCCAGGTGGTACACGAATGTGATGAATATGAGCATAAGCTTTGTCGAAATCATCGCCAATTTCAGGTGTTTCATCTTGAGAGTTATCGTTTAATAAATAAACGTTTAGTTTGCCTGGGTATTCAATCTTTGCCATTGCTTCTAATGTATCTTTAATAACCACCCCTTCATTATGGGCAGGTATTAAAATATCTACACTTGGATAATGTTCTAGCGTACGATCTTTTCGCTTACTATTTCGATGAATTAAGCCTGCGAGTGTTAAGAGAGAGTAGTAAACGAGTAGGCCTGAGAATAGAAAGGCAGTAAAAATAAGTACATATTTGATTGAAAATGTGATGCTAATCCAAAATACGAGTACGCAAAACAGAAGGAATAAAAGGAGTATAACGAGTGTCATCATAATAATGTCTGTCCTTTTGTCGTGATTTGTTCTCGTTTTATTTTAATGTCTTGAATTGCTTCAGCAGCAAGCCATTGCTCCATTTTTGGATGTAGACGGTTCATTACAATGTCAGCACCGGCTTCATTTGTATTTTGTAATAAAATGACTAATGTGTTGCTGTCATATTCAGCAGCAAGGTCAAAGTCAGCTCTGACTGTATCAACTAACAATGAAGCTACACGATCCATGACACTTTCCTTCGTATATTTACTAAAGGAAGTGAAATCAAAGAAAATGATAATGCCTGTTTCATTACGACGATTCATTGCAGTTGTTAATAATGCTTGTCGTCTTTCGAATTCTTGTCTTGTTAATAATTTTGATTCTCCAATGTATTGCTCAAGCACTCTTACCCGTTCAGTTAACTCTTTATTTTTAAGGATAACCTTTTTTAATAGATGGGTTGAAATATAAACAATGAAGAAGTTAGCTGCCATCAGGAAGTGGGTAATAATATATTCCCATTGATCTGATGTACTCCATAAGTGAAGCCATGCTTCATAAAATAAATAGAATACTGAAATGATTGTTCCTAGTATGAAGAAAATAAATGCTGTTTTATCAGCTAAAAATAGGAATAGTACATTTATGATGACATATATAATTGTAAAAATGAGCACGTGCTCATATTTCGTCACATGTACAGTAGTAAAATAAAATAAAATTTGTAAAATCCACATAGAGAGGACTTTATAGGACTTATCTTTCACGAAACGTTCCTCCTTAAAGCTAATTCGTGCTGGATATTTGTAGTATGCACAATTATTAAGAAATGGACCATGTAGCTGGAAGTCTTTTTTTAGTGAGCGACATCAGGTAGTATCCCTCTTGTACAAGAAAAAATAAACAGACATACATACTAATTATTGTAACATAGCGTCTATACATCTATACATAAAGTATTTAATATATATAAAAATTATATTTATGTTATATAAAAAAGTCTCCTCTTTAAAAGAGGAGACTTTACATGAGTTTATAGGAACATCATACCTGCGACTGCTGCGTTTAAGAAGTTCGCTAGTGTACCAGCGATAACTGCTTTAATCCCTAATTGTGCAATTTGTTTACGGCGAGTAGGAGCTAACGTTCCAGTTACACCTAATTGAATTGCAATAGAAGAGAAGTTTGCGAATCCACAGATTGCGAATGTTAAAATCAGATTTGTTTTTGCAGAGAACTCTGCCATATGTGGTCCTAAGTTTGCATATGCAACGAATTCGTTGATTGCAAGTTTTTGACCGATAAAGCTTGCTGCTTGTATAGCTTCACCTGGAGAAACCCCGATTAAGATTGCAAATGGTGATAATAAGTAACCGAAGATTAAATCTAGGCTAAGTTTAATATCGAACAAAGAACCAACCAATCCTAGTAATCCATTTAATAAAGCGATTAATGCGATGAAAGCCATTAACATTGCTGCTACGTTAATAACAAGTTGCATACCTTCAGATGCACCACGTGCAGCTGCATCAATAACGTTTGCGTCTTCACGTTCTGTAGAAAGCTCAACGTTATTATCTACTTCTTCTGTTTCTGGCATAATTAGTTTTGCAATTAATAAACTTGATGGAGCTGCCATAATTGCTGCTGCTAATAAGTGTTCTAACGGAATTCCCATCGCTGCATAGCCGACAAGAACTGACCCGGCAACAGCCGTCATACCACTTACCATAATAGTGAAGAATTCACTGTTAGTTAAACGTGCTAAGTATGGTTTAATTAAAATTGGTGCCTCAGTTTGTCCTAAAAATACAGTTGTTACTGAGTTTAAACTTTCTGCTTTTGAAGTTCCAAGAAGTTTACTTAATGCACCACCAACGACACTAACAAATTTCTGCATAATACCGAAATGATATAAGATTGCTACTAATGAACTAATAAATACAATTGGAAGTAGTGCTTGAATAAAGAAGACAAATCCCCAAGGGCCTTTTGCGTTGACTAAATCCCCAGCAACGAACTTAATTCCCTCGTAAGAAAAATTAATTAATCCTTGAACACCATCAGCAGCGTATTTTAAACCTGCTTTTCCGGCATCCCATCGTAATACGATAAATGAAAATGACATTTGTAATGCTAGCGCGATTAAAATTGTGCGCCAATTAATAGCTTTGCGGTTGGAAGATAGTAAGAAAGCAATTGCTAATACTCCAATCACACCGCCAATTCCCCATAAAACATTCATGCAGTGTATGCTCCTTCCTCATAGTAAAAAGTGTATAAACCAGTTGTCTATACTTTTGCGAATATAACATCTTAAGTAACTTATCATAATGGACATCGGAGGTCAAACGTCTAACGAAAAGTTTAAATAAAAAGAAAATTCTTTGAAAAAACACATATAAAATGAATAGGCATGAAATAGGTTATGTTTTTTGTTGAAATATATTCATTATGATAACGTTTTGGACAATTTTTATAGAATATAGTGTATGAAATAGGAGAATGAACGCATAATTTTTTCGTAGAGAGAATGAAAGGGGATTACTATATCGAGTCTTTTAAAAAGAGCCTTCTAGTAAACTAGAAGGCTCTGAAACTATAACTTAAGGTGCTTTCGTATAACCTAAGAAATGGCTTTTCCAATAAGAGTTGTTTAATGAAGCGATTGCTACACCTTTATCTCCAGATTGGATAAATGATCCGCCCCCAAGGTAGATACCCATGTGAGAAGGACCTGCTTTATAAGTGTCTTTGAAATAAATTAAGTCTCCAGGTTGTGGACTTGAAGTTTGTGGTAAGCTGCTCCAATATCCAGCAACACTTTGGCGGCTAATGTTATGACCAAATTTCTTAAATACGTGGTAGATGTAACCACTGCAGTCAACACCATTAGCAGAAGTACCGCCCCAAACATATGGTACGCCTTGCATAGATTTCGCGTATGCAAGTAGAGAAGAACTGTCACCGCTATTATTAGTGTTATTGTTATTGTTGTTATTATTTTGATTGTTATTTTGGTTGTCGTTAGGCTTATTATCTACTGCGCCACCAACTGGTGTTTTAGATAGGAAACGTGTTCCGATGTAACCAGTTTGACCGTTGTAGTTAATTTTGCTCCATCCAGAGTTTTCAGAGATTACTTGAACCTTCTGTCCTTGTGGAAGTGCGCCTATGATTCTATAATTTGTACCTTCGCCGCTACGTACATTTAGTGCAGAAGCATTAATGTAGTAGTCACCAATTGCACCTTGTTCAGGTTGTTTTGGCTGTTCTGGTTGTTTCGGTTGCTCAGGAGTAGCAGTGCCACCTTTGACGAATTTTACAAATTCGCTACTAACATAGCCTGTTTTTCCTTGGTAGTTTACTTTAAACCAGCCGTTTTCAGATCCGACTACGTTTAATGTTGTGCCATTTAACACGCCGCCAATTACACTATGGTAAGCAGCAGGGCCTGTACGAACACGTAGAGATGTTGCGTTAACAACGTAAGTACCACCAGTTTGAATAGTTCCATTATTATTTTGCTCTTGGTTGTTACCTTGAGTGACGTTTTCGTTAGAACCGCCTTTTGTTACGTAGTCCTTGCTTAAGTAAGCTGTTTGTCCTGCGTAATTGATTTTGAACCAATCTTGAACTTCGCCTACAACTTGTACTACTTGTCCTTGTTTAACAGAACCTACAGTTGGATGAGAAGTGCTAGGACCTGTACGAACGCGAAGGGAAGATACATTTACTGTATAGTTTCCACTTGCTGGTTGAACAGTTGCTTCATTGTTACTATTGTTGTTATTGCTTGTAGAGCCAGTATTTGAAGAAGCGCCTGATACAAATTGGCTACTAACATAACCAGTTTGTCCGTTATGGTTGATTTTCACCCAACCATTTTCTTCTCCAATTACGTTTAAAGTTTGTCCTTCATATACACGTCCTGAAACAGAACTAGAAGTGTTAGGAGCTGTACGTACACGTAATACATCGGCAGTAACTTTATTCTTTCCACCTGTTGTACTTACATTAGAATTACTTGCTCCATTTTTTGATACAAATTCGCCACTGACAAAGCCAGTTTTTCCATTATGGTTAATTTTGAACCAACCATTTTCTTCTCCAATTACGTTTAACGATTGACCATTATAAACGCGAGAGATGACGTCGTGAGAAGTACTTGATCCTGCACGAACATGTAGTACGCTAGCATTCACCGTATATGATGAATTGTTTGATGCGGAAGCTTGGACAGTTTGTGTAGCAGCTTTTTGTGTATTTTGTTCAGGGGCAGCTTGAACGCTATCAAGTGTAGGAGCTGCTCCTCCTGCTACAGACACTGCCGCAAGACCGGCAAGGTATTTTTTCATAATTTGTCGATTCCTTTCTGTCTGTAATGTAGTGAAGAAATATTTACCAACTGTTAAAAATTCTAAAGAGCATGTCGATTACTGTCAAGACTTATGTGGTAATCTGAATATGACAAAAAGGTTACAAAAAAAAAATCAAGGTATAAATCTGCACCTTGATTCCCATTTAAATACATATATTTGATGTGGAAAATGAGAAGATTATTCGTATTTAGGAAGATGTGCTGTTGGATTTTAAAAGACTTTGAGAAAATGACCTTTGTAGTAATTTAGTGATAGGGCCAACTTGACCATCTTGAATCGCAGTTCCATCGAGATGGGTCATCGGTAAAATTTCAATAGTTGTTCCCGTAAAGAAGGATTCATCTGCTTGATAAACATCGCGAACGCTGAAAAGCTCTTCCTTTACAGGAAGTTGAAGAGTGTTAGCTAAAGAAATGACGTACTGACGAATAATGCCGTTTAAAATAAGGTGATTGGCTGGATGCGTATACAGTGTTCCGTTTTTTATAAGAAAGAAGTTAGAGTGGCTACCTTCAGTTACAATACCATTTCGTACGAGAAGTGCTTCTTTACAACCTTTGCGTTCAGCTTTCGTATAAGCTAATACATTTGGTAATAAATTTAACGATTTAATATCACAGCGGAGCCAGCGTGTATCGGGTTCTGATATAGCACGTACACCGTATTCAATCCATAAAGATGGTCTTTCTTTTTTTGAAATATAAGCATAGATTGTCGGAGATATGTCATATGAAAATGCATGTGCTCGAGCTTGTACACCACGAGATACTTGTAAGTAAATTGTTCCGTCTTCGTGGAAATTATTGTTTTCAATTAATTTGTAGAGTAAGATGATGAGTTCGGCTTTTGAGAAAGGAAGTGATAATTCTATTTCTTCAAGGGATCGATATAATCTTGTTAAATGTGGGTCTAATAAGTGAAAGTTTCCGTTATAAAGGCGAATAACTTCATAGACGCCATCACCAAATTGTAAACCTCTTTCTTCAAGTTCTATGTACGCGCGATGTTTTGTTGTATCAATAACTGCATCATTCCATAGTACAAATCTTTCGTATGCCAATTTTCGTCCCATCCTTTCGTTAGTACATGAATAAAAATCACTATAGTAATTTTTATGTAAGCAATTCTCTACATATGACGTATATGTATTTGTAAATCACAGAGAAGTAGTGGTGATTTATCCTGCATTAACTGCCCGTAAACGCCCGATTGGTGAGGGCTAATAATCAGTGGGGGATGAACAAAACACCCAATGATTAAAGTTTCACTTTATAGCATTTTGTATATACAAATTCGGAAATGAGAAATAAGAATCCTGCTTTTTGAAAAAAAAAAGCAACATTCGTATGGAATGCTGCACAAGGAGGGTAGCTATCATTCATAGGGACATCGTCTTTAAAGGTTTCATTTATGCAAACAAAACACTTGGAAAGACAATTATAAGAAAGTTGAAAACAAATGATGCACACATTTCTCTAAGGGATCCTATTGAAGATGAGAGATAAGAAATATGTGGAACCTTGTTTGCATATTTTATTATAAAGATGTTTCGTTAATGTGGTGTAAATGTTAGGTGAAGGTTATGTAATTTTAAAGTTAATGAATAGGAGAGGAAGGATAGCAGAAAATAAAAAAAGAGGCTGAGATTACTCAGCGCTCTTCTTTTCTTCTTTAATAGCTGTCTTTACTTCACCAGTTTTGATCTTGTTACTTTCAGAGAAGCGAAGTAAGTCACCTTCAATGATTTTGTCAGACATGTTCAATTCATTTTGGGCACGATCAATTAGTGGTTGAGATTCTTCTTTCGGTAATTGCACAACTTCGCCAGTAGTACGGTCGTAGAATGTACTGTTCGTGTACATGTACTTATCTGTAACGAAGCTACCGTCACGAAGAACAACGAATCCTTTATTTTCTGGTGAGAATACATCATGACCGAATTGAATTTGATTCGTAGAATCTACACCAAGTAAGTTTAGAATTGTTGGCTTAATGTCAATTTCACCAGTTGGTTTTGAAATTGTTTTACCTTCTTTTTGACCTGGAACGTGAATAAACATCGGTGTTTTTTGTAAGTTCATATGGTCAAATGTAGTGATTTCTTCTTTTCCTAAGAACTGTGCCATTGCACGGTTATGGTTTTCAGAAATACCATAGTGATCACCGTAGAATACGATAACTGAGTTGTCGTAAATACCTTCTGCTTTTAGACGCTCAATAAAGTGTTTCATTGCTTCGTCTAAATAGCGAGCAGTTACCATGTAACGGTCAAATACGCCATCACCAGAATTGTATTCATCGATTAATTTCGTACTGTCATCATAAGTGAATGGGTAATGGTTTGTTAAAGTAAGGAAGCGAGTATAGAACGGTTGCTTCACTTCTTTTAACATATCGATAGATTGATCGAAGTATTCGATATCTTTTAATCCCCAATTTAATTTTGTTTCTGGCGTAATTTTGTAGTCAAGCTCGTTGTAGTAACGATCATAACCAAGTGCCGGATACATAATGTTACGGTTCCAGAACGTTGCGTTATTCGCGTGGAATACTGATGTGTGATATCCTTGCTGACGCAAAATTTCTGGAGTTGCTGTATATTCGTTATTACCGTGTGTGAAGAATACAGCACCACGGTCTAGTGGATACATTGAAGTATCTACTAAGAATTCAGCATCAGACGTTTTACCTTGCCCAGTTTGATGGAAGAAGTTATCGAAGTAATAACTTTCTTTCGCAAATTGGTTTAGGAATGGTGTAACTTCTTGTCCGTTAACTTGCGCACCAATTAAGAATGTTTGTAATGATTCAAGAGAGACAACAATTACGTTTTTCCCTTTTGCAGTACCAAACATATTTGGATCTGGTTTACTTTGTGTTGTTTTCACGTAGTTTTCTGTTTCTTGTAATTTACTACCATCAGCAAACGCTTTTTGTGAACTTGATTTTGCTTGTAAGCCAAGGTCGTATGCTTGGTGTACATATAACCCTAAGTTTTTAACAAGCATAACGCGGTCGAATGAACGTGTTAATAGTTCTGGACGCTCAGCTTCTGCAAATCCTAGGTTTACGCAGAAAATAGCAACCGTTGACACGAAGTATAGAGAACGCATCGGACGCGCTACACGTTCTGTCGGTGCAAAATCTTTCTTCTTCTTCAATAGAACGAAGAATACGATAATATCCGCAAATGCAAGGATGATTTTGTAGTTAAATAATTCTTTCACACTAGAACCTAAACTTCCGAAATTAGACGTTTGTCCTAGTACTGGTAAAGTAACGAAGTCATTGTAGAATCCGTAGAACATTACGTTACCAACAAGAATGAACGTTAAGATAAAGTTAATTCCTAGTGCTATATAGTTACGTTTTTTCCCTTTTGCAAATAATGCAAGACCCACAAACAGTAATGATGCTGCTAATGGACTAATGAATAAAATGAATTCTTGCATGAAAGATTCAAGTTTTAAATCGAAGCTAGTGCGTGTAATGATGTAGGATTTTAGCCATACGGCCAAAGCTACGAATAAAGTAAAACGCACGTTTTGAAATTGTGATTTCATGGTTTCTTTCATTCATTTCCACCCTTTCTCTATCAGGCTTGGTCGATTTTGGAGCGAAAAATGTTAAAATAAAAAATACATAGTTTTCTTGGCCATAATTAGAGTTTCTATATTCCCCCATATACGACTTTAACTATGCATACCCTTTTTGGTTTCTTGTGCTGCTCATAAGCATAACGTCATTTCTGTATTATACAACAAAATTCATTTCTGAGAAACACTATAACATTTTACATTTTTTGTATGTGATTTGTCACTACCAGAGAAAACTTTAACATTCGTTTATATGCCCGTCAACTAGAAAATATAACAAAAATAGAAAAGAATGTTAAGTGGAATTGAAAGTTTTTTGGTTGAGAAATATGGAATGGAAATCTTTAAGTGGTTGTCTAGAAAACTATTATATGAAGGAAAATATGAAAAAATTAACGAACACTTGTTCTTTTTGGTTTTGTCTGTTACAATGAAATTTCATTGATAGATTATGTGTAATTTTGATGAACTTTTACTGATAACATAACATATTGTAGCTTATTTCTTTTGAAAATAGGGAGGCTTTTGAATGAAACAAAAATTTTCAGTTGAAGCGTTTTGGAAGAAAATAAAACATGTTGCGAAACAGGCAGGGCAGTCGGTAATCTATGCGAGTTTATTGTTGTTTTACGTGTTGCAAAGACCGGATGTTCCAAAACGAGTGAAAATTATTGTAATCGGAGCACTTGCTTATTTCATTGCACCGATTGATGCCATTCCAGATTTCATTGCTGGAGTCGGTTATACGGATGATTTAGGTGCGTTAATGGCCGCACTATTACAAGCATCGATATACGTAAATGAAGATGTGAAAGATAAGGCACGAGTGAAGTTGGCAGAATGGTTTGGTTCGGATATAGACACATCATTTATCGATCAAAAATTAGATCAATAGGTGAGAACTGTCATAGGATGACAGGGCGAACGTAAGCGAGGAAGTGCATTATGCCATCAGGAAGAACGCATACGAAAATAAACTTAATATCCCTTCCGGTTGTTTTGTTTATGCTCTTTTCGTATGGATTAACAAGTTTTGATTTTTTATTAACTTTTGCAATTGGCTTTTTAGTAGGTACTTCATTTCTAACACCGGATTTAGATACGTACAGTAATGCGTATAATAAATGGGGATTCCTCCGTATTTTTTGGTATCCATATAGGAGCGTAATGCCCCATCGTTCCTTCTTCACACATACGATTATAATTGGTGATATTATTCGTATTGCATACATGTTAATCGTGTTTTCTCCGTTTTTATTCCTATTAAATATAATCGCATTCGGTGGAAATTTAATAGAAATTGCGAAGGAACACGAGGTTGAAATTGTAACGTTTGTAATGGGGATTGTTGTGGCGAGTACGCTCCACATTATAGCGGATAAAGCGAATACGCGCCGAAAGAAAATGATGAGAAAAAAGAAGAAACGTAGAAGATAAAAAAACCGTCCCAAAAGGTATTTTGGGACGGTTTTTTCTTATTAATAGGTAGGTTATTCTTGTCGTATTTTGTAGTTAAGTCGATATTCATTGTCGAATCGCCGATGAAATTTCATTTACGATCATGCGACATTAATTTTTGGACAGTTCCTTTTTAATCAAACGTTTGTTTAAAACTAAGCTTTCAGTATCTTAATACCTTTCACGATATTCCAAATGAAGTAGTATAAGCTAATGATTCCGCAAATGCATAAGACGATGATTGCCCCAATTCCAAGTGTTACGTCTGGTTGATCAGATCCGATGCCCATAATTCCTAAAATAACTAATCCAATAAATGAAGCGATGCTTGGAACGATATGTGTCCATAGAGCACGTTTCGCATGTGGTTTCGTTTCAGAATCGCCCACAATCCACACGATAATAGGGAATAAGATAGGTGCAAATAATACACTAAAGTATGATAAAGCTGCTAATATTTTGTTTCCGTTCATATATATCACCTCATAAGTAATGTCCGTTGTTATACTTTTAGTATGCGATAAATTTGGCGACCTTCCTATCGATTAACATTACAAAAACGTGACGCTTTTGTAAGATTTCCTTTTCAAATGATGAAATTTTCGAAAAAATCTTTTTGAATGAAAATTGTTGTGATAAAATTATTGAAAACGTTTTCTTAAACGTTTTGTATTTTTTAGACTTAAAGGTATGATGACCTGGTAGTCTATTGATAAGGTTATATCTTATTTAAAAGGGGATTCTTTAGGGGGAGAGAACAATGAACACATGGACACAAGTTTACGATCCGTTCAGTAACATTTGGATTTCGGCAGCAGTCGCACTTATTCCAATCATCTTTTTTTTCTTAGCTTTAGCGGTTTTCCGCATGAAGGGGTATGTGGCAGGATTTATTACAGTTGTATTAACGATTTTGGTGGCGTTATTTGCGTATAAAATGCCATTCACAATGGCAATGGCAGCGACCGGATACGGTTTCTTATACGGATTATGGCCAATTGCGTGGATTATCATTATGTCAGTATTTTTATATAAAATTTCTGTGAAAACAGGTCAATTTGATGTCATTCGTGCATCTGTATTATCCATTACGAATGACCATCGTTTACTCGTTATTTTAATTGGATTTTCATTTGGAGCATTTTTGGAAGGGGCAGCAGGATTTGGTGCACCAGTAGCGATTACGGCAGCGCTTCTGGCAGGCCTTGGGCTAAATCCTTTATATGCAGCAGGTCTTTGTTTAATCGCAAATACTGCACCAGTAGCGTTCGGAGCGATGGGGATTCCGATTACAGTTGCTGGACAAGTGACAGGCATTGATCCGCATAAAATTGGACAAATGGCTGGGCATCAATTACCGTTCTTATCTTTATTTGTTCCGTTCTTTATCGTATTTTTAATGGATGGCTTTAAAGGAGTAAAACAAACGTGGCCTGCTTTATTTGTAGCGGGTAGTTCATTTGCAATTACGCAGTTTATTACAGCGACGTTTTTAGGACCAGAACTTCCGGATATTACGTCAGCGCTTGTAAGTTTAGTAAGTTTATCGCTATTCTTAAAAGTTTGGCAGCCGAAAGAAATTTATCAAACTAAGCAAGCGAATAGTGAAGTAGCAGCAACGACGACGGCGACATCTATGCCGAAACTAACGGTAGGAAAAGTAGTAAAAGCGTGGTCTCCGTTCATTATTTTGACTGTGATGGTAGTCATCTGGAGCCAAAGTTTCTTTAAATCGTTATTCGCTCCGGGCGGCGCTTTAGAAAGTCTCGTATTTAAATTTGAAGTTCCAAGCTTGCACAATTTAGTAATGAAAGCAGAGCCAATTGTAAATAAACCAACACCTTATGAAGCAATCTTGAAATTAGATATTTTATCAGCGACTGGAACAGCAATTTTAATTGCTTGTATCATTTCTATCTTTATTTTGAAAATGAGTGCAAAAGATGCAGTAGCAACATTTAAAGAAACGTTAAACGAACTAAAAATGCCAATTCTATCTATTGGATTCGTATTAGGATTCGCATTTATCGCAAACTATTCTGGTCTATCTTCTACATTAGCGTTAGCACTTGCAGGAACTGGCGGACTATTCCCGTTCTTCTCACCATTCTTAGGATGGATTGGCGTATTCTTAACAGGATCAGATACGTCAGCGAACGCACTGTTCTCGAATTTACAAGCAATTACAGCGCAGCAAGTCGGTGTATCTGAAGTGCTTCTTGTTGCAGCAAATACAACGGGCGGTGTAACAGGTAAAATGATTTCTCCGCAATCAATTGCGATTGCTTGTGCGGCAGTTGGACTTGCTGGGAAAGAGTCAGATTTGTTCCGCTTTACATTGAAGCATAGTTTATTCTTCGTTACTATTGTTGGGATTATGACGTATGTGCAGGCTTATTATTTAACTTGGATGATTCCGTAAGCAACAAAAGAAATAAACTTTGCATTTTTCAGATTATAGTGTATGATGGGAAAGTATTGAAAATTAAATCAGTGATAAACTAGGGGTGCCTAACGTATGCGTAGGCTGAGAGAGAAGCGTGTGAACTTCTTAACCCTTTGGACCTGATCTGGCTCGTACCAGCGTAGGGAAGTTAACGGCTTTACATAATTATGTCTTTATGAGCCAGGTCCTTATTCTTTTATGGACCTGGCTCTTTTTATTTTGGCATGCGCTGGCCATATCTCGTCCTTGTCACGAACAGGGGGGCAACAAAGGTTATGAAACAGTCTGTTTCAGCTGAGCAAATTGAATTGAAATCGAGTTTACCAGGAAGTAAGAAAGTGTATGTGGATGGAACACGCGCGGGTATGAAAGTACCAATGCGCGAGATTGAACAAAGCGATACGAACGGTGTTCAAAATCCGCCAATCCGTGTGTATGATACGAGTGGACCTTATACAGATCCAGAGTATAAAGTGGAGCTGGAAAAAGGGATTCCAACGCCGCGCCACTCTTGGACCTTGGGGCGTGGTGATGTGGAAGCTTATGAAGGACGCGAAATTAAACCTGAGGATGACGGTGTGAAAGTGGCTTCAAAACATACACCTGTTTTCCCGCAAATGGATCGTAAGCCGCTTAGAGCGAAGCAAGGTGCAAATGTTTCGCAAATGCATTATGCGCGTAATGGCATTATTACGTCTGAGATGGAATATGTTGCGATTCGTGAAGGGGTAGAGCCTGAATTTGTTCGTAAGGAGATTGCAGAAGGTCGTGCGATTTTGCCGGCGAACATTAACCATCCTGAAGCGGAACCGATGATAATTGGACGTAATTTTCACGTGAAGGTAAATGCAAATATCGGAAACTCTGCTGTATCGTCTTCTATTGCAGAAGAAGTAGAGAAGATGACGTGGGCGACTCGCTGGGGTGCAGATACGATTATGGATTTATCTACAGGTAAAAACATTCATACAACACGTGAGTGGATTATTCGTAATGCTCCGGTACCAGTTGGAACTGTGCCAATTTATCAAGCGCTTGAAAAAGTAAACGGAATTGCAGAAGATTTAACGTGGGAAGTATATCGTGATACGTTAATTGAGCAGGCGGAGCAAGGCGTTGATTACTTCACGATTCACGCTGGTGTATTACTTCGTTACATTCCAATTACTGCAAAGCGTATGACAGGTATTGTTTCGCGCGGTGGTTCGATTATGGCGCAGTGGTGTTTATTCCATCATAAAGAAAACTTCCTATATACTCACTTTGAAGAGATTTGTGAAATTATGAAGCAGTACGATGTTTCGTTTTCTCTTGGAGATGGATTACGTCCAGGTTCTATTGCAGATGCAAATGACGAAGCGCAGTTTTCTGAGCTTGAGACACTTGGTGAATTAACAAAAATCGCTTGGAAACATGATGTGCAAGTTATGATTGAAGGACCTGGGCATGTACCGATGCATTTAATTAAAGAAAATATGGAGAAAGAACTTGATATTTGTCAGGGTGCGCCGTTCTATACACTTGGGCCGTTAACGACAGATATTGCACCAGGTTATGATCATATTACTTCAGCGATTGGTGCTGCGATGATCGGCTGGTTTGGAACGGCGATGCTTTGTTATGTAACCCCGAAAGAACATTTAGGTTTACCGAACAAAGATGATGTTCGCGAAGGGGTTATTACGTACAAAATCGCTGCGCATGCAGCCGATCTTGCGAAAGGGCATAAAACGGCTCATCAGCGTGATGATGCACTTTCAAAAGCACGATTTGAATTCCGTTGGCGCGACCAATTTAATTTATCTTTAGATCCTGAACGCGCGATGGAGTACCATGATGAAACGTTGCCAGCAGAAGGGGCGAAAACAGCGCATTTCTGTTCAATGTGTGGCCCAAAGTTTTGTAGTATGAGAATTTCACATGATATTCGTGAATATGCGAAAGAAAATGACTTAGAAACGACAGAAGCAATTGAAAAAGGAATGAAAGAGAAAGCGGTAGAATTCAAAGAAACTGGTAGTCACTTATATCAATAACACGTTACACCTCTTTACTTGATTGATCACACTGTACCTAACTTAAATATAGAAGAAGCCCCCTTTGCTAAGACGGTAGCAAAGGGGGCTTCTGTCGTCTATCCCGCTATTTGTGGGCAGTAAAACTCCCACCTCAAAATTTGGCTGGAGCAAAGAAGTTAGGTGGGAGATAAACTGCCCGTAAACGCCCGATTGGTGCGGGCTAATAATCAGTGGGGGATGAACACCCACCCACTTTATAAGGTGAAGAATAATTGTACCCAGTAGTATAAGAGGAATAATGTGACGACTGTTGTGAGTGGGATTACGATGAGAGATACGCTTAAATAATCTTTCCATTTCACTTTAATTTTGTTTTGTCTTAAGATATACATCCAAATGAGGGAAGCTAGTGTACCGATTGGTAATAATAGTGAACCGATGTCACTACCGATGATATTTGCGAGATAGATAGTTTTTAATGTGACTGGATCTAGTCCCATTTCTGTTAATGTGATTGTACCAATCATAAGTGCAGGGTGGTTATTGAAGACGTTAGAGAGGAGGGAAACGAGTCCGCCCATTGCAAAGCTGGCATAGAGTAGATGCTGACTTACAACTGGTTCGAGCCAATGGACAAGCGCCGCTGTTAATCCTGCGTTGTGAAGCCCGTAAATAATTACGTACATAGAGAAGGCGAAAATTAAAATGTGCCACGGTGTCTTTTTCAAAATATCGACTGGGTTTGTTCGTAAGTAGTACCATCTCCAGATGAGAAGAACGAGTGAACCGAGTACGGCAACGATTTCGATTGGAATCGATAAGAAGGATGCAACGAATAGAAGACAGCGCATAAGGAAAACGAAGCCTAATACTTTTAACATGAATTTCGTACGTTTTTGTTTCGTATTAACAGAATTTTGTCCTTTTAACGGATGGAAGTTTTTCGTGAAGAAAATCTCTTCAATATCGTATGAAGAAACAGGTAATCTTTCTGGAAGTTTTTTCTTTAAAACTGTATACATGAGCCATGACATAAACAGTAGCCCTAATGTTGCAGGTACAAACATCATAGCTGTATGCATATAAAGAGTCATATTAACAATATTTAATGCGATTAAGTTTACGATATTACTTACACCGATTGGTGCACTAGATGCAGTGGCAATTAAAGCACCGCTTAATAAATAAGGGATTTGTTGATGAGGTTTTAATTGAAGGTTTTTCAGAAGTAAAATTAAAATCGGTGTTGTAATTAAAATACTACCGTCGTTATTGAATAAAAGAGTCATAAGAAAACATAATAATTGAATATACCAGTATAAGCGGCGACCGGAGCCCTTTGCTAAATTTGCAAGTTTTGCTGCGGACCAGTGGAAGAAGCCGAAGCTTTCTAATATAACCGCCATAACGATGGTCGCTAATATCGTTATAGAGGCACCGCCGATTTTACTTATAATGTCCATGACGTCTGGTTTTGATACAAGTCCAGTAATGAGGATAATGCTAGCGCCGACTGCTGCCGGCCACGCCTCATTTAAACCGCGAGGTCGCCAAAAGATAACAATCATCGTTAAGAAGAATACAATAATAGTAATCCATATTTCAATGCTCATATTTAACCTACCTTTCTATTTTCCCTTGAACAAATGTGGCTTGTCTCAAGTTTATATAGCATTATATTCAAAAGAAAATAAGAAGAACTAGGCATCTACCTTAATCTAGTGAATATGTGTATTTTGAGCAATAAGGCAAGTATAAGTAGTAGTGTAATAACTATTAGGAGAGGAGTCTAATAAATTAGGGGCATTCTATGTGTGAATGCCCCTAATTTACTATTTTTCCTTTAAAAATGTTCGATCTTTTAAGAATAAATTCCAGAAGAAAATAAATCCTGGTAGTAAAATTGCAATCCCGATTGCGTAAAGAATAAGAAGTGCATAGAATGTTTCGACCGTCGTAAAGCTTGTAAATACAGTTACATCCGGGTAAATGATATAAGGTAAATGGGCGACGCCGTAAGCGTAGCTTGCAAATGCATATTGAGCGACGACAGCTAAAACTGCAATGCGAGGAAAGCCTAGTGTGCCATATTTCTTATTTGTCCACCAAAGCGAAGAGTATCCGATAACAAATAAAATGATAGAGACTGTAAACCATGGGAATTGCTTTATTAGTCCTTGCATAAGCCAGTGTGTTTCAGGGTCCATTACAACGAGAGCGATAATAGCAGTCACGAGCGTTGCAGGACCAAGTATGATGGCATTTCTTCTATAAATTCGGTACGTATCTTCAGAACCTTGTTCCCTAGCAAAATCAGCAAGAAAGAGAGATGATAGAAATAGTTCCGAAGTTAGTCCGAAGAGCATATAACAATAAATAACGGGACTAGAAAGAAGTTTTCCGTAAAGGAGCACTTCTTTTCCTTCAGACATCGTAATATAGGCACCTTCTGTAACTGGCAGAACGGTAATTAATAGAGCTGGGATTAAGAGCCCGGTAATACCTGAAATAATCCGAAGAAGGTGTTGGTATTTTGGCAGGGAGTAAGCAAATACCATAAATGTACTACGAATCGCAACGAGTACTAAAATTAACATAACTGGTACAAACATAACGGTTGCAAGGGTAAAGGCCGCTTTTGGGAAGAAACCGAGAAAAGCAACGACGACAAAGACAAGAAACGTATTCGTTACTTCCCAAGTTGGTGATAAGTACCGATTAGCAAGCTTGGCAGCAAGCGTCGGGTGTTTAGCGTATACCATGCCCCAAAAACCAGCTCCAAAATCAATAGATCCTAATATGCTATATACGAAAATAAGAGCCCATAAGATGATGATTGCAATGCTTTCCTCATGCACGAGAATCGCCTCCTTCGTGATGTAAATCATTCTTTAATGGATGTTTCTTAAAGAATGTCCGTAGTACAAAGACGGTTAAAATACCAAGTCCGATATATAAAATGATGAATAAAACAAATAAAGGACCGACGAAATCAGCGCGCGTAGAAGCATCTACCGTGCGTTGCATGCCATAAATTGTCCATGGCTGACGACCACTACAACTAAAAATCCATCCGAATTCAATACCGAGCAACATAACGGGTCCACAGGCGGCAGCTCCCCAAAGAAGCCACTTCGGTAACTCTACTCCTTTTTTTCGGTAAACAAAGTACCAATATAAGAGGGCAATAGCTGCAACTGCAAAGGTAAAGGCAGCGGTGCCGACCATTAAATTGAACAGTGTATGTGTGTAAAATGGTGGCCATGTTTCTTGCGGGAATTCATTTAGCCCTTTTACAACGGTGTTAGGGTCTAGTCCCACTAATAAGCTAAGCATGTTCGGAATTTCAAGGGCATAGTTTAGTTCAAGTGTGTTAGGGTCCACAACCCCGCCAATCGATAAAGGCGCGTGTGATGTCGTTTCAAACAAAGCTTCAGCAGATGCTAGTTTTTCAGGTGAATGTTTATGTAAGGCAATAGCAGATTCGTGTCCTGAAAGCCACATCGTAGCACCTGTGATAAATGTAACGACAAGCCCTAACAGTAATCCTTTTTTATGGTAAGCAATTTCACGAGCACTTAAATTTTTCTTTAATAATTTAAATCCAGCGATAGAAGCAATAACAGCTGCTCCAGTTGTATAGGCCGTAATAACGACGTGGAATGCACTTGTGCCAAAGCTCGGATTAAAGAAAGCTTTCCACGGATCAACGTTAAAAACTGAGCCATCTGGATTCATTGAAAAGCCCGCAGGTGTATTCATCCATGTGTTTGCCGATGTAATAAGCACGGCAGATGCAGTGGCGCCAATCATAACGAAAAATAGCGAGATTAATCTCATAACTGGAGGCAGTTTATCAGCCGCATATACGTAAATAGACATGAATAAAGCCTCTAAAAAGAAGGCGAAAATCTCAATTTGAAACGGAACGGAAATAACTTGCCCAACAATTTTGGCGAAACCAGGCCAAAGAAGTGAAATTTGTACACCAACAATTGTTCCAGTTGGAATTGCTACACCGAGAAGGATAGCAAAAGCCTTTGTCCATCTTTTTGCCATAATGGCATAGTCGGAATCTTTCTTCCAGTGATAGAGTATTTCACTTATAAAAATCATTAAAGAAAGCCCGACTCCAAGCGTTGCAAAGATAATGTGGAATGCTAATGAAGAACCAAAAAATGCCCTTGCTAATGTTACGGTATCCATATGTATACTCCCCTTCTTTTTGCCATTATTTTCTGATTGAATTGGAAAATTTATTCAAAAAACTACCAAAAATATATATGTATTTAAAAAATGAGTACGGTAATATAATGTTTAAATATTCTAAAGAGAAAGAAAATTATATTTGGTAATATTTTATTTGTTTTTTAGGGCTGAATCTTTTATAATCTTTTATGCGAACGTAAGTTCTATTTCCGGGATGAAGAAGTTTATGTGAAATGGAGAGGGTGTTTTATGTATCCTGAAGTCATTAAAAAGATGGCATTTTCAAGAGAGCATAGAGATTTATTATTAAAGTTGTATAATAAAGAAATTACGCGTCGTGAATATGATCGACTTGTGGAATCGCTATATAGACCTTCTAAAGAGGCTTGCGAAGGATAAGGTGAGAGAGACAATCTAAAGGATTGTCTTTTTTATATTTGCGTATGTTCTGTTAAAATTAAGGTTAGCCTTAAAAGGAGGTGAAAAGCTTGCGAAAACGTTTATATATAGGGATTGGGGTTAGTCTCTTAATCGCTTTAGGTGGAGTTGTATTTTGGTCAGCTTTACAAGGAAATCGTACCGAGCATTTTATTTTACGACATATGGTGAATGAAAATGGAACACTTGCAACGTATCGCTTAGAGGATACAAAGGCAGGTAAGGGTGAAGCGAAGGGCCGTGAAGCTTTATCAGAATCTGCAGGGTTATGGCTACAATATACACTTGATAAAGATGATCAAGCTTTATTTGATGAACAAGTGAAGGTTATTCAAAATAACTTTGTACACAAGGATCGCATCGTTATATGGAAAATCTCTGAAAAGGGAGAAATGCAGTCAGCTACTAATGCACTTATCGATGATCTTCGTATTATAGAACAATTATATCGTGCTTATGAAATGTACAAGGAAGATCGCTATAAAAACCTTGCAGATCAATTGAGTGATTCTGTACTTCGTTATAATAAAAAAGGTAATTATTACGTTGATTATTACGATGCAGATACAGGGAAACAAAATAACTTTGCAACAACATCTTACATAAATCCGCATGCATTCTCTTATATGAAAAAGTATGGAAAAATTTCTGCACAGCAGTATCAGGAAGTTGTTCAGTTTTTAGCGGATTATCCAAGGCAGGGCTGGGCATTTCCGAAAGAGTATAAAGATGATGGGACATTTACGTACGATAAAGAAGTGAATCTTATTGATCAATCATACGTCGCTTATCATCGTAGTTTAGGCGGTCTTTCATCAGATGCTTATTTGGAATTTATAAAGAGGAAATTTCGCGAAGACGAAAAGTTATATGGTCGTTATAACTTAGAAACGGGAAAACAAGCTGTGAACTATGAATCACCAGCATCTTACGGATTAACAATTTTGTACGTACTACAAACAGGTGATACAAAGTTTGCGAAGGAATTGTATGAGCGGATGGCTACATTCCGAAATGATAATGTATTTAGTAGATATTATGGTGGATATGTAACAGGTGAGAATAATAATACACATATTTTCGATAACGTATTGCCGCTTTTAGCGGAAATGGAATTGGATAAGAGTAAAAAATAGAAGGTGCCACCCTATGGGGATGGTACCTTTTATTTGTGTCGTTACTTGTTTGTAAAGCGATATAATTTTACGCCCTAATATTGGAGAAGTAGTCAATCACGAATTCACGAAATTGCTGGGCGGTGTTTGATAAATAGCGCTTCTTTGACCAACTTAAGCCGATAGTTCGTTCGCAATTAGGTTCAATAATACGTAACTTATTTGATGCTAAAGTAGAGTTTTTTAATAAAGTTAAACCTGGGACAAAGGCGATGCCAAGACCTTGCTTAATGAGATCGCTAATCACGGTTGGTTCATCTACTTCAAAAGCGATATGTGGAGTGAAACCAGCTTTTTTACAAAATTCATCTGTTAAGTGCCGAAATCCGTAACCAGTGTTCATACTAATAAACGATTCGTCTTTTACTTCATGCAGATATACACTTTCACGTCCTGATAAACGGTGGCCTGAAGGGACGACTAAGAAAATTTCTTCTGTAATAAGTGGCTCCCACATAATTTCCTCGCCTTCAATTGGCACAGAAGAAATGCAAAAGTCAATTTCTATATTATCTAGTTGTCGTTTCATAGAAGGAGTAGATGCGAGAAACTGTTGGAATCGAACGTTAGGATGTTCTAGTAAAAAAGAGCCGAGTAGTTCTGGTAATATTCTCGGGATAGAAACTGCCAGTGTAATAGAGCTTTGTTGTAATTCAGCTAAATCTTTAATTTCTCTTTCGCCTTCACTTAATTCATGAAAAATGCGCTCTACTCGTTTTAAAAATACTTTTCCAAAAGAGTTTAATGTAATCTGTCGACCTTGGCGATCAAATAACGGGACGCCTAAGTCCTTTTCTAATCTAGCAATTGTTTTGCTGAGCGAAGGTTGTGCGATATGCAATTCTTCAGCGGCTTTTGTCATATGTTCTAATCGTGCGACTGCCTGAAAGTATTTTAATTGGAGCAGTTCCATTTTGAACCTCTTTTCTATAGACCAGAAGGAATGAATTGATAATTAAAGATGTATTATACAGTATGGAAAGTGACGTGTATAGTAAATCTGTTAAACCATTCGAAGGGTGTTAAATTAGAAGAGGAGTATGTTTCATGAAAGGAATTCAACTTATATTTAAAGATTGGAAAGCGATGTGGCACCATAAACATGGACGTATCGCTTTAATTTTTTTATTAATCGTTCCGTTAATTTATTCAGGATTCTTTTTAGCTGGATATTGGGATCCATATGGACGATTAGATAAATTACCTGTTGCAATTGTAAATTTAGATAAAGGTGCTGCGATGGATGAAAAAACAATTCATGCAGGAGAAGATTTTGTCAAAAATTTAAAAGAGAATAAGGAACTAGCTTTTCATTTCGTATCAGAAAAAAATGCTGATGAAGGGTTAAAAGAAGATAAGTATTATATGGTCGTTACGATTCCAGAGGATTTCTCTAAAAAGGTAAGTACACTTATGGATGAGAAACCAGAGCCAGCGCAGCTTCAGTACAAAGTAAATCCGGGTAAAAACTTTGTAGCAGCTCAAATTGGAACGACAGCTGTTGAAAATATGAAAACAAAAATCTCAAATAGTATTACGAAATCTTATACAGAAGGTGTCTTTTCAAAGTTTCAAGATTTGGCACAAGGGTTGAGTGATGCAAGTAATGGTGCTGAGAAGTTGCACGAAGGAACGACGGATGCAAAAAATGGGGCGAATCAGCTTGCAGATGGTATTCATCGTTTAAGTGACGGGACATCAAAAGTGAAAGAGGGAAGTGAAAAACTTGCTTCTAGCCAATCTGCCTTAAGTAGCGGTGCAAATGAGCTGAGTCAAGGAGCGGCATCACTTCATAATGGTATGGAGCTGCTAGCACAGGGTGAGAAGTCTTTACAATCAGGAGTTAGTGAATTAAGTGCTGGTACAAATGAATGGGTGAACGGAAGTGAGAAACTTGCTGAAGGGCAAGTGAAAGCGGACAATGCAGCAAATAGTGTAAAACAACAATTAGAAGAGTACGTGAAAAGTCATCCAGAAGTGCAGCAAGATCCTGCTTTTCAAAAGATCATTGCTACTTCTAACGGATTAGCTAAAGCAACAAACACTTTAAATAATAGCCAACAACAATTGACACAAGGTGCGCGGAAGCTTACTGATGGTCAGCATAAGATTGAGGAAGGCATGAATACATTCGGAGTTAAGTTAAACGAAGCTACCGCTGGAACGAAAAAGATAGCAGATGGTACTTCGAATTTAGCTGATGGATTTACGAAGTGGGGAAATGGATTTACATCATTACAAGAAGGTGTAAATCACCTTGCGAGTGGCGGAACAGAGCTGAATCATGGTGCTGATAAGTTAACGAACGGACTTGTTAAACTTGACGATGGTGCGAAAGAACTTTCTACGAAATTGGGAGAGGGCGCAGAGAAGATAGCGGATGTTCGCAATGATGATGCACGCAATACGATGTTCTCAGAGCCGGTTCAATTAGTGAAGTCGACAGTTTCTGATGTGCCTAACTACGGTTCAGGTATTGCACCATACTTTTTATCACTGGCATTTTATGTTGGCGGAATTATGGCATCGAATATTTTACCTCTTGGCCGTAGACAAAGTATGAAGGTAAGCGGAACAGTACATTTTATTAATAAATTAGGATTAGTATATTTAATTGGACTCATTCAAGCACTACTTGTAGATGTGGTAGTGTTAGGAGTTATGAAATTAGAAGTTGCAAGTGTATCACTCTTTGTTTTATCAAGTATTGTTATTTCCTTTACGTTCATGACATTTATTCTTATGTTAGTAACGGTATTCGGCATTGTTGGGAAGTTCGCAGCGGTAACGCTTCTCGTTCTTCAATTAGCGACGAGCGGAGGTACTTTCCCAGGAGAGTTAAATATAGCTGTGCTTAGCAAAATTGGACAGTTTCTCCCAATGTCTCATTCTCTTAGAGGATTACAAGATGTTATCTCTTTAGGAGATTGGTCGCAATTACGAATGCAAATTTTAATTTTATTATGCTATCTCGTTGTTGCTGGCGGAATCACATGGGTTACGAGTCATATACAGCATAAGGAGACGAATGCAGAGCAAGTTTCTTAAAATGAAAAAAGCTATCCGATTTTTCCGGATAGCTTTTTCTTATTTCTTTTCCATAACCGCAAAGTAATTACTTTCATTATCAGCGAAGTTAAAAGCTCTACCTGTAGGTAAATCTACAACTTGTCCAACTGTAACATTTTTCTCAGAAAGATCTTTATACAGTTGATCTAAGTTATTAGAGAAGAACATAAGTGAAGGGGTATTTAAGTTTAATTCAGGTTGCATCTTCGCAATTAACGCCTTATCGTGAAGGACGATGCTTGTTCCAGCTTCTTTTGCCGGCGCAATTTCAATCCAGCGAAATCCTTGACCGTTATTTTCTTCTGCAACGATTTGGAATCCTACTGTTTCTGTCCAGAATTGCACTGATTCATCTTGATTATTTACATATAACATAATTTGTCCAATTTGATTAATCATAGGTGTCTCCTGCTTTCTTTTCTTATATGAAATACTATCCCGCATTAACGGGCAGTAAGACCCCTACCTCAAAATTCAGCAAAAGAAAAGAAGTTAGGTGGGGATCGGGCTGCCCGTAAATGCCCGATTGGTGAGGGCTAATAATCAGTGGGGGATGAAGAACCCCTCCACTGATTAAAGTTTCACTTTATTATATCAAAGATATGGTTTGAATACCTTTTCGTGATTTTTTCGAAGTACAATCTTAGCCCATTTCATATTTGTCGTAGGAGAAGGTCCTGTAATCCATGTATGAAATGGTAGTGTACTGCAAATGACCATTGCTGAAATCGAGATTGTGGCCGTTATTGTAAATAATAATAGGCTATATAATATTGTGTTTTCTTGCAGTGTGAATAAAGAAAGAAATTTTGTACATAGTTGCAAGAAGAAAAAATGAGCTAAATAAGCGCCATACGTGTAATTCCCGATAAAACGTAGAGCTTTATATAAGAAACCACGTCGCTGTACAATTGTAATAGATAACACGTACAGTATCATAATTTCACAAACAATATATAAAAACATGGACGGTTTTAAATAAGTAGAAACCGTTAAATGAATAGAATTGGCGCCGTAAAAACTAAATAACTCATAATTGATGAATAAAAATAAGATGAAAAATAAGATTGTTATAAGCGGAATATGTTTCATGACAAATATACGCCAAGTTTTTAATGCTACAGCAGCTATTCCTCCCATGACGAAATAGAATGAGTAGAAGAAGAAGGAACGATCTGTATAATGTAAAATGGTTGAACTAGTCAGTTTCTCTCCATTAAAAATGTAGTGAGAAGAGTACCACATTAAGAAGAAATATAGACAAGCGAAAATGGTCATATATTTATATATGTCTTTTTTATTTTCTGTTCGTTTTTGAAACCAATAAAATAGTGTGCATAGTAACGGGAACAATAAGTGAATTTGGAACATCATAATAACGTACCAAAGATGAGGTGCAGCTGTTCCGAGTAATAAACTTTTTATTCCGCCTTGTAGTGTAATGACATCGTTTGTTGTTAATAGGTAAAGAATAGACCAGAAGAAATAAGGAATGAGTAAATGTGCGGCTTTTTCATAAATATATTCTCTGTAAACGAGTTGCTTCGTATATAGCCGAATTAAATGGAAGCCGACGATAAATATGAATGCAGGTGCTGAAAATTTTGCAAGATTAAATAGCATGCCCATAATGAGGGATTGCTCGAGTAAGACATTTCCTTGATTCATTGTATATAATAAGGAACTTTGCAAAACGACAGCAAGAAATGCAATGCTTTGCAAAACTTTGAATTCTGGTGCGCTTTGTGTCATCATGTCCATCTCCTTTTCCATACATGATTATAGTACGGAGAAAGGATGAAAGGTGTGGAATATTTGTGAAGATTATAACAAATTTGTGGCGGGATGGGATTATATTAACGTTTTTGCTAATATATCTATCACAACTTCAAATATATCGATTCACTGACAAATGACAACAAAAAGAGGATGCTCAAAACGAGCATCCTCTTTCTATATATTAAGCAAATTTATTTTTGATCCAGTTCTTACCTTCTACAAGACGAGCTGTCATTACGGCACAAGCGTTATCTCCTGTTACGTTTAACACTGTTGCAGGAGGATCGATAATTGTACTAATTGCTGCGATAATTGGCAATGCTTCTGGTGGGAATCCGTATAGAGAAACGATTAACATTTCACCAATCATACCCCCGCCCGGAATAGCACCCATTACTGTTCCTACTAATAGAGAAACAACAAGTGCAATTGCTAATGTTTTCGGTCCTTCGAATTCCATGTTGAAAATACCGAATAAGAAAGCAATTTTCAATACCCCGCCTAAAACAGATCCGTCTTTATGAAGTGTAGATCCAAGAAGGACAACTGTTTCACGAACGTCAGAAGAAATACCCATTTTCTTCGTTGCTTCTAAGTTCGCTGGAATACTTGCGGCACTACTACAAGTTGCAAGTGATGTAACTGTAGGAGAGACCATGTTCTTCCAAAATATTTGTACACCTTGTTTGCGACCTGCAAGGTACGCATAGAATGTAAAGAATACAAAGAAGTAAATAAGAGAAGCTGGATAGTATACCATTGCTGCTCGGAAGTAAGTTCCAAGAAGTTGTGGTCCGAATTCACCAACTAATGCTGCGAAGTAGGCAGCTAGTCCGATTGGAGCGTAGTACATAATGAAAGATACAACTTTCATTGAAATTTCTGCACCAGCTTGTAGGAATGTAGCGAATGGTTTCCCTTTTTCACCAACTGCTGAAGTTGCAACCCCCATTAAGATAGAGAAGAAAATAAGAGCTAGCATGTTCTCGCGAGATAGTAACTTTGAAAAGTCTGATACTGTTATGATACCGACAATTTGATCAGCAACACTAACTGCTTTTTCAGCTTTATCAGGCTGCGTTAGTTCTAATACAACACCTTGTGCTGGCGGGAATACTTTCACGATAATAATCATAAAAATAGCAGCTAAAATACTTGTAAATAAGAAAGTTCCAGCCATACTAGACATAATTTTACCGAAACGTTTTAATCCATCCATATTAGCAATAGATGACGCGATGCTAAAGAACACTAACGGTACAACAATCGTAAACATTAAGTTTAAGAAAATGTCACCAAGCGGCTTTAAAGCAACTGCATCGGCACCCATGAAATAACCAATAAAACCACCAATTAGGATAGAAGATAATAAAATAAGCGGAAAGCGATATGCCTTCATAAATATATCCTCCTATCGATTATAAAAAATCATACTGAATCATTATAGCGAGTTAGAGACTTCTTTACTAGGAAAATACGGATAGATGGAATAGCGTGAAAACCGAGAAATTTTTGTTTTTAAGCTCGGCATACAGTTAGAAATCTAGACATATATATTTGTAACCTAGTGGTGGCAAGGGCTACACCATAACTTAGGTTTGGAAAAAGGGGGAGGGGAGCGAGATGAATATTTTACTTTGCTGTGCAGCGGGAATGTCTTCCAGTTTGATTGTTACAAAAATGGAGAAAGCAGCAGAGGCAAGAGGGATACAGGTAAAGATTTGGGCAGTATCAGGTTCAGAAGTGCGAAATCATATTGATACTGCAGATGTACTTTTACTTGGACCGCAAGTACGTTATTTATTACCGAAAATGAAAGAATTATGTAAGGAGAAGGGAATACCTGTTGATGTCATTCAATCCGTCCATTACGGACTTTGTAATGGAGAGGCTATCTTACAAGCAGCTTTGTCCATGAAACCATGAGGAGAGTGGGATAGATGATAAAGTTTTTAGAGAAATATGTGATGCCAGTGGCAGGGAAGGTTGCAGAGCAGAGGCATTTGCAAGCGATTCGTGATGGAATTATTTTGACGATGCCTTTCTTGATTATTGGATCATTTTTCCTTATTATTAGTGCATTACCAATAACAGGATATAATGATTTTATGGCAGGTTTATTTGGTGAGAATTGGCAGAGGGCTTTAGGGTATCCAGTTAGTGCAACTTTTAATATAATGGCTTTAATAGCTGTTTTTGGAATCGCTTACAGACTTGGAGAATATTATAAAGTGGACGCTTTAGCATCCGGAGCATTATCGCTTGTGACGTTTTTACTTGCAACTCCATTTCAAGTTGCATATATTATACCAAGCACGAAGGAAAGTGTGATTGTAGATGGAGCAATCCCAGCTGCACTAATGGGAAGCCAAGGTTTATTTGTAGCGATGATTATTGCAATTATATCTACTGAACTTTATCGGTTTATTGTACAAAAAAAGATGATTATAAAGATGCCGGAGACAGTTCCACCAGCTGTGACACGTTCATTTGCGGCACTTGTTCCAGGTTTTATTGTTGTAACGGTTATTTGGATTTTACGCTTAATTATAGAAAATACTTCTTTTGGCAGTATCCATAATATTGTGGGGCAAATTTTACAGGAACCACTTAGTGTACTTGGTGCTAGTCTTTGGGGCGCAATAATAGCAGTTATTCTCGTTCATGTTCTTTGGTCGTGTGGAATTCATGGTGCTACTATTGTTGGTGGTGTAATGAGCCCCGTTTGGTTGTCGTTAATGGATCAAAACCGAGTTGCTTTCCAAGCAGGGCAAGATGTACCGAATACGATTACCGCACAGTTTTTTGATTTATGGATTTATATGGGTGGTTCTGGTGCAACACTCGCTTTAGTTGTAGGAATGTTACTATTTGCGCGAAGTCAGCAATTAAAAAGTTTAGGGCGATTGTCAATTGCGCCTGGTATATTTAATATTAATGAAATGGTAACTTTTGGTATGCCGATTGTAATGAATCCAATTTTACTTATTCCATTTATATTGGTTCCAGTTGTGTTAACGGTTGTTTCTTACTTTGCAATGGAATGGGGATGGGTCGCACGTCCGAGCGGAGCGGCTGTACCTTGGACGACACCTATTCTTTTTAGTGGATATTTAGGATCAGGCGGGAAAATTTCAGGTGTTGTTTTACAACTTGTTAACTTTGCACTTGCATTCTTTATTTACTTACCGTTCTTAAAAATATGGGATAAACAAAAAGTAGCGGAAGAAAAGGGGGAGTAAATAACTAAAATGGATACGATAGAGACGAAAGCTTTTCACTTAATTTTGCATGGTGGTAATGCGAGAAGCTGCTCAATGGAAGCAATTGATTGCGCAAAGCGCGGTGAATTTCAGGAAGCAGAAGCGAAACTAAAAGAAGCTTTAAATGAATTGCAAGAGGCGCATCGCTTACAAACAGAGCTCATACAGAAAGAGGCTGCCGGGGAAAAAAACGAAGTTACCCTTCTGATGGTGCATGCACAAGATCATTTAATGAACGCAATTACAGTGAAGGAATTGGCGAGTGAGTTTGTAGAATTATATAGGAAGATGTCGGTGGATGAATGAACCTTGCTTATGCGAGGTTTTTTTATGTATGTGTCCGTACCATCAGTGGAGTGTTTGTTCCACTGATGGTATTTACAATCCTCCTTTTTACGGATGAGTAAGAGTGATAATTAATCGGCAGTAATAATCTCTCCTGTACCACGAATTAGTTTTTTTATATGCATCTCGTTTGGTCTTAATATACTTACGATATAATCAATCGCTATTTGCGGTTCAACGGTCGTACCGCACGTATAACAGTCGATGGCTGCAAAGTTTTTTTCTGGATAAGTGTGAATTGAAAGGTGGCTTTCGGATAGTAAAACTAAAACAGTAACGCCATGCGGATCGAATTCTTTTGTACTTACGTTTAAAATATGGGCACCAGAGCAATCTGCAGCGTTAACTAAATGATATTCTAAAAAGTGAACATCATCTAATAGGGAAAAGTCCACTCCCCATAAATCTACTATTATATGCTTACCAAAAGTAGAATATTCCATAGGGTAGCACTCCTTACTATAATATTGTCAAAACTCCATTTCCTTTTTGTAACATTGATGTAGGATAAGATTCGATTCTGAGTTTAAAAGAGCGAGATTACGTTGTTCTAAATGTTCTTCTTTAAATTGAAACAAAGGAGAAAGAAGAGAAGGTAATGTTCGAGGAGTTGGTATTACATATAATTGCTCAATTTGATCGAGTACATAGGCAGAATTAGCAGCAATATGAAATCCCCAGTCAGTTCCGAAAGAAGGAACGATTGTATGATAACTTTTCACAGTTAATCCAGCATGTTCAATAGTGTTACCGATGCTCCAATATACTAGAGGTGCATCAGCAGGTGAATTAGATTGGCAGACGAATGCACCATCTTCTGTTAAAAACGTAGCTATACGAGCAAAAAGTTCGCTTGTATATAAAGTACTTAATAACTCTGTCGCTGGATCAGGGAAATCAATGATGATTACATCGTATAAAGATGAAGGTGAATTTAGAAATTCTTTTGCATCGCATACGTGCACGTTCACGCGATTATCAAAAAAAGCGTTTTTGTTTAAAGATACTATTTCTGGAACATTACGTGCCATATTAATCATTGCCTCGTCTAAATCAACAAGGTCTACGTGTAGCACAGTTTCATATTTCAAAACTTCTCGTAAGGCAAGACCATCGCCACCACCTAATATGAGAACACGTTTTGGATCAATTACTTTTGCCATAATCGGATGTACAAGCGCTTCATGATAAATTTGCTCATCAACGGAGCTGAATTGTAGTTGCTTGTCCAAGTATAAGCGAACATCGTTTACTTGGACTAAATTAATATTTTGATAATTACTCTTTTCTTCAAATAAATTCGTATGTTCACCAGCTTGTATTTCCTTTAGAGAAATTTCATCCCACACATCTAAGCTGTGTGAATCTGTGGGTACTATAATTACATTTTCCGATTGTACTTGCTTATCGTGTTTATCTGGTTCGTCGTGTTTGTCAGGTCTGTCTTGTTTATCTTCAGTGTCCTGTCGATCTAGTGTATCCGTGTTGGAATTTAATTCAGAATCCTCTTCTTGTTTATACCATTTATTTTGAACCTGTATTCTATAAATCTTCATTCTATTCTTTTTTCTATGCTTTGGCATTGGAATCCCCTTTCAAAATACTTTATTTTATTCTATTCTATGTAATTTAGTAGAGTTTGATTGGACAATAACTAGACGAGTGTCTTGAATAGGTATTTGTTTTGATTTGAGTTGAAATATTATATTTTTTGGCACTATATTTTCACACTTTTAAAAAAATTAGTGTTTTTTTGTTTTAAACACAACTAGACAACTAAACACTAATCTATTTTCATACAGTTATGTGTTAAAAGTGAGGTGTTTTATAACACACTGTGTGTTTTTTTTGGGACACACTGATTGAAAGCGGTAACACACAAAGAAATTACTCGAAAAAACGCTGATTTTAGGCGTTTTGAAAAGTTGGCACGGTAATTGCATTAATAAATAGCGTAAAGAAAAATAAAAAACATAAATTTTTTATACCACACAAGGGGGATTTATAAATGAATATTTTATTATGTTGTTCAGCAGGGATGTCTACAAGTTTACTAGTTACAAAAATGGAAGCGGCTGCAAAAGCTCGCGGTCTAGAAGGTAAGATTTGGGCTGTATCTGGGGATGCAGTAAAAAACAATATCGATCAAGCAGACGTACTATTATTAGGACCACAAGTTCGTTACATGCTTTCTACAATGAAAACGCTTGCCGATGAGAAAAACGTTGGAGTCGATGTTATTAACCCAATGCACTACGGCATGATGAATGGAGAAGCAGTTTTAGATCACGCATTAACACTAAAAAAATAATTAGGGGGGAAGCGAAATGCAAAAGTTTATTGCATTTATGGAGAAGTATATTGTTCCTGTCGCTGGTAAAATCGGATCGCAACGTCACTTAGCTGCGATCCGTGATGGATTTATTGCAGTTATGCCACTTATTTTAGTTGGTGCATTGGCATCACTAATTAATGGTTTTCCGTCTGAAGCTTTCCAAGAGTTCATGAAAGGTTTGTTTGGTGAAACGTGGAAACAAGTTGGCGGTGGAATGTGGACTGGTTCTTTCGCAATTCTAGCACTAATCATAGCATTTACAACAAGTTATAACTTAGCAAAATCTTACGGCGTTGATGGTTTGTCAGCAGGTATTATTTCATTTGGTGCGTTAATTATTCTTACGCCAACAACACCGAAAGAAGGCGGATTGAACTTAGCTTGGACAGGGGCACAAGGGCTATTCGTAGCAATTATCGTGGCACTCCTTGTTACTGAGGTATTCCGTTTCTTTGTACAAAGAAACATTACTTTTAAAATGCCTGATGGAGTACCACCAGCAGTTTTAAGATCTTTCGCAGCTATAGTTCCAGCATTTGTTATCTTAACAGTAGTTGCAGGTATTCAATTAGCAGTGAAATTAGCTGGTACAAGTGTTCATGAATTTATCTTTAATACGATTCAATCACCACTGCAAAGTTTAGCAGGGACATTACCAAGTGCAATTGTCATTGTACTCCTTGTTCATCTTCTTTGGTTCTTCGGTTTACATGGACCAAATATCGTTGGTGGTATTATTGAGCCATTATACTTACCGGCATTAGAGAAAAATATGAAGTTATTCCAAGGTGGTACATCTGCATTTGATGTTCCAAACATTATTACAAAACCATTCTTTGATACTTTTGTATATCTTGGTGGTTCTGGTGCAACATTAGCGTTCTTAGTGGTCGTATTACTTGTAGCAAAAAGTGCACAATTACGCGGTGTATCTCGCTTATCAATTGGACCAGGTGCATTCAATATTAACGAACCAGTAATCTTTGGTACACCAATTATTTTAAATCCAATTTTATTCTTACCGTTTATCATAACACCAATTGTATTAGTAATTACTTCTTATACAGCGATATCTATTGGTTGGGTACCAAAAACAGTTGTGATGATTCCATGGGCAACACCACCAATTATTAGTGGTTATCTTGTAACAGGTGGACATCTTTCAGGCGCAATTCTACAGTTATTCAACTTTGTAATTGCGATGGTAATCTACTATCCATTCGTTGTATTATCTGACCGTTCTGTTGTTCGTACTGAAAAAGCAGCAGCACAAGGAAATAACAACTCTGTACCTATGTAACATAGTAATTGTTCTCACAGGTAACATTATCTGTGAGAACAATCACCTTTATATCATGTTCAGAAAGATGAGAACCATCTACAAGAACACCAAACTATCATTAATAAAATAATAATTTAATAGAAATGTTCAAACTGAAGGGGTATTTAAATCGGTTGAACCATAATAGAGAGGGCGGTAATTATGATGACTACAGCAGAACAAATTCCATTCCAATTGATTTTAAATAGTGGTAATGCACGAAGCTTTGCAATGGAGGCACTGCAATTCGCCAAACAGGGGAAAATGGCAGAAGCTGATGAAGCGATGGTAAAGGCGAAAGAAGCGATTAATGAAGCGCATCATTTCCAAACAGAGCTCATACAATCAGAAGCAAGAGGGGAAAAAACAGAGATTAGTGTTCTTTTAATTCATGCGCAAGATCATTTAATGAATTCTATTACGGTAAAAGAATTAGCGGCAGAATTTATTGACCTTTATAAAAAGCTAGAAGCGAAAGGGGAATAAAGCATGACTGGAATTAAAATTGCTACAATCGGCGGTGGCTCTAGTTATACACCAGAGTTAATTGAAGGATTTATTAAACGTTATGACGAGCTTCCTGTTCGTGAAATTTGGTTAGTAGATATTGAGGCAGGAAAAGAGAAGTTAGAAATCGTTGGTGACTTAGCGAAACGTATGGTGAAAAAATCAGGTTTACCAATTGATATTCATTTAACACTTGATCGCCGTGAGGCATTAAAAGATGCTGACTTCGTAACAACGCAGCTTCGCGTTGGTTTGTTAGAAGCACGTGCAAAAGATGAAGCAATTCCATTAAAATATGATGTAATTGGTCAGGAAACGAATGGTCCTGGTGGTTTGTTCAAAGCGCTGAGAACGATTCCTGTTATTTTAGATATTTGTAAGGACATGGAGGAATTATGTCCAAATGCATGGCTTATTAACTTCGCAAACCCAGCAGGTATGGTAACAGAAGCTGTACTTCGCTACACGAACATTCAACGAGTAGTTGGTCTATGTAACGTTCCAATCGGAATTCGTATGGGTCTTGCAAGATTACTTGAAGTAGATGCAAGCCGGGTACACGTTGATTTCGCTGGTTTAAATCATATGGTATACGGATTAGATGTATACTTGGATGGCGTAAGCGTAATAGATCGTGTATTAGAACTTGTAACAGATCCAGAAAAGCAAATTACGATGGAAAACATTGCTGCGCTTAACTGGGAGCCGGACTTTATTCGCGGTCTTCGTGCAATTCCGTGTCCATATCATCGTTACTACTATAAAACACGTGAAATGTTGGAAGAAGAGAAAGAAGATTCGGTTGAAAAAGGCACACGTGCAGAAGTAGTAAAACAATTAGAGAATGATTTATTCGAGTTATATAAAGACCCGAACTTAGATATTAAGCCACCTCAATTAGAAAAACGCGGCGGAGCTTATTATAGTGACGCAGCATGTAGCTTAATTACGTCTATTTACAATAATAAAGGTGATATCCAGCCTGTTAATACACGAAACAACGGAACAATTGCAAGCTTGCCACATGATTCTGCTGTTGAGGTGAACTGTATTATTACGAAAGAAGGTCCAAAACCAATTGCGGTCGGAGATCTTCCAGTACCAGTTCGCGGTTTAGTACAGCAAATTAAATCATTTGAGCGCACAACAATTGAAGCTGCTGTTACAGGGGATTATCATAAGGCGCTGCTTGCTATGACAATTAACCCACTTGTACCATCAGATAAAGTTGCAAAACAAATTTTAGATGAAATGTTGGAAGCACATAAAGAACATCTTCCACAATTCTTTAAGAAGATAGAGAAATAAAAAGCGGCGCTGTTTAGCCCGCTTTTTTTAATTCTAGTAGGAGGTATTGCGATGATTAAACTAATTGTAAATGCAGATGATTTCGGTCTTACGGAAGGTACAAATTACGGAATTATTGATGGACATAAAAATGGGATTGTAAATTCAACGACGATGATGATGAATATGCCAGGGACAGAGCATGCCGTACGCTTAGCGAAAGAGTATAAAACGTTAGGGATAGGAGTTCATCTCGTATTAACGGCAGGAGAACCGCTTCTTAAAGACGTTCCATCACTTGTAAGTAGCGATGGATTGTTTCATAAACAAAGTGTTGTATGGGAAGGAAATATAAATCCAGAAGAGGTAGAAAAAGAATGGACTGCTCAAATTGAGAAGTTTTTATCTTACGGATTAACACCAACTCATTTAGATAGTCATCATCACGTGCATGGATTACCGCTTTTACACGACGTTCTTGAGAGATTAGCAAGTAAATATAATGTTCCAATTCGTCGTTGTGAAGAAGAGCGAGCGGTGCGCCCATTTTCAGATGTGTTTTACAGTGACTTTTACGCTGACGGTGTGACGGAAGATTACTTTGTGAAGTTAAAGGAAAGAGTGCAGGACGAGCAAACGGTAGAAATTATGGTGCATCCAGCTTATATTGACCCAGAGCTTGTGAAGCGTTCTTCTTACGTAATGGATCGCGTGAAAGAATTGCGTATTTTAACGGAGAGTGAGCTTCCTGAGGGAATGGAGCTTGTGAAGTTTTAATAGGAAAACGACGGCTAAATGGGGCCGTCGTTTTTTGTGCTTACAAAATGGATAGAACATATCCACCGAAGGCCCCGATTATAACGATAACCCAAGGTGGTGTTTTCCAAAAAGCGAGTAAGCAAAATAGAAGAGAAGCAAAAACGAAATCTACAGAATTCATAATTGTACTCGTCCAAATTGGATCATAAAAAGCTGCAAGTAAAATGCCGACAACGGCTGCGTTTACTCCAAGTAGTGCACCTTGTATGTAAGATACTCTCCTTACACTGTCCCAAAATGGTAAAACGCCAACAACGAGCAGGAAGGCAGGAAGAAAGATAGCGATCGTTGCAACAACTGCTCCGGCGGTTCCATTTAGCACTGCTCCTATATAAGAAGCGAATGTAAATAGTGGCCCTGGCACTGCTTGTGTTAATCCGTATCCAGCAAGAAATTGTTCTTTTGTCATCATCCCGTTTTGTACAAACTCACTTTCAAGAAGAGGAAGTACGACATGCCCTCCGCCAAATACAAGTGCACCAGAGCGATAGAAGCTGTCAAATAAAGAGATGAAATAAGAGTATGGTCGTAACATCGGTAACAGTATTAATAGTCCGAAGAATAAGACGAGACAAGATATGGCTACCATTTTTGAAATAGGTACGTTTATTTTATGAGCTTGGCTAACTGGCTGGCCACGATATAAAAACCAACCGATGAAACCAGATACTATAATGAGAATTACTTGTGTCCAGCTACTTGGCCATAATAGGGCGATTGCGGCAGTTGCAATTGCGATTGTTGCACGGTTTCGGTCAGGTGTTAACTTTTGAGCCATTCCCCATATTGCATGAGCGACAATTGCGACCGCTACAAGTTTCAGTCCGTGAATCCAGCCAGTACTTCCAAGCTCGAATTGGTTAAGAAATGAAGCGAAGAAAACTAAAACGAGCACAGATGGGAGAGTGAATCCGATCCATGAAATAATGGCTCCTAATAATCCGCCGCGTAATAAGCCAACTCCCATACCGACTTGGCTGCTAGCAGGGCCAGGAAGGAATTGACATAGCGCTACTAAGTCTCCGTAACTTCGTTCATCCATCCATTTTCTTTTTTGCACGTATTCATGATGAAAATAACCAAGATGGGCGACGGGACCACCAAATGAAGTAAGTCCTAATTTAAATGATACGAGAAAAATCTCTATTAATGATTGGAAAGAGTAGTTATTATTTTTCAAAATTTCCTGCTACTAAAGATATAGACAAATGTATATTCTTAGAGTATTCCTGCTTCTATGTGTCCTGTCTCGCCAATCATTCGCTACTACAGTTTGCTATAACACTCCACAGGCGTAAATTCCGATGTAGCCCACCGTACATATATACAATTTATTTACGTTAGTATTGTATATTTTTTTGCTTGTAAAAGGTTGATTGATGCGTTCAAATCTCTATCCATTACATTTCCACATTCACATGTATATACCCGGTCAGATAGCTTTAAGTATACTTTCTTTTGACCACAGCACGAACATAACTTTGACGATGGATAGAACCTGTCTACTTGACGTAGTTTGATTCCATATTCTTCACATTTCGTCAATAGCAATGTTTTAAATATATAAAAACATTGCCCAGCAACTGCTTTAGATAGATGTTTATTCTTCATCATACCTTTCACATTCAAATCTTCCACTGTAATAAACGTTGGCTTGGTTTTCACCACATCATTTACAATAGACTTTACATACTCTAGTCGGATATTTGTTAGCCGAACATGTAGTTTTTGCACCCTAAGAATGTTTTTATCTATATTCGCTCTTTTGTTCGTAGCAGATGTTTCACCTCTCTTTTTTACATTTTCAAATTTACGCGATAAAGAGCGTTGCTCACGTTTTAACCGCTTTTCTATCCTTTTTACGCTTATTGTTTTGTTGATGTTTTCATGAACGATACCATCGCTACGTGTAGCGAAATCCTTCACCCCTAAATCAATACCTAAACCTGTTTCATTAAGTGTTGGTTTCGTTGCTCTTTCTTCCAATTCGCAAAGCACAGATACAAAATATCTCCCTGCCCTTTTACATATCGTTCCACTTTTTACAATCCCATTTTTCGGGATATAACCATACTCCTTTAATCTCACCCAACCAATCGTTTGGACTTTTACTCTATGTCTTTCTACTGCCCAGTCCGTTTTGTTGTTTTTAGGAAAATAGCACTTCACATCTTGATTCTTCTTTTTCTTATAACGGGGAAATCCAGATAAGCCCTTAAAAAATCTTTTAAAAGCCGTATCTCCATTCATAATTGCCTGTTTTATCGCTTTACTAGATACCTCTTTAATCCATTGATCACATTCTTTTGTATAGACATTGTTTAACCATTTAGAAAAGTCATATCCACTCAGAAACTTTCCCTCGGATTCATACCTCTCTTTGGTTTTAGAGATATACAGATTGTAAACATACCTACATACCCCAATCGTTTGATTGATCTTGGTTATTTGTTCATTTGTCGGTTTAATCTCTATCAAATAGGCTCTTCTCATAACTTTTTATCACCCACCATGTTCTTTTTGTATTTTCTCAATCCATATACCCTACAACTACATACATGAATGATAGATATCAAATCTTGAACAAGTTCTTCTTGTGGAGATAATTTTTTATTTACCTTTTGGGTTTTGGTAAGCAGTTAAAACAACTTGGTTATCCCAACTTTGCAATGGTCTAATAGGTACGTTGAAAACTTCTGGAAATTCTTTTGGTTCATATTGTTACATAATTACATTTTAATACATATGTCTATAATCGTTCGCTTTTTCGATTACTGTATAATTCTCCTAGACTGTTTTTCTAAGTGCATTATACAAGAGGGAGTAAAGCAAAAGAAACGATTTTAATGTAAAGATTGTGTGAATCTTTTCTTCGTAATTAAAATTTGAAAAAGTCATAAATGATTATGTCTAAACCATAAAGTAGTAGAAGTAGTGCTGGGAAATTTATATGAGGAGAATGCCCGTATGACAACACATTTCTTTGCTAGGTTAACAGGGAAGAGGGAAGTACCTCCTGTAAATACAGAAGCTTACGGTGTAACAGAGCTCATTTTTAGTGAAGATTTAAAGAAGTTGCAATATCGGGTCATATTAAAAAATATAAAAAAAATCACGTCATGCCAAATTCATTTAGGAAAAGCGAATCAAATTGGTCCAGTTATTTTAAGTTTGTTTGGTCCGTTAGAGCAAGGGATTAGTGTGAATGAAGGAGTCGTTACTGGTGTAGCTAGAGTAGAGGATTTTGAAGGGCCTTTACAGGGGAGAGCATTTGACAGCTTGTTTCAAGAGATAATGCAAGCAAATGTATATGTAAATGTTAATACGAAATCTAATAAAAGGGGAGAAATAAGGGGGAGAATAAGGGAAGTAAAGAAGTAAGCGAAAAGGCTGTCCAAAAAACATTTTGGAACAGCCTTTTCTAATTATATAGAGTGCTACAATATCCCCTAGTTTAATTTTTTACAGGCTGATTTTTAATGAAGAAGTCCATTATATAGAATACTTCGTCATCTGGGATTTGTATTTCAAATGTATTTTCAATAGGTTGCAATGCTTTTTTCACTTTCATATACATCCAGTACTCATCTTGTCTTCGTTTCTCTTTATCAGGATGAGGGAGGAGACTTTCACCTTTTTGAAGACGGTCAACCATGCAGCTCATATGCAAAATCACACCCATTAAACTGTCGGGAGTTAGCTGTAAAGAAATCAATTCTTGAATTGTATTTAATGCATAACGAATTGTTTTAATAAGTAATGCTCCATCGTTACGCTGCATTTGTTGTTCAAGAATATCAGCCATTTTTGCATAGGTTTCTTCATACGTAATCAATTCTTGAATTGGTTGAATAGCTGTGTAGTTCACAATGTCTTGGAAATGATATGTTAAGCAAGGTATTTGCATATCGAAATTCGTGACGATACAAATGATATTACGCTCTTTTTTTATGTTCTCGATCATTTTCGTTAAATCTTTTTCATGAACGATGCTAATCGGAATAATTTCAATTAAGTCTTTATCAAAGCGTAAATAGTTCTCTAACATTTTTTGAATTGCTAAAGCACTTCCTTCGCCGGTTAAACAAGCTGTTAAAATCACGGATTTCATTGGCGATAGTGGCTTTTTCTTTTCTTCCTGTACGTTTAAATAGAACGGCGTTAAGTTCTTCACTGTTTCGTATAGTGCATCTAATGAATAGCCAAGCTGAGCTTTTCGAGCTGCTTCTAGTGCGTGTGGTGTACTCGTCATGGAAAGAACACGTACAGGGATTTTGAATTCAGTTTCTAATATATCACCAATATAAGCGAGAGATCCCATATCAACAAGTAAGAGAAGCCCGTTTACATTTTGAAGTGTTTTCATATACACTTTAACACGCTCTAAGAAGTCTTTTGGTGATTCATGCAAGGGCATATCGATACCAGTTACTTCATCAATACCGAGAAGTTCGTTTGCAACGTTTGCCATTTCTGTTGCGATGCCATTACCGTGTGCTAATATTAATACTTTTACTTCTGTTTGTGAGGCAGGAATTGGATCAACAACGAAGAACATTGTTAAAAAGCCAGCTTCATCAATAGGTATTGTTATTTGTAATTCTTCTTCTAATAGCTGAATACATTGCATAGCTACGGAAAAAGCTTCTTTATATTTCGTACGAATTTGATTTAATTGTGGGTGGTGAATTTGTTTCCCGCCCTGTAAACGTTGTAGAGTTGTCTGTACATGTAAACTTAAAGCGAGAAATACTTTTTCATCGAAAGTTTTAGATAAATATTTTTCAGCTAGTTCCGCAATTTTTTCACATACGGAAACGATATTACGATCCACAATTTTAAAAACATTTTCATGACTTGTTTTTTTAGATATTTGGTTAAAGTATTGGACGAAAAAGCTTTGGATATCATTTTCTATTAGTAATTCTAATTCTTCCTCTTCAATGCCGCGTGCTTGAAGTTCTTCATATTTATAATCAATATAATCGTAAATAGAAGAGCGACTTCCTTCGGGTTTTATTGTATGTTTACTCCAACCTTCATCACCTGTAAATACAAATGTTTCATTTGGTATTTGATATAGATGACGGCTCTTTCTTTCAATAAATAATCCTTCTTTCATATACCAAGGTAAATCTGTACTTGAAACACAGACAGAATCACGTTTTTTTGTTACGAAATCAGAATAAGCTTTCGCACAGGCAATTTGTACGTCCGTTTTCAATTGACCGATGTTATTTGGACAATTGTAAAAGACGAAAGCACGCATTGTATTTGGACTAACATGAATCTCTTTCCTTAGACGAATTGCTTCATTTATGAAAAATAGTTGCAGTAAAGCAAACCGTTCTTTATGTGTTCGCTCACGAAGTGGTGGAAGCGTAACGGTCATCGGAATACGTCTTGTAAATGTTTTTAATAAAAATGAATTTGGTTCTTCGGTTGTTGCAGTAATAATCAACACTCGTGCCTTACGCTCATTTTCCGTTTCTCCAAGGCGGCGGTATACTCCGCGATCAATAAATGTGAAGAGCATCTCTTGTCCTTCTGGAGGAAGGCGATGTACTTCATCTAAGAAGAGAATTCCTTCATGTGCTTTTTCAATTAACCCTTTTTGATCACTGGCACCTGTGTAAGCTCCTTTTTTTATCCCAAATAACTGTCCAAGTAGTAGTTGTGGATTGTTTGCATAATCAGCACAGTTAAAGACGATAAAAGGTGCATCTTTTGGAAGTTGTTCCACTTCAATTGCGTATTCGTGCATTAAAGAAGCGAACATCGATTTTCCGACACCTGTTTCTCCAAGTAGTAAAGTATGCATACCGTTTGGAGGATAGAGAATAGAAGCTTTTGCTTTTTCAATTGCAATTTTTAGGCTTGTATTTTCAATAGCAAATGTATCTAATGAAGTGCCCTTTGTTGAATGCGTTTCCAATGAAGTGTTCGTTTCTATATAAAAACGGACAGGGCGTGTAATCGTTTTTAATAAACGATTATCTTTCACAAGCTTGTTTAAATCGCTACTAACATTTGCACGGTCTAACTGTAGAAGTGTAGCGAGTTCTGATGCTGTTATACCTTCTGTATAATTCCCTTTTTGTATTGCGTTAAAAATGAGATCTATTCGTTTCATTTCTATTCACCTCGAAACTTCATCACTATTTAAAATTCTACACAAAAATGAGAAGTGTGGGAAGAGAAAAATAAAGTGAAACTTTAATCAGTGGGGTTTTTGTTCATTCCCACTGATTATTAGCCTTCACCAATCGGGCGTTAACGGGCAGTTGATCTCCCACCTAACTTCTTTGTTCCAGCTGAATTTTGAGGTGGGAGTCTTACTGCCCGTTAACGCGGGGTAAAACAGCTTTAGTACATAGGCACTAAAGCTGTTACAATCTTGTGTCTTTCCAAAAATTCACTTCGAGATGGGAAGATGGATTGTAGGGAAGTAGTTTATATCCTTGTGAGTGTAAATAATCAATTACTTTTGGGAGTATTTGCACTGTGACACTAGAATCATGCATTAAAATAACCTCTACTTGTTCATCGCTTTGATTTCGTACTCTTTCTAGTATTGCGGAAGGATTATCATAGCTTTTCCAGTCATATGTATCAATTGTCCAATCCCACATTTTATACTGGGCAGATACGAGTGCATCACGGTAATTCTTTTTTAAGTAAGGCATGCTACCGTATGGGACCCGAACGAGATGTGTATTTAAATGTGTAACTTGCTGGACAATGTTTTGGGTTTGCTCCATTTCTGCAATTAAAACAGATGGATCGCCAGTATAAAGACGTTTTACATCATGCGACATACTATGGAGACCGATATAATGTCCATCTTTAATCAATCGCTCCATCGTTTTTTTATAATGTGGCACCTTTCCGCCAATAACGAAGAAAGTTGCTTTTCCGTTCTTCTCTTTTAAAATATTTAAAATTTGTGGTGTGTATTTATTTGGTCCGTCATCAAATGTTAAGTACGCAATTTTTGTTGTAGGAGAGGTAGTTTGAGTACTTTGGTAATCTTTTACTTGAATGTCTGTAGTTGCTTTTGTATTCGATGATGCGTACATAGTAATAGTTAAAAATAAAATTATACATTGAAGTAATCGCTTGATCATAACATTCACCCTCAGTTTGACAATCAAGATGTAAAAATGAAAATTTGATACTTTTTTCGTTATACGTATATCTTTCTCCAATAGAGGCACTCTCAAACAATCTATATTTTGGAAATGGGGAATAAGGATTAAAAAATAAAAAATAGCATCCTCTTATGAAAAGAGGATGCTATTTGAATATTTCATAATAGTAAAGGCTATACTACAATTAGTCTTCGCGCTTTTTCACTTTTTTATAGAAGGAAATAATTGGTTTGTAACGTTCGTGTACAAGACCGATTACTTCAGCAATGATTTCTGTAAAGAAGATTAAAATGAAAAGAAGAATAATGGATAACCATAATGTTGCACTACTGAAAATAATTGCATTTACACTAAAGAAAATACCCAATGCGTAAATAATTAGTACCGTTTTACGATGAGAGAATCCCATTGCAAGCAAACGGTGATGTAAATGCGATTTATCAGGTGCTGAAATAGGCTTTTTATTTACGATACGGCGGATAATTGCAAATGTCGTATCAAATATAGGTACACCTAAAATAATGATTGGAACGATAAAACTGAATAACGTTACGCTTTTGTATAATCCAAGTAACGATATAACAGAAATACAGTATCCTAAAAATAGTGCTCCTGTATCTCCCATGAAAATTTTTGCTGGATGGAAGTTGTAGAATAAAAATCCAATTGTACTTGCTAATGTAATCAGTGCTAGAGGTAATATAATAGCTGCTCCAGTACCCGATGGGCTAGTGAAGGCCATATATGCTAGCGTTGCAAGTACGATAGATGAAATCCCTGCGGATAATCCATCTAATCCATCAATTAAGTTGATGGCATTTGTAATACCGACAATCCAAAATACTGTAATTGGATAAGCAAGCCACCCGAGTTCAGTATCTCCGAAAATTGGGATATATAATATTTGCACTAATAATCCACTTTTGACAATCATGATGGCAACTAATAGTTGTCCACCGAATTTTACCCTCGCAGATAGTTCGTACATATCATCTAAAATCCCGATGATAACAATGATGATAGCACCTAAAGTTATCGATAGCATTCTTTGTTCGTATAATCCACCGACAACAAATCCTACGGCTACACCGATGAAAATTGCTAACCCGCCAAGACGAGGCATAATTTTTTGGTGTACTTTACGCGCATTTGGCTTGTCTGTTGCTCCTATTTTGAAAGCTAATTTAATAACTAAAGGAGTAACGACGAGTACAGTGATGAAAGATGCCAAAATGGCATAAATCACTTGTGAGTCCATTAATACCCCACCCTTTATAGTTTAACGTAATTTTTCTAATTGTATTTATCTGAAAATTATGATGTTTATTTACAGGCTCATAACATATGGTATCACAAAAAGATTAGAATTCAATCTTTTTTTCTTTTGGCTGTAAAGGGGAGTGAATAGAATATATGACAATTGGATATGGAATGTTGTGTCCTTAGAGAAGGTTGATCTCATATTGTGGCTTGTAATGTGACATTGTACCTCCCTCTCATATAGCGATGACTTTTGTTTCCGTATTATAAGTGTTGCACGTAAAATTGAGTAAGTTCCGTGTTAAAATGTGGGAATTTACATTTTGTATATATTGCATCATTTAACTTTACAAAATCTTAAAAAATAATAAAAAAACAATTCATATAATAAAGAAGTGAAAGAGTTTTCTCATTTTTAGTGTGAGAGGGGGAAGCACAGGGAGAATTCTGTGTATTCGTATATTTTCTTATGTATATTCCTGTGCGAAAGGAAAATGAAAATTACGATAATAGGTACCGGATATGTTGGATTGATTACGGGAGTAGGATTGGCGAGATTGGGACATTCAGTCACATGTTTCGATATAAATAGTGAAAAAATTGAACGGATTAAACAAGGCGAGTTACCTATTTATGAATGTGGATTAAATGAATTAATAAATGAAGCATACGAGAATAATCATTTAACTTTTACAGCAAGTAAATCAACGGCATTTAATGATGTAGAGTTTATATTTATTGCAGTTGGAACGCCATCTTTATTAGATGGAACAGCAGATTTAACGTATATTCGTAGTGCTTGTGATGATATTGGAACATATGTGAATAACGATATTATTGTTGTTACGAAAAGTACGGTTCCTGTAGGGACAAATGATGTAATGAGAGAATGGATTGAGGGGAAACTACAAGGTAGACATGAATTATATATTGTATCGAATCCAGAGTTTTTAAGAGAAGGTTCTGGTATTTATGATTTTTTTCAGGGTGATCGTATCGTAATTGGAGCATGTAGTGAAGAAGCTGCAAGGAAAGTAGAGAATTTGTACAGTAAATTAAGCTTACAAACGTATATTACAGATATTCGAAGTGCTGAGATGATTAAATATGCATCTAATGCTTTTTTAGCTACGAAGATTAGTTTTATTAATGAAATTTCTAATATATGTGAGCAAGTGGGTGCAGATATAGTAGATGTAGCTACAGGGATGGGGATGGATAAGAGAATTGGTGCATCTTTTTTAAATGCAGGCATCGGATATGGAGGATCTTGTTTTCCAAAAGATACGAAAGCACTTGTGCAAATTGCAGGGAATGTTTCTCATGATTTTCGCTTGTTGAAAGCAGTCATTGAAGTGAATAATAAACAACAGTTGTTGTTAGTTGAAAAAGCGAAGAAAATTATAGATATGAAGAAGAAGCGAATTGCGGTTCTTGGTGCAGCATTCAAACCGAATACTGACGATATTAGGGAAGTACCATCTCTTATTATAATAGAAGAATTAATTAATATGGGTGCGGATGTGGTTTTATATGACCCACAAGCTATTCAAAATGTAAGAAGTTTATTTGGAAATACGATACGATACGCTGAGTGTATAGATGAATCGATTAGAGAGGCGCATGCAGTTTTTATCGTAACAGAATGGGAATCAATTCGAAATTATCCGCTAGAAAAGTATGCACAGCTTATGAGGGAACCTATTCTATTTGATGGGAGAAATTGTTATACTAATGAGGATGCCGAGAAGCATGGATTAGATTATTACTCAGTTGGGCGAAAAGACGTCTGTAATAGTAATGTATCTCAGGTGCGTTAAAAAATGTATTTTCACATGCATATTTTTATATGCGATAATAGAAGTTTTAACTAGTGAAAGAAAAGAGGCAATGAAATGACTGAACGTTTAAAAGTAATGACAATTTTCGGGACACGACCAGAAGCAATTAAAATGGCACCTCTTGTATTAGAGTTGCAAAAGCACCCAGAAAAGATTGAATCAATTGTGACTGTAACAGCACAACACCGTCAAATGTTAGATCAAGTATTAAATATCTTTGGAATTACGCCAGATTTCGATTTGAATATCATGAAAGATCGTCAAACGTTAATCGATATTACAACACGTGGTTTAGAAGGTTTAGATAAAGTAATGAAAGAAGCGAAGCCTGATATCGTACTTGTGCATGGTGATACAACGACGACATTTATTGCAAGCTTAGCTGCTTTCTATAATCAAATTCCAGTAGGACATGTTGAAGCAGGACTTCGTACATGGGATAAGTATTCTCCATATCCAGAAGAGATGAATCGCCAACTAACAGGTGTAATGGCGGATCTTCATTTCTCACCTACAACAAAATCAGCAACGAACTTACAAAAAGAAAATAAAGATGAGTCACGCATTTTCGTAACAGGAAATACAGCGATCGATGCACTGAAGACAACTGTAAAAGAAACTTATAGCCATTCGGTGTTAGAGAAACTTGGAAATGATCGTCTTGTACTTATGACAGCACACCGTCGTGAAAATTTAGGAGAACCAATGCGCAATATGTTCCGTGCAATTAAGCGTCTTGTTGATAAGCACGAAGATGTACAAGTTGTATACCCTGTTCATATGAATCCTGTTGTTCGCGAAATAGCGAATGATATTTTAGGCGAGCATAGCCGTATTCATTTAATTGAGCCGTTAGATGTAATTGATTTCCATAACGTTGCAGCTCGTTCATACTTAATGTTAACTGATTCTGGTGGTGTACAAGAGGAAGCACCATCACTAGGTGTGCCAGTCCTTGTCCTTCGTGATACGACGGAACGCCCAGAAGGTATCGAAGCAGGTACGCTGAAATTAGCAGGAACAGATGAAGAGACAATCTTTGGTCTTGCTGATGAGTTGTTATCTGATAAAGAAGCTCATGATAAGATGACGAAAGCATCTAACCCTTACGGCGATGGTCGTGCATCTGAGCGTATTGTAGAAGCGATTTTACAACACTTTAAGAAGTAACAACAATTGCGTGAAAAAAAAAGAGCCAAATCGTATACGATTTGGCTCTTTTTTTATTCATGATTCCTCATAATCCACTCTGCATGAGCATTTGTAGAAGGGGGAGGAGGCGGTGGTGTTTTGTTCTCACTCGGCTCCTTCTTTGCTTTTGCGCTGGAGTTAGAATTTGAATCGGAATTTGTATTCTCATTTTTCGTAGTCTCTGTTGGAACTTTTGCTTTTTCTCCTATTTCCTTTTCAATTTCGTTACGTACAGTCTCTACACTGATTGGATCTGGAAGGAAGTAATAAATACCGCCAATTTTTCTGTCTTCTCCTTCAAGTTTTAACGTTTGTATTGTAGAAGGGTCGAATCCAGAGATTTTATTGTAAAGAGCAAGTCCGTCTGAAATAGGAATATCGGTTTTTATATATTTTCCAACTACCTTTGTTAAATCTTTAATTTTAAATACGGTAGAAGCAGAGTTTAGCTTTTGGGCAACAGCAGCCAGTACTTGTCTTTGTCTAGCAGCTCGACCATAATCACCGTTAGGATCTTGCTTTCGCATACGGACGTATGCGAGTGCTTCTTCACCATTTAAGTTCTGTTGACCTTGTTTAAATTGGATTTTTTTATAGTAATCCACGTCAGAGCGTTCCCAGAAATCGAAGGGGACATCAACGGTAATACCGTCAACAGCATCAACGATACCTTTAAATCCTTGGAAATCAATTTTAATATAATGATCAACAGGAACTTTTAAAAACTCTTCGACGGTGTCGATTGCCATTTTTTCTCCACCGTAAGCATGGGCAGCGTTAATTTTGTCTTCTTTATTTTTGCCAACAATCTTAACACGAGAATCGCGTGGGATACTCATAAGTGAAACCTTTTTTGAGTTGGGATTAACTGTCGCGAACATGAGTGAATCTGTTCGGCCGTTTTGACCATCTGTTGCGTAATCCTCAATACCCATAATTAGTATTGTGAAAGGTTTTTTTGTGATTTCCACATCTTCTGCTCGTAATTTAGATTTTTCACGGCTAAATCCACTGTACATCCCCATGAGAGAAGTGTAGGAATTTAACATATAAAGTCCTACGCTACCAAATAAAAATGCGAAAATAAGAAAGAAGAAAAACTTTCTTCTACGTTTCTTTTTTATTCTGCTATTTTGGAGATGATAATCACGTTCTTCCATATATAATCTCCTTAGTTCATTTGTAGGGAATTAATTCACTACATTAATATTTAAAGGCGATAAGTTAGCTATTCTTAGATAACACCTTGTTCTAAGTACAACATATCTCCTTCTTTAATTGTACACTTCCCGTTTGTTAATTCAATCATCCAATCTGTAAATGTTTGTTTTCGATTTTCTTCTACATACGTATCGAATGTGACGTTTTCTAGATAATGTATATCTTTAATGTTATATTCTGAATTACGTAATTCATTTTCAACTTTGCCAAGCAATGTGTAATCAATTTCTGTTTCCATAACGCGCATTAGTTTTCGCTCAACAACGCCTACGTGATTAAGTCCTTCACTTGTACATTTTCCATATGCGCGAATTAATCCACCAGCACCAAGTTTAATGCCACCAAAATAGCGCGTGACGACAACGACAGTATCCTTTAGACCTCGCTTTTTTAATACCTCTAACATAGGTACACCAGCTGTGCCGCTCGGTTCGCCGTCATCGTTTGCCTTTTGAATTTGATCTTGTTCACCGATTAAATATGCGGAACAATTATGTGTTGCATTCCAATGCTGTTTTTTTATTTTTTGTATAAATGCTTGAGCTTCCTCTTCCGTTGTGGCGCGATTCACATAGCAAATGAATCTTGATTTTTGAATCACAATTTCGTGCTCTCCATAGCCTTTTATTGTTAAATATTGTAATAACAATGGTATACGCCCCTATCTTTCAAAATAACTAGTACTTTACATTTTAAAAGCGAGCGTTTTTATATTCAAACATTTTTTACAAATATGTTGAAATTTTTGGTGAGTATTTTATCCCGCATTAACGGGCAGTAAGACTCCCACCTCAAAATTCAGCTGGAGCAAAGAAGTTAGGTGGGAGGTCAACTGCCCGTAAAAGCCCGATTGGTTCAACTAATAATCAGTGGGGGATGAACAAAACCCCCACTGATTAAAGTTTCACTTTATCTTTTTGTTGTAATTTGTCGAGCGGGTGATTGTAGTTTCTAATCGGCATTTTTATGTATGGATGCACCTTTTCTAGTTTTCGTGTAAAATTAGGGGATAAAAATTTTTTATAAGGCAGGTACGAAAATGAAAACAGCTATTGTTACCGATAGTACAGCATATATACCGAAGCATATTCGTGACGAACTCAATATATATATGATTCCATTAAACGTTGTGTTTGGAACGGAATCTTATCAAGAAGAGGCTGAAGTTTCAGCAAATGATTTTTATATAAAAGTACGTGAACAAGAAGAACTTCCGAAAACTTCGCAACCAGCAATTGGAAAGTTTTTAGAGTTATATGAAGAGTTATCTAAAGAATATGATGCAGTTATTAGCATTCACCTTTCCAGTGGAATTAGTGGTACATATCAAACAGCAACGGCAGCTGGACAGATGGTAGATGGTATTGATGTATATACGTACGACTCTGAAATTAGTTGTGAAGTACAAGGGTTTTACGTGCGTGAAGGGGCAAAATTAGTAAGTGAAGGGAAAGCCCCAGAAGAGATTATCGCTCGCTTTGATGAAATGAAGCAAACGATGGATGCTTATTTTGTAGTGGATGATTTACATCATTTACAACGTGGTGGAAGATTAAATAGTGCACAAGCTTTCATCGGTAGTTTGTTACAAGTAAAACCAGTATTATACTTTAGAGATAAAGTAATTATTCCATTCGAAAAAATTCGTACGCGTAAAAAAGCGTTAAAGCGTATCGTTGAAATCTTTGATGAGCAGGCAAATAAAGGTGTGCCTATGGAAGCTGTTATTATTCATGCGAATCGTGAAGAGGAAGCTAATGAATGGAAACAAGAATTAGAAGAGATATACCCTCATGTTACAATTCGTACGAGTTATTTCGGAGCTGTAATTGGGACGCATTTAGGTGAAGGTGCGCTTGGTTTAGGTTGGTATACGAAGTGATAAAGATATAAAAGCTCTCTTACTTGAAGAGGGTTTTTTTACGGGGATTTGACAAGTTAATATTTGGAAATGGTAAAATGTATGTAAAATTAATAATGAGGAAAGTTTTATTACTTACTTTTTACAAGAAACTATATTATAATAGAAGAGAGGTGAAACATATGGAGCATAATTCTTGTTTATGTCCAAAGTTTGAGTCAGCTTTTACAATGCTTAGTAAGAAATGGACTGGCTTAATTATTAAATCTTTGCTCGAAGAGCCGAAACGTTTCAGAGAAATCGCAGATATTATACCGAATATGAGCGATCGTATGTTGTCAGAACGTTTAAAGGAATTAGAAGGCGAAGGTATTGTAGTTCGTAATGTTTACCCAGAAGTACCAGTTAGAATCGAGTACGGTGTAACTGATAAAGGGAAAGCGTTGGAAAGTGTTATGGATGAGGTCCAAAATTGGGCTGAGAAATGGATGAAGTAACGTTTCTATTTCATTCATATTGGAGTATTTTCAAAACGTAAGGGGTTCCCTTACGTTTTTTTTCAATCCTATAAAAAACGGTGTAAGGCTCTTAAAATTCTACATATATATACAAATTTAGATATACTTTGCTATAGAGATAAATGTAATATTACATTTATTTTACAAAACCGTAACATTAGCAAAAAAACTCCCGAATTATGGTATAAATTTTAATAGGTTATATACGGAAAATGAAAAAAAGAAAGCGGTGTAAAAAATAAAATGAAAAAGCTAAAAATGGCATCTTGCGCATTAGTTGCAGGGTTAATGTTTTCTGGGCTAACACCAAATGTATTTGCAGAAGATAAAATTTCTGACGTGAAATCACAAATTAACACACAAAATGATACTTTACATAAACAACAACAAGAACGTGATGAATTACAAAAACAAATGAATGACTTAAACAAAACAATCCAAGGTTTGGATAAGTCTGTTCAAGAGAACGCTTCAAAACTTGATGAAACAACAAAAAAAGTTTCTGATACGGAGCAATTAATCGAAAATAAAAATAAAGATATTGCAGAACTACAAACAAAGATTGCAAAACGTGAAGAGTTATTAAGAAAACGTTTAGTTGCACTACAAGAACAGCCAAATACGAACATTGTAACAGAAGTTCTTGTAAACTCTAAAAACGTTGCAGATTTAGTTGATCGTTTAGCTTCTGTGTCTAAAATTATGGAATCTGACGAAGATATCATGAAAACACAACAAGAAGATCAAACGAACGTGAAAAAAGATGTTGAGACAGTAAAAGAAAAACAAAAAGAATTAAAAGAAGCACAAGCTCAAATTGAAACTGCTAAGAAAGAACTTGACGTTGAAAAAGAGAAAAAAGCAACAGCAGTAAACGATTTAAGTGGTAAAATAGATACAGTTGTAACTACAATGACAAGTACGGAAAGTCAATTGCAAGATCTTGAGAAACAAGCACTGCAATTACAACGTATTGCGGAAGAAGAAGCGCAAGCAAAAGCGGCACAAGAAGCTGCTGCTCAAAAACAAGCAGAACAAGCTGCTAAAGAAGCACAAGCTCAACAAGCTGCACCAGCGCAAGCGCCTGCAGAACAAGCTGCACCAGCAAACAATGCTGGACAAGCTCAAAAAGAAGAACCTAAAAAAGAAGAGCCTAAAAAAGAGACACCTAAACAAGAAAACAAAAAACCAGAGCCAACTCCACCAGCTCCTGGTGTGATTGGTAAAGCACAACAATACCTAAATATGCCATATGTTTGGGGAAGTGCATCTCCATCAAACGGTGGTTTTGACTGTAGTGGATTTATTTCTTACATTTATGGTGTAGGTCGTCAAGACGTTGCAGGTTACTGGAACTCAGTTTCGAAAGTAAGTAGCCCACAACCTGGAGATTTAGTATTCTTCCAAGGTACTTATAAAGCAGGTCCATCTCACATCGGTATTTACGTTGGTAACGACCAGATGATTCATGCAGGTGATAAAGGGATTGCTTACGCTAGCTTAAGCAGTAGCTACAACCAAAAACATTTCTTAGGTTACGGTAGATTATAGGATTTATAATTGAATAAAAACGTGTATAAAGTCGATAGCTTACTATTTTATAAGTAGGTTATCGGCTTTTTTGAGTTTTTACGAGATAAAGAGAAGGATTTATAGTAGTGCTAGAGGTGGTTTATGATGTTAGCCGGGAAACAGTTACTATTAGAAGAACTTTCTTCAGACTTGCAGGATAAATTGGATCATTTGAAAAAGAATCGAGAAGTCGTTTGTGTACAAGGGGTAATTAAGAAATCTTCAAAATATATGTGCCAGCGTTGCGGAAATATAGAGCAGCGACTGTTTGCATCATTGCTATGTAAAAGGTGCAATGAAGTATGTACGTATTGCCGGAAATGTATAACGATGGGCAGGGTAAGTGAATGTACTGTACTTGTTCGCGGGATTGCTGAAATAAGCGGAGAAAGTTATTTGAATCCGTTACAGTGGGAAGGCGTTTTGTCTGACGGTCAGGAGTTAGCTGCGCAAAGTGTCGTTGACGCTGTTAAGCAGAAAGAATCATTTTTTATTTGGGCGGTGTGCGGGGCTGGAAAAACAGAAATGTTGTTTCGCGGAATTGCAGAGGCACTAAAAAAGGGAGAAAGAGTTTGTATTGCAACGCCGAGAACGGACGTTGTACTTGAATTAGCACCAAGATTACAAGAAGTGTTTCCAAATATAAATGTAGCTGCTTTATACGGAGGGAGTTTAGACCGAGAAAAAGATGCGGCGTTAATCGTTGCAACTACACATCAATTGTTACGTTATTATAGGGCGTTCCATGTCATGATTGTAGATGAGATAGATGCTTTTCCGTATCATGCAGATAAGATGTTGCAGTATGCAGTAAACGAAGCGACGAAAGAGGAGGCAGCACGTATTTATTTAACTGCAACTCCAGATGAAAAGTGGAAGCGTAAGTTGCGAAGTGGTAAGCAAAAAGGGGTTATTATTTCAGGACGTTATCATCGTCATCCGTTGCCAGTTCCAGCATTTCGATGGTGCGGAAATTGGAAAAAAGACCTCATGCGTAACAAAATCCCTCGAGCCGTATTACAATGGCTAAACATGTACTTAGATAAACAATATCCCATTTTTCTATTTGTTCCCCATATACGATACGTAGAAGAAATCAGCTTGTTATTAAAATTAAAAAACAGTCAAATTGACGGTGTGCATGCAGAAGATCCGAAGAGAAAAGAAAAGGTAGCGGCTTTTCGAAAGGGAGAAATTCCTTTATTAGTTACGACGACGATTTTGGAACGAGGAGTAACTGTGAAAAATTTACAAGTTGCAGTTTTAGGAGCTGAGGAAGAAATATTTTCAGAAAGTGCTCTCGTTCAAATTGCAGGGCGTGCTGGCAGAAGCTCTGATGAACCGCATGGAGATGTTATCTATTTTCATTATGGAAAGACAGAGGCGATGGTGCGTGCGAAAAAACATATTCAAAGTATGAATAAGAATGCTAAAGAACAAGGATTGATAGATTGATGCATTGTCTACTTTGTGATGAGTATATTTCATATGCGATTAGTTGGTACACTTTTTTTGTTAAGCTTCATAAAAAGTATATATGTGATAGATGTGAACAAAAACTTTCCTATATTATAGGAGATATTTGCAAGGAGTGTGGTCGGCCTTTAGAACTTGTACCAGCTGAATATAAAAACGGGGATATTTGTATGGACTGCATAAAGTGGACGAACGAGCAGAGGTTTCCGTCTCTCATAAATCGTTCGTTGCATGTGTATGATGAAGGGATGAAAGAAATATTAGCACAGTTTAAATTTCGAGGAGATGCTGAATTAGTGCATATTTTTCATCAGCCTTTTCGAAGTCTTTTTCAAAAATATTTTGCGAATGTTTCAGTTGCCATTCCGGTTCCTCTTAGTGAAGAGCGAGAATACGAGCGTGGTTTTAATCAAGCGGAGTTACTAGCTTCTTGTTTGCCTATCAAAATGTTTTGTACATCATTAAGAAGAATAGAAACAGAAAAACAAAGTAAGAAGAAGCGTAAAGAAAGGATATCGGGAGTTAATCCTTTTTATTTTCAGGGAGAAGAGCTGTTTCATGAGCAACATGTTTTAATTGTGGATGATGTGTATACGACAGGAATTACTGTCAGGCAAGTTGGAAGCCTTTTGTATGATCGAGGAGCGAGAGAAGTTTCTTGTTTGACGCTTTGTAGAGGTTAATATGTGAATGTCGAAAGGAGTAATAAAAAGACGACAGGTCTTCTTTGACTTACAGTCTTGTCATTCGCTATAGTCAGAATATGGGGCGAATGCCCTGATTTTAAGAGTGAAGGGAATGGAATGAACATGCAAGGACGAGTAAAATGGTTCAATGCAGAAAAGGGATTTGGGTTTATTGAGCGTGAAGATGGTGACGATGTGTTTGTTCATTTTTCTGCTATTCAACAAGATGGGTATAAGTCGTTAGAAGAAGGTCAACAAGTGGAGTTTGATATTGTTGATGGAGCACGTGGGCCACAAGCGGCTAATGTTGTGAAACTGTAAAAATTAAGTTTTTGGAAAAGATAGAGCTGTATTTTTAGCAGCATTATATAGATGGCGAAAGCTCTTGCTCGTAACAAGGGCTTTTTTGTTTTGGAGGAGTTGTCAAAAAGTTGTTTCTTTTCTGTAACTAATTGTCCACAGTTACATTCGTTATTCACGATGTTAATAGGATAAAATAAGGATAGAAACGATGCATCTTTTCATTTCAACAAAAAACGATAAAAAAATCGCAATTCCACTAATTTTTTTTAAAAATTAGAAGGAGTTTTTAAGCCAATGTCGAAATTATAGTACATAGGCTTGAAAGGAGGAATTCATCTATGAAATTCAACATTCGTGGTGAAAATATTGAAGTAACTCCAGCATTAAAGGAATATGTAGAGAAAAAACTAAGTAAATTAGAGCGTTATTTTGATACATTCCCAGAGATTAAGGTTAACTTAAAAGTATACTCTGACAAGCAACGTATCGAGGTAACAATTCCATTTACAGATTTATTACTTCGTGCAGAAGAAACAAATAGCGATATGTACGCTGCGATTGATTTAGTAGTTGATAAAATTGAGCGACAAATTCGTAAACATAAAACAAAAGTAAACCGTAAATTACGTGAAAAGGGTTCTATTAAAACTAACTTTATTCTTCCAGAAGCAGTAGCTGTTCTGGATGCGGTAGAAGAGGATGAATTAGAACTTGTACGTACAAAACGATTCGATTTAAAACCGATGGACGTTGAAGAAGCGATCTTACAAATGGATATGCTAGGACATAATTTCTTCGTCTTCACAAATGCGGATACAAATGAAACTAATGTTGTATATGGCCGTAAAGACGGGAAATATGGTTTAATCGAAACTAAATAATAATTCGAAGGCGCAGCCAAATGAGGCTGCGCTTTTTTATATATTTTAGTTATTGTATTGAGATCTTGAATGTGATTATCGCCACAAGTATTTCCTTGTTAGGAGTATACTAATTTTGTTTAATTTAACAATATTTTATAATTGTAAATAAAATATTAAGTTTCCTGAAATTAATTGATAGTGCATTTCGGCTTTGATATCCTAATATTTCATTATATTGATTTTATTTCTTCAGTGAAAAAATAAAATCAATATAATGCTACAAATTATCGGAGGTGTTTTTAGTGAGTATTAAGAAAAAAAGTCGTTTTATGTTTGGATCTGTTTTATCTTTAGGTATTTTAGCTAGTACTTTTGCTTTAACCGAACCGGCCAAGGCTGATACTAAGGCTAATACAAGGGATGATCATGTGGAATTTACCTTTAGACTTTGGAATGCATATGATTATACTAATGCACGTCCTAAAGAGAATGATACTTCTATGTATATGCGTGTGAAGAGCAGTGAGAAGGGCGGTGGTTCTTTCAACGTTTGGACAGAAGCGGATAAAAATAAAAATGCAGAAAATAGAAAATGGGTAAATGTTTCAGGTGATTCAGGTAAGCATGAAGGAGAAGTGCAACCAGGTAAAACATATCTTTTCAAAAATTATGCATATGAAAACTATGGGAAAAATGTTCCTGTTAGATTTGGTGGTTATTCTAGAGAAAATAATGCTTATCCTACTGCTTGGAGCCCTGATAGTGTAAGACCTAATGGACCTTACATCGAATATTGATTTAGAAATTATAAATTGAAATTATTTATTTTGTAGCGCTAGAAAAAGTCGTATAGTTTCTAATCTAGATTATACGACTTTTTCTGCTATTTAATTTTTAAAAATAGGAGGAGCTGTAATGAAACTTATTTCAAAATATATTTTAGTTTGTTTTTTTATATTGAGTATTAGTTTCTTAGTTTCTTGTCAAAAGAAAGTAGATGAACCTATTGTAAATATTGAAGATACTTTAACGGAAAAAGGAAATTTAAAAAGTATTCAGTTGCAAGAAATTAAGAAAAATACTATTTATGAACAAGTATTTTTCGGGAATGAAAATGGTAATGATTTCTTTCAAGGTCAAATAGATAGAAATGATATTGCAATAGAAGATAAGCTTTTAGATAAAAATTTAAAGTCAGGAGTTATACCAGAAAATTATTATGTTTTTTTAACGGGTGTTACGAATAAGAAAAAACCAACGTATCTTTTGGGACGGATTGAACAAATTGATGGAAAAGTAATTCAGTGGAAACAAGAAGTTAAGAGTGTACAAAGAAAAGATGCAAATGGTGTTTATCAGTATGATGTTTATCAGTATGAAGTTGAGTTTCCTAAATTTGAAGGAGAGAGAGCAAATGTTTCTTTTCGTTATATTTGGTTAAATAAAGAAAATAAATGTTATGGTGTTGCGGATCAATTATTCATATTAAAAAAGATTTAAATTTAATTAATGGTTTATGGAGGAGCTATAGATGAGTTACTTTTTAGGAAGGATTTTAAAAGGTAGGATGTTTTGGTTGTCTTTATTTATTATGTTAATAATTGTTATTGCTCAATATATTGCTATGTGTGTAACAACTAAAGGATTTAACGATGATGGGATTATAAAGGTATCCCCATATTTGTCTAATATTTTATATTTTACTAGATTATCGTTTTATAGTGAGTTTTATCTACTTATATTTCCTATGCTTTCTGCAATGGCTGTAGCAGGGATTTATAGAATTGATAAAAATTATGGGTTTATTTATCCTGTTATTTCTAAAATGGGAACAGGTTATTATTTTAAGCTACTTTATTTTATGAATTTCATTGTATCTTTTTTTATTATAAGTGTCCCTTTACTATTTAACTTTTATTTATATGCAATGACTTATCCAACAGTTGCTCCGCATCCAATATTAAATTATATGGCTTCTACTGTTTCACCAACAGCTCAATTTCATATAGTTTATTATGAGTACCCTACTTTATATTTTCTAATGTATGTATTTTTAAATGGTTTATACGGTGCAGTTTTTTCAAGTGTGGCTTTATCAGTTTCGTTTTTTATAAAACGAGTTTATTTTATTTATTTAGTTCCATTTGTTTTACATATTTTTTGGCTTGGTATTGGAAAAGGGATTCTCAATCCTAAGGATTATTTAATTAAAGATTTCGGCTTTTTTGAATTACAAATTTTTCTTAGTGTACTGTTATGTATTTGGTTTTGCTCTGTAGTTCTTTATTTACGGGGGAGTAGGAAGCATGTTCTTTTATAATGTAATGAAAGAAACTATAAGGATGAAATATGTTTGGTTAAGTATTCTCTTTTTACTTAATGTCAGTATCATTGGTTGTTTGTTCAATTATTTTGAACCTGGAATTGTAAAAGAGAAAATGAATGAATTGGAAACTTTGTATAAGGTTATGTCGTTTTATAATTTATCAACTATATTTATTCCTTTAACAATCGTTTTTTCTGTATATTCTATGTCGAATTTTTTTAGTATTTATGTTGTTTATAGAGTGAATAATGCATTGAAATTAGTTTCTATATATTATTTAAAATTATTAGTTTTCGTTTGTTTTTTTGCGGGGAGTATGATTTTACAGTTATTTTTGATGTCAAATATGATGGCTGTAAATAGTATTTCTGTGAATTATCCATTATTATTTTGCATTCAATTATTTGCGAATATTTTCATATGTATGATAAGTGCTTTGTTGCAATTATTTTTACCTAGTTTACTTGCAATAATATGTATGATCACTGCTGTTTTACTAGATAGATTTATATTACATGGATTTTTATTTACAAATGTTTTTTATATAAATGTGTTTGAAGATGCTACGGGTTTATTTATACGTTTATTTGGATGTTTTTCTATCTTTTTTATAAGTGTATGGATTTTATCTAAAAAAAGTTATATTTCTATGAATGATGAAACAGAGGTGATCTAGTTTACATTATGATTTTATATCATTTGTTAAAAAGAGATTTACATGTAAGGTTTAGAGATTCCATCAAGATAATGGCTTTTTTATTCTTAATTTACGCTATGATTGTATTTACTTTTTTATACAATCAGTCTCTTATTAATGGTAAAGAACCTGTATTAGTAGATGTTACCTTTTATCGATTTTTTCATGGAGTAGACTTTGTTGATTTATCTCACTTTTATAAGGAGGGGCGATTTTCTATCCCTTTTTATTGGGTTTTTTTTCAAATCACTCCTTTGTTGCTTGTAGGGAATTTTGCTTTTTCAGATATTCAACAGAATGGTGTTTATTTATTTCCTCGTGTTAAGAAGAAGCATTTTCTTTGGTTAACGAAAATACTATCTTTGTTCTTTTATATAATTAGTATTTGGATTGTTATGTATTTTCTTTGGTTTACTGTTTACTATTTGCTTTCTTTTGGCGAGTATTCTTTTTTAAATTTATATAGTCAATTTTCGTATAAAATATTAGGTACTATGCTAATTCAAATAATCATAAGCTTTTTATTAGCTTTAATTTTTGAGTTTTTAACGTTTTATATACCAATAACTATTGTTTTTGTACTGATGTTGATGTACCTATTTATGTCTATTTTCTTTCATAGTATTTGTTTTTTAGGCTCTTTTGTTATGCCAAATCGCTGGTATTTTGTTGATCACAGTTCAATTCAATTGACTTTAGGTAATAATCAATCTATTCAATGTAATGATTTACTTTTAATAGGAGTAGTAATTGTTGTTGTAATGATTTTATTAGGTAGTTTTTGTTTTAAAAAACTAGATGTGATAGGTGAATAATTTATGGACAATTATATTAAATGTGAATGTATGATGAAAAAATTAAAAGGAAATATTGTGTTAGATAATATTAGTTTATCGATAAAAAAAGGCGAGTTTTTAGTTTTGAAGGGGCATAATGGCTCTGGTAAAACGATGATTTTACGAGCTATATCAGGGTTAATGCGTTTGGATTCTGGATTTGTTTATATAGATAATAAAATGATTGGAAAACAAAAGCAATTTCCTGATTCTATGGGAATATTGATTGAATATCCAAGTTTTATTCCAGGGTATACTGGTTTTCAGAACTTGAAATTTTTAGCATCGATTAACAATAAAATTTCTGATGAGGAAATTTATAATATTATTCAAAGGGTTGGACTTGATAAAGCAGATAAGAGAAAGTATAAAAGATACTCTTTAGGTATGAAACAACGTTTAGGGATAGCGCAAGCTTTAATGGAACGACCAAAATTATTGTTATTAGACGAGCCAACTAATGCTTTAGATAGTGATGGGATAAAAGATGTTTTAGATATTTTGGAAGTAGAAAAATCTAAGGGAACGACTATTCTTGTAGCTAGTCATGATGTGCATGTTCTAGATAATGGAATAGTAGATCGTATTGTACATGTTAATAATGGAAAGTTGGTAGATTAATAGTGACAAGAAAACATGTCTTAATAATCATTGGATTGTGTGTGTTGCTATGTACATTTGCTAGTTTGTTTAGATTTAAAACATTAAATCAAAATAATGAATCTTATAAAGTGGTAAAAGATGAGTTTTTATCTAATAGAACTTTTGATGATGGACAAGGAGTGAAGTTTCATGCACTTGAGCCTCTTGATCCTACAAAAGTTTATGATCCTTATGAAGACCGTGAAGTAGTGACGTATGTGTTACCTTTAAATATTACAAATACAACAAATCGGGATATTAACTTATTTAGTAATAAGTCTATTTCTAATACAATGTTTTATTCTAAAATAGGGGAGTTTTATAATTTAGTTCCTTATTCAATGGAATTACCTGAAAAATATCAGTTTGATCCTGTAATACCTGCTGGTAAAACAGTACGAGGATATATAGGGACAAATTATTTTATAGGAGATGACCCTTATAAAAATTATAAAAACTTTTCAAATGAATCAACTAAGGTGAAATTCATTTCTTTTATGAAGGATAAGAAAGGGAAATATCATGAATTAGAAATACCAATAAATTAATAACATTTATTAGTAGTATTAATTTGAAGTGTAATTGTAAAAAAAGAAAAAGTTCTATATAAAATGTATTAAGTATAGTGTCTTTTTCTTCTTTATTGATATCTATATATTTTAAGTTTACTTTTGAGTTGCTGTGGTTGAGTATATCTTGCAATATAATGATAGATATTGTTTATAGAAATCAAAAGCTGAAGGTTTTGCGCATTGTGTGAGTATCTATGGATGCTGCACCGGCAAAATCTTTGGCTTTTGTAATTGTCGATTTAAATCTTACTAATATGTTCATTCCAGCTACTCTCTTTAAAGGGAACGGGAAAGAATATTATTTAGAATTAATATGAAATTTGGAATATGAATTTGAAATAGAGAGGTAGGGAAAAGAATCATTAATTTGTTGAAACGAATAAAATAAAAACTTTTTCTGAATCTACGGCTCGACATTTGGACGATTGTTGTCATAGTTATAAGACAAGTGTTACAATTATCATTAGGTTTATACATTTTAGTTTTTTAATTAGGAGAAAAATTGGCATAACATAAAGTGAAACTTTAATCAGTGGTGGGTTCTTCCCACCTACTGATTATTAGCCCTCACCAATCGGGCATTTACGGGCAGTTGATCCCATACCTAATTTTTATTTTTGCTTAATTTTGAGGTAGGGATCTTACAGCCCGTTAATGCGGGGTAAATTTGATTTTTATAACGACTGATTGTAAAGAGAAAAAGAAAGCAATCGGAAGTTTTATTTTAATAAAAGAGGAGCGTATTTCCTATGATCGGTATTTTAAAAAAGGTATTTGATGTCAACCAACGCCAAATTAAACGTATGCAGAAGACAGTGGAGCAAATTGATGCATTAGAACCATCTATTAAGCCGCTAACTGATGAACAATTAAAAGGAAAGACGATTGAATTTAAAGAACGTCTAACAAAAGGTGAGACAGTAGATGATCTACTTCCTGAAGCTTTTGCGGTTGTTCGTGAAGCAGCGAATCGTGTTCTTGGAATGCGTCCATATGGCGTACAGCTAATGGGTGGTATCGCCTTACATGAAGGAAATATCTCTGAGATGAAAACAGGTGAAGGTAAAACGTTAACATCTACTTTACCTGTATATTTAAACGCATTAACAGGAAAAGGTGTTCACGTTGTTACAGTCAATGAATACTTAGCGCAACGTGATGCGAGCGAAATGGGACAACTTCATGAGTTCCTTGGCTTAACTGTAGGGATTAACTTAAATAGTATGTCACGTGAAGAGAAACAAGCTGCTTATGCTGCTGATATTACGTATAGCACAAATAACGAGCTTGGGTTCGATTACTTACGTGACAACATGGTGTTATATAGAGAGCAGTGCGTTCAGCGTCCACTTAATTTTGCTATCATCGATGAAGTCGATTCTATTTTAGTCGATGAAGCACGTACGCCGCTTATTATTTCGGGACAAGCTCAAAAATCAGCAGAGCTATACATGTTTGCAAATGCATTCGTTCGTACATTAGAAAATGAAAAAGAATATTCATTTGATGTGAAAACGAAAAATGTAATGTTAACAGAAGATGGTATTACGAAAGCTGAGAAAGCTTTCCATATCGATAACTTATTCGATTTAAAACATGTAGCACTTCTTCACCATATTAATCAGGCGCTTCGTGCACACGTTGTTATGCACCTTGATACAGATTATGTTGTACAAGAAGGCGAAATCGTAATCGTAGACCAATTCACTGGTCGTCTTATGAAAGGTCGTCGTTATAGCGAAGGTTTACATCAAGCTATTGAAGCAAAAGAAGGCGTAGAAATTCAAAATGAAAGTATGACGCTTGCAACAATTACGTTCCAAAACTACTTCCGTATGTACGAAAAATTATCTGGTATGACTGGTACAGCGAAAACGGAAGAAGAAGAATTCCGTAGTATTTACAATATGAATGTTATCGTAATTCCAACGAATAAAGATATTATTCGTGATGATCGTGCTGATTTAATCTTCAAATCAATGGAAGGTAAATTCAATGCAGTTGTTGAGGATATTGTAAATCGTCATAAGCAAGGGCAACCTATTCTTGTTGGTACAGTTGCAATTGAAACGTCAGAGCTTATTTCAAAAATGTTAACACGTAAAGGTGTACGTCATAATATCTTAAATGCAAAAAACCATGCGCGTGAAGCAGATATCATTGCAGAAGCTGGTATGAAAGGCGCTGTAACAATTGCGACGAATATGGCTGGTCGTGGTACGGATATTAAGTTAGGCGACGATATTAGAAACGTTGGCCTAGCAGTTATCGGTACAGAGCGTCACGAAAGTCGTCGTATTGATAATCAGTTACGTGGTCGTTCTGGTCGTCAAGGGGACCCTGGTGTAACACAGTTCTACTTATCAATGGAAGATGAACTAATGCGCCGCTTCGGTTCTGACAATATGAAAGCGATGATGGATCGCCTTGGTATGGATGATTCACAGCCAATCGAAAGTAAAATGGTTTCTCGTGCTGTAGAATCTGCGCAAAAACGTGTGGAAGGAAATAACTATGATGCACGTAAGCAGCTATTGCAATACGACGATGTACTTCGTCAACAACGTGAAGTAATTTATAAACAGCGTCAAGAAGTAATGGATTCAGAGAACTTACGCAGTATTATTGAAGGTATGATGAAATCTACGATAGAACGTGCTGTTGCACTTCATACGCAAGAAGAAATCGAAGAAGATTGGAGCATTAAAGGTCTTGTCGATTACTTAAATACAAACCTTCTTGAAGAAGGAGATGTAAAAGAAGAAGAGTTACGTCGCCTTGCTCCAGAAGAAATGAGCGAATCAATTATCGCGAAATTGTTAGAGCGTTATAACGAAAGAGAGAAGCTTCTACCTGAAGAGCAGACGCGTGAATTCGAAAAGGTTGTTGTATTCCGTGTTGTAGATACGAAATGGACAGATCATATCGATGCAATGGATCATCTTCGTGAAGGTATTCATTTACGTGCTTACGGACAAATCGATCCACTTCGTGAATACCAAATGGAAGGATTCGCAATGTTCGAGTCGATGATCGCTTCTATTGAAGAGGAAATCTCTCGTTACATTATGAAAGCTGAAATTGAGCAAAACTTAGAGCGTCAAGAAGTTGTTCAAGGTGAAGCTGTTCATCCATCAAGCGATGGCGAAGACGCGAAGAAAAAACCGGTTGTAAAAGGTGACCAAATGGGACGCAACGATTTATGTAAATGTGGTAGTGGCAAGAAATATAAAAACTGTTGTGGCATTGGGCAGTAATAAGAAACTGTAATTTAGACTGTTTTGCAAATTTTTACATCAAAAATGTATAATGAAAAGGATTAAACTCTCTCCGTAATAAGCGGAGAGAGTTTCCCTTGTTTTCATATGAAAGTAACAGCAATTACATAGAGGTGAAGGAAATGGAATTAGTAGAAATTAGGCAAGAATTAGAAAAAATGGCTAAGAGATTAGCGGCTTTTAGGGGGTCTCTTTGACCTTCCTACTAAGGAAAAACAAATTGCAGAATTAGAAGAAACGATGATGGGCGCTGGATTTTGGGATGACCAACAAGGCGCACAAGCTGTAATTAATGAAGCGAATGCGCTGAAAGATATGGTTGGAAGGTTCCGTCAGTTGGATGAGACGTTCGAAAACTTAGAAATGACGCATGACCTACTTAAAGAAGAGTATGATGAAGATTTACATGAAGAATTAGAATCTGAAGTGAAAACTTTAATTCACGAAATGAATGAGTACGAGCTGCAGTTACTATTAAGCGATCCTTATGATAAAAATAACGCTATTTTAGAATTACACCCAGGTGCAGGTGGAACAGAGTCACAAGACTGGGGTTCTATGTTATTACGTATGTACACACGCTGGGCTGAGAAACGTGGGTTTAAAGTAGAAACGGTTGACTACTTACCGGGCGATGAAGCTGGTATTAAGAGTGTTACATTATTAATTAAAGGTCATAACGCTTACGGTTACTTGAAAGCGGAGAAAGGTGTACATCGTCTTGTACGTATTTCACCGTTCGATTCTTCAGGTCGTCGTCATACATCGTTCGTATCTTGTGAAGTTGTACCTGAATTCAATGATGAAGTTGAAATTGAAGTGCGTACAGAAGATTTGAAAATAGATACGTATCGTGCAAGTGGTGCAGGCGGACAGCATGTTAATACGACAGATTCAGCAGTTCGTATAACGCATCTACCAACAAACACGGTTGTAACATGTCAGTCAGAGCGTTCTCAAATTAAAAACCGTGAGCATGCGATGAAAATGCTGAAAGCGAAATTATATCAAAAGAAACTAGAAGAACAACAAGCGCAATTAGATGAGATTCGTGGAGAGCAAAAAGAAATTGGATGGGGCAGCCAAATCCGTTCTTACGTATTCCACCCGTATTCTCTTGTAAAAGACCATCGTACAAATACAGAAATTGGTAACGTGCAAGCAGTTATGGATGGAGAAATTAATCCATTTATCGATGCTTATTTACGTTCTCGCATTTAATAAGAGAAAAAGCCAACAGAATTGTTGGCGCACGCTGAGGTAAAAGAGGATATAAAGAGGCTTATCTTATTTATATTGATGAAATAAAGAGGAAGAGAAGTTGGAAACGACAACTTCTCTTTTTGATGAGATTATATGTAGAATACAATGTCGTATATTGTTTTGTAAAAAGTAGAGAATAGTAAAACAGAGTGATAATAGAGTAGGACTTTATATGGAATTTCTCTGCTTTATTTTGGAGAAAAAGGTTCTTTATAGAACTTTCTAATGTGTTCACAGAATTGAAACAATTTATGAAAGCTTTATTCTATTAAGGTTCTCACTATATTTGTAAAAAATATGAAATACACCTTAGTTTTTCTATATAAAGATAATGCTTATAATGAAAATTGAGTGTGGTATGAAAATATTGCCTATTTATGAATGAAGAGAATATCAAAAATGGGGAGCGATAGAAGTGAAAAAGAAATTGTTGGCTATTACGCTGGGGACATCAGTCGTTTTTGCTTTAGGAGCATGTGGAAATAAAGAAGAGAGTAAATCATCAAAACAATCTGCAAGCACAGATAGTGCAGAACAAATCTTCCAAAGAAGTTGTGCAGGTTGTCACGCGAAAGATTTATCAGGAGCAACTGGACCTGATTTAAGAAAAGTAGGCGGTAAGTATGACGCTGCGGCTATCGAAGAAATTATTAAAAAAGGTCGGGGCTCAATGTCACCTGGACTTATTCAAGGTGAGGACGCAAAAAAAGTATCTGAATGGCTAGCTGAACATAAATAAAAAAGGTGAAATAGACGAGTTGATTATAGGATCTTACCTAAAAATGATTTAGGCTAAGAACTATGTCAGCTCGTTTACCTTTTTAGGATGTAACATAACTGTAACAAAAATGTATCCGAATTGGAAACCGATTGATGTTACAATGGGGTTTGTAGAATTTTGATGAAATATATTACATAGAGTAGCGTTGCTAATAAAAAGCATGTATGGAAGCTACCTTCAACAAGAATGGTCGAATGAAAATAAAGGTTTTTCTTTTATTTTCAAATGTACAGAAAAGTATTTCTAAAAAAATCATTAAGTATTGGGTGATAAATAATGATAAAAATGACGAATGTTTATAAGGAGTACCCAAATGGTATGAAAGCCATTGCTGGTCTCACAGTTAACATTAAACAAGGTGAATTCGTATACGTAGTTGGACCGAGTGGAGCCGGAAAATCTACATTTATTAAAATGATGTATCGTGAAGAGAAGCCATCTACAGGATCAATTAATGTAAATGGACTTGTAATTGAAACATTAGCAGAAAGAGATGTTCCATATTTCCGTCGTCAATTAGGCGTGATTTTCCAAGATTTTAAATTGCTACCTAAATTAACGGTATATGAGAATGTTGCGTTTGCTTTAGAAGTAATTGAAGAAGAGAAGGAAGCGATTCGTGAGCGCGTTACAGAAGTGTTAGGTCTTGTTGGTCTTGAAGAGCGTGCCGATGCACTTCCAAATGAGCTTTCGGGCGGAGAGCAACAACGTGTGGCGATTGCAAGAGCGATTGTAAATAAGCCAAAGGTTGTAATTGCCGATGAGCCAACAGGTAACTTAGATATTGAAACAGCTCTTGATATTATGAAGATTTTTAAACGTATTAATGAGCGTGGTACAACGATTGTTATGGCGACACATAACGCAGATATCGTAAATACAATTCGTCATCGTGTAATTGCAATTGAAGGCGGAAGAATTGTTCGAGACGAGATTGAGGGAGGATACGGATATGAAGGCTAAAACCCTTAGTCGACATTTGCGAGAAGGTGTGAAAAATCTATCCCGTAACGGATGGATGACATTTGCTTCTGTAAGTGCAGTAACAGTTACATTATTACTTGTAGGTGTCTTTTTGACAGCGATTATGAATATGAACCATTTTGCGACGAAAGTAGAGCAAGATGTAGAAATTCGTGTGCATGTTGATCCAGCAGCAAAAGAAGCTGATCAAAAGAAATTAGAAGAAGATATGAGTAAAATTGCGAAAGTAGATTCTATTAAATATTCTTCTAAAGAAGAAGAGTTGAAACGTTTAATTAAAAGCTTAGGCGATAGTGGAAAAACGTTCGAGTTATTTGAGCAAGATAACCCACTGAAAAACGTATTTGTTGTAAAGGCGAAAGAACCAACAGATACGGCAACAATTGCGAAAAAGATTGAGAAAATGCAGTTTGTAAGTAATGTTCAATACGGTAAAGGTCAAGTTGAAAAATTATTTGATACTGTAAAAACTGGTCGTAACATCGGGATTGCGTTAATTGCGGGTCTTCTATTCACAGCGATGTTCTTAATCTCTAACACAATTAAAATTACAATTTATGCTCGTAGTACTGAGATTGAAATTATGAAACTTGTTGGTGCAACAAACTGGTTTATTCGTTGGCCGTTCTTGTTAGAGGGATTATTCCTAGGAGTATTAGGATCAATTATTCCAATTGGCCTAATTTTAGTTATGTATAATTCGTTGCAAGGTGTGTTTAATGAAAAACTTGGCGGAACAATTTTCGAGCTTCTACCATACAACCCATTCGTATTCCAATTAGCTGGTTTATTAATGTTAATCGGTGCATTAATCGGTATGTGGGGAAGTGTAATGTCAATTCGTCGCTTCTTAAAAGTATAAAAAGTTGCAAACATAATTCGTACAAGCTTATCATATAGTAGAAATAGGTAAAGGCATCACACATCGTGTGATGCCTTTTGCTACACCACCTGTGTGTTCTGGAAAGGGGAATTCCGCATTGAAACGTAGAGTTGCAATTATTGGAATGGTTGTTGCATTTTTAATTGGTGCTGGCGGGATGTTTGGTGGTATGTACTGGTTTGGGATAAACCCAGCGTATGTAACGCAAACAGTATCGAATGGTAATGCTGGCACAGCGCAAGGGAATTTGGTAAAGATTAATGAGGCGTATGCACTAATTGATTCACGTTATGTGGAAGACGTGAAAGACGACAAATTAGTCGAAGGTGCGATACAGGGAATGTTGTCTACGCTGAAGGACCCTTATTCCACGTATATGGATAAAGAAACGGCAAAACAGTTTAGTCAGTCACTTGATCCTGAACTTGAAGGGATTGGAGCTGAAGTGAACAAGACGGACGGTAAGCTTATTATCGTATCGCCAATTAAAGGTTCACCAGCAGAAAAGATAGGAATTAAACCGAATGACCAAATTTTATCTGTAGATGGAAATAGTGTGAAAGATTTATCACGTGAAGAAGCAGTATTAAAAATTCGTGGTAAAAAAGGAACGACTGTTGCAATTGAAATTAAGCGCGCAGGAGTGGCTGATCCGATAGAATTTAAAATTAAGCGTGAAAAGATTCCGATTTTCACTGTATTTAGTTCCGTAAAGCAAGATAGCGGAAAAGATATCGGTTATATGCAAATTACTTCTTTCGCTGAAAATACTGCGAAAGAATTTAAGGATCAGTTAAAAGAGCTAGAGAAGAAAAACATAAAAGGCTTAGTTATTGACGTGCGTGGTAATCCTGGCGGTTATTTAAATAGTGTAGAAGATATACTAGGAGACATCATGACAGATAAAAAGCCAATGCTACAAGTAGAACAGCGAAATGGTGAGAAGAAGAAATTCTCTACGGAACTGAAAGAGAGAAAGCCATATCCAATTTCAGTATTAATTGATAACGGAAGTGCTTCTGCTTCAGAGATTTTAGCTGGTGCGCTAAAAGAAGGAGAAGGATACGATTTAATTGGTGAAAAAACGTTTGGTAAAGGTACTGTTCAGCAGGCTGTTCCATTTAAAGATGGCAGCAACATTAAATTAACAATGTTTAAATGGTTAACACCAGATGGCAATTGGATTCATAAAAAAGGAATCGCGCCAACTGTAGAAGTGAAGCAACCAGATTATTATCATGCGACACCAATTCAAATTGAAAAGACACTTTCATACAATTCAAATGATGTACAAGTAAAACACGCGCAAGAAATGCTTAAGAGCTTAGGATATGTACCAGGACGTGAAGATGGATACTTTAGCAAAGAGACAGAATCAGCACTAAAAGCATTCCAAAATGCGAATGAGATGGAAGCAACAGGACAACTCGATAAAAAGACAGCTGAAGCGATTCAAACTAAAATTATTGAAAAAATCCGTTCTGGAGAAAATGATTTACAATTACAGACGGCATTGAAATTAATAGCGAAATAAGAAAGAATACAGGCACTTTGATGCCTGTATTTTTTTATGTGTTAAATATGATAAGATAAAAAGAAAGACTGATATAAATGGTGGTGAATGAATTCGTGGAGGCATGGCTTTTTGAAATACTACGAGCAGTTGGACGTTTTTTCTTACACCCTGCTGTCTATGTATTTTTAATTAGTAGTATCTTTGTTGGATACTTACGTATATTACGAGAACGAAAAGATTTTTCTTTTAAAGTATATGATATTTGGTTTGAACTACGAACAACTCTATTTGCAGGTATTGGGTACGGATTAATCGTATCTATTATTACGATTGGGCTTGGGCTTGTTGTTTCAAAAGCGAGTTTATGGGCAATTTTACTTTGGACGTTATTATTCGGATTAACTGCTATGTATCGATATTTATCTGTAGCTTATACTTTCGGAATCGCGATTGCACTCGTGTTGTTATCGTCTAAGATGCCAGTTTCCTTCTTACAGCTTGGAGAAGGTGAAGAGGGTACGATTGTATCCCTTGCTATTTTACTAGGCGTTATGCTCGTTGTAGAGGGTTTGTTAATCTCTAAAAATGCAGTTCGTTATTCTACGCCAAAAATTAACAAAGGTAAGCGTGGGCTACGAATTGGACTACATGAATCCAATCGTTTATGGCTTGTACCAGTATTTATTCTTATACCAGGAGACGCGGTGACAGGATTTATTTCTTGGTGGCCTGTCGTTTCAATAGGTTCGACTACATACTCTTTATTCCTCGTGCCATTTTTAATTGGATTTATGAGAAAGGTTAGAAGTTATGAGCCGACGGAAGCTTTATTATTTACAGGAAGACGCGTCTATGGTTTAGCGGGGCTCGTACTCGTTTTAGGTATCGCAAGTTACTGGTGGCACGTACTCGCAATTATCGCGATGGGAGTCGCAATGCTTGGACGCTTTACAATCTCGATGCAAGAGAAAATTGCAGACGAGAAAAGACCAGCATACTTTGCCGCACGTAATGATGGACTTGTTGTGTTAGATACAATTCCTAATACAATTGGGGCAGAGATGAATTTAAAACCTGGAGAAGTTATTACGAAAGTAAATGGAATCATTCCAAGAAGTACCGAAGAGTTTTATGACGCGCTTCAAACGAAGACGACAGGAGCGTTTTGTAAATTAGAAGTAGTAGATACAAATGGTGAGCTTCGTCTTGCTCAAACGGCATTATACGCCGGGGGACATCATGAATTAGGTGTTGTATTTGTTCAGCAAGAGCACGAGTGGGATTCGGAAGCTATATAAAATAAAATGGAAACCTTCATCAAATATAGATGAAGGTTTTTTTAGTTTCATAGACGGATAACTTGAATAATCATTTGATAATGGTTATCATTTAGAGAGTCTTTTAATTTGGAAAAGGGAGGAAAGATATGCTACGTAAATTTTTTTCTTACTATAAACCGTACAAAGGTTTATTCGTACTCGATTTTTCCTGTGCAGTTATCGCAGGTTTACTCGAACTTGGTTTCCCGCTTATCGTAAATCAATTTATTGATAAGTTATTACCAGGACAAAACTGGACGCTTATTTTATGGGCTTGTTTCGGTTTGTTCGTAGTTTATGTGTTAAATGCAGGTTTGCAATATGTCGTTACATATTGGGGACATATGCTTGGGGTTAACATTGAAACAGATATGAGGCAGAAATTATTTGATCACATTCAAAAGCTATCATTCAGATTTTTTGATAATAATAAAACAGGTCATTTAATTTCACGTCTTACAAACGATTTAATGGAAATTGGGGAAATTGCTCACCATGGACCAGAAGATTTATTCATTGCCATTATGACTTTAGTTGGAGCATTTTCATTTATGATGATGATTAACTGGAAGTTAGCACTTCTAACATTCTTCGTAATCCCGTTCTTATTATGGTTGGCACTTTACTTCAATAAAAAAATGACAGGTACGTTTAGACGTTTATTCTCAGACGTTGCTGATTTCAATGCATGTATCGAGAACAATGTAGGTGGTATCCGCGTTGTACAAGCATTCGGAAATGAAAAGTTTGAGAAAGAGCAATTTGCTGTAAATAATGCTCGTTTCCGTACAACAAAATTAATGGCGTATAAAATTATGGCGTTAAATTCATCGATTAGTTATATGCTGATGCGTCTTGTAACACTCTTTGTATTAATATGTGGTACATGGTTTGTTCTGCAAGGTGAATTAACGTACGGTGGATTTATTGGATTCGTTCTATTAACGAATATTTTCTTCCGCCCAATTGAAAAAATTAATGCGGTTATTGAAAGTTATCCGAAAGGAATCGCTGGTTTTAAAAGATATGTAGAACTTCTGGAAACAGAGCCGGATATTGTAGATTCTAAAGATGCAATCGAAGTTAAACATGTACACGGCGATATTCAATACAATAACATCACGTTCGGATATGAAAATAAAGAGCCGATTTTAAACGATATTAGTTTGAAAATACATGCAGGTGAAACAGTTGCTTTCGTTGGGCCATCAGGGGCAGGGAAAACAACACTATGTAGTTTATTACCGCGTTTTTATGAACACTCATCTGGATCGATTCAAATTGATGGCATTGATACGAAAGAGATGACGCTATCGTCACTTCGGAAACAAATCGGAATTGTGCAGCAAGATGTTTTCTTATTCTCAGGAACAATTCGTGAAAATATCGCTTACGGAAACTTAAAAGCTTCAGAAGCTGAAATTTGGCAGGCGGTAAAACGTGCTCAGCTAGAGGACTTAATTTACTCGCAACCAGACGGTTTAGATACAGTTATTGGTGAGCGTGGTGTGAAACTTTCAGGAGGACAAAAGCAGCGCTTAGCAATTGCCCGTATGTTCTTGAAGAACCCGCCAATTTTAATTTTAGATGAAGCAACTTCTGCGCTAGATACAGAGACAGAACTTGCTATCCAAAAATCACTTGCAGAACTATCTGTTGGCCGTACAACATTAGTTATCGCTCACAGGCTTGCAACTATTAAAAATGCAGATCGTATCGTCGTTGTAAATAAAGACGGTATTGCAGAACAAGGTTCACATGAGGAACTAATCAAACGAGGCGAGGGTTACAGCCGATTGTATGAGGCGCAGTTTAGTTCGTAAATATAATTTCTGCTGAATTAGTGCACCATAAGTAAGTGGAAATCTTATTTGGGAGGCTACAAAGCATGATTGTAACAACAACTTCTACAATTCAAGGGAAAGAAATTATTGATTATATCGATATCGTTAATGGCGAAGCAATCATGGGTGCGAATATCGTGCGTGACCTTTTCGCTTCTGTCCGTGACGTTGTCGGTGGTCGCGCAGGCGCCTACGAAAGTAAATTAAAAGAAGCACGCGACATTGCAATGGAAGAGATGAAAACTCTCGCAAGACAAAAAAATGCGAACGCCATTGTTGGTATCGACGTGGACTACGAAGTAGTTCGCGAAGGAATGCTAATGGTTGCGGTGAGTGGGACTGCTGTCCGTATATAAAGTGAAAAGCCGTGCTGGTGCACGGCTTTTTGTTGTTATTGTGTCTAACATGATAGGTAGGGTGATATTCTATGTCGAAGCCTCGATATTTCTTGGGAAATGTGGAAGGTCCCGTCGATATATGGGGAAGACATTAGAGTGCTTCTTTACACTGCCGAATTCGAACTAATAATTTTTCGTATTCTTGTTCGAGAAATGTGATGTCATCATGCTGATTTGGGATAGAAATCCGGCTGATGATTTCTGTTAATTTTGTTTGTAATCGTAATAATTCTTGTTCAGTAACGTTTACAGAAGCTTGGGTGGTTCTTTTTGTGTATTGCTCGTAATTGCCGTGGAATATTCTTGGTTCGCTCTCATCTACTTGTAGAATATGGTTTGCAACAGAACGAATAAAGGCACGGTCATGGCTAATGAAAAGTATTGTACCAGGATACTCCTGTAACATGCTTTCTAATTCTTCTTGCGTTGCCAAGTCTAAATAGTTTGTCGGTTCGTCGAGCAGAAGCATATTATAGTTTCCTAAAAATACTTTTGCGAGTGCAACCTTCATGCGTTCTCCACCACTTAAGATGTGCACAGGTTTATGAACATCTTCACGGCGGAATAGGAGCCTTGCAAGTATTGTTCGAACGAATGCTTCTGTATAGTTTGTTTCTTCTAGAACGTTTTCTAAAATTGTTTTATCTGTTTTTAAAATAGATAATGTTTGTTCAAAGTATCCAATTTTACAACTTTTCGAAAGCTGAATGCCACGCTCGTTCGCGAGAAGCATTTTGAACAAAGTTGTTTTTCCGCTTCCGTTGGCACCTAAAATAGCAAGCTTTGCCCCAGGGACAATTGTTCCATTCATATTTTTAAATAATGTACGATCCCCTATTTTCTTCGTTGTTTTATTAAACTGAACAACTGCTTTACTATGAATTGGTGTGTGGTATTGTACGTCAAACTGAGCTTGAGAAAAGTCCTTCGGTTTTTCTTTCTGTTCCAACTTTTCAAGGCGTGTTTCTAGTGCTTTCGCTACCTTGCTAACATTTTCTTGCCCATGAGCCCCGCTGCACTTATAAAGTTTAGATTCAGATGAACTGAACCGTGTTGGGATTTTTGTCATGCTAGAAGCACGTTGCTTTCTTTGTGAAATTGACTGTTCTAACCGATTTTTTTCTTGTATATATTGATCATATTCTGCCTGCTTTTGTATTCGCTCACGTTCTTTTTGCTTTCGATAGTTTGAATAATTACCTTTATATTCTTGAATAGTACCGTCTTCAACTTCGATGATTTTTGTACATATGGCATCTAAAAGATCACGATCATGCGATATTAAAACAAGTGCACCTTTATAAGATAAAAGTGCCTTTTCTAATTGCTCTGTACCGAACATATCTAAGTGACTTGTTGGCTCATCAGCAAATAGAATGCCTGCATCTTGTTCGAGGGCATGGGCGATCTTTAGGCGCATTCGTTCACCGCCGCTCATTGAATTTGCGACGTTTGAAATATTCCATTTGCCCTTAGCGAGGGAAGAAGCGGTTTCCGGTATCCCCTCGCTAAGCTGTGGAATGATGGCGATAGAACTATGATGAGTTACTGTGCCTTTGTCAGCTTCTATTTCTTTACTTAATATTTGTAATAACGTAGATTTTCCAGCTCCGTTGACTCCGACAATTCCTATACGATCGTTTGCTTGAATTTCTAGTGATGGTAACGTAAATATGGTGCGATCACCAAAGCTCTTTTCGATATTACGTGCGATTAAAATAGTCATAAAAAAACCTCCCTAGTTTCACTAGAGAGGATAAATGTCGCCCTTTAATGTAAAAATCGTACATAAATAAACGATTTTTTACATGATCGTATCGAAAGAAAGTATCGACAAATGGACAGACTAATCCTCTGCTAGTTTTCATCATTTTTGTTCACTATTTGTGATGGATGAAATAAATAAGAGAATTAGAACTTCATTGGTCAAAGTACCTTCCTTTCATAATATTATTTTTATTGTATGCGCATACAAATGGATTTGTCAAACTTATTTCTGTGTGCTATTTTTGAATTTATTATTATACAATTGTGCTTTTGCCAGCGCTTCAGCATCGTTCTTGATTTCATCTAGTCCATTCGCATCCCCAATAATATACCCTTCAAATGATGAACCAACAAAATCAAAGATATATTGAAACTGGGCGATAAGCGGCAATGCTTTCAGTTTTGGACTGTCTCCGCCAACGATGACAACGTACATTTTTTTGCCTTTCATTTTTTCTTTGAAATGAAGAGATTTATTACGCAAGCTTTGTGACCAGCGATCAACGAAGTTCTTCATGTGGCCGCTCATTCCGTACCAGTATAGCGGTGTAGCGAAGATAATCGTGTCGTGCTCTAGCATGCGTTTGGTTAACTGCTCGTAGTCATCATTTACAGGTTGAAATCCTTCTACATCATGGCGCTGATCTATGATTGGGTGGACGATATGATCACGCAAGTAAATTTGTTCTGTTTCAATCCCATCAATCACCATATGTGTTAAAGCTTCCGTATTTCCGTTTTGTCTTGAACTGCCATGTATAACAAACATGTAATCATCCCTTTTCTTTTGCTTGTTTTAGGAGTGAAACGTGTTTTTGTAAATTCGTTTGAATGTTGGAAAGTAATGTGATTTGCTTCGTTACCTCATCAAGTTTGTCTTCGTAAAGTGCAAGGATACTACTACACGGATTTTCGTAGAGATGTGGCTCGATTTCAAGGCAACGTAGCATTCGTTCTGTTTCTTCTAAATTTAAGCCGATTTGCAAGTACATTTGAATCAGCTCTACTTTTTCGATTGCACTTTCATCAAAATCACGGTAGCCATTTGCTAGGCGTTTCGAAGGGAGTAATCCCTTTTCTTCATAATGTCTTAGTGCCCTTTCGCTAACCCCAGTTTCTTTTGATAACTCTCCAATTCGCAATGCGTTTCACTCCTTTTACATGTATTGTAAACCTTCACACTAATGTGAAGGTCAACTCTGTTTTTTCGCAAAAGAATCTACGTGTTTTAAAAAGACTTGAATAGCTTTAGACGGGATAAAATATTTGCCGCGCACGATGGAGAATGGACGGATTAGCTCTTCGTTCGGAACAGGGATGTGGAATATTTCTTGTGCCAACAGTTCTTTTCGAACAGTCCAATCTGAAAGAATAGCGATGCCAAGACCGGCTGCAACGGCTTCCTTCACGCTTTGAATACTGCTAAATGTAAAGAAGCGTTTCATTTTTAAATGATGTTGGTGTATAAAGCGATCGCTATAGGCACGTGTGCCAGAGCCGCTCTCCCTTAATACCCAGACTTGATCTTGCAATGTATTTTCGTTAATCCCCTTGATATGGAGCAATGGGTGGTTTGGCGGGACGACGAGTTTCATTTCATCTTGCATAAAAGTTTCAACATCTACGTCAGCGTATACGACTTGGCCTTCCACTAAGCCGATATCAATTTGATTAGAGCGGAGGCTTTGCAAAACTTCTTCCGTATTGGAGATAAATGTATGAACTTCGACGTGTGCATTTTCATTGGCAAAGCGCGCAAGTATTTTTGGAAGTAAGTATTCGCCAATTGTAAAGCTAGCGCCGATGCGAAGTGTCCCTGTTACGACGTTATGCAGCGCATTAATTTCCTGTTTTGCATCTTCATAAAGTGAGAGCATCTGCTTTGCGTGTATGTATAATATGTTTCCAGCTTCCGTAACTTGGACGTGCTTTGGGGAGCGCTGAATAAGTGTAGTCCCAAATTCATTTTCCAAGTTGCGAATGTGCATACTAACGCCAGGTTGTGAAAGGTTTAATAGTTCCGCAGCACGCGAAAAATGTTTTTGTTCAACGACAGTAACAAAGATCTTTAAAATGTCGACGTTCATTTGTTAGGCCCCTTTATTTTTGCTTTTATTTTATCATAAGTATTTCTGATGATAGGGATTCAATATTGATATTAAACTTATTATTAAAACTCTCTTATAATGTAACTAGAAAGAACATGCATGTTCCAATACGATTATTGGGGTGGTACAAAGTGGAACAAACACTTGTTATACAAAAGAAGAAGGGCTTTGGATTTTCGCAAGGTATTGGGATTACGTTATTAATCGCAATCGCCGCGAAATATTTAGCAGAGCTTCCATTTTTAAATATTATGGGACAATTAGTAATCGCTATTCTAATCGGGATGGTTTGGCGCGCGGCAATCGGGATTCCTCAAGAAGCGATAGCGGGAACGAACTTTGCGAGTAAGAAGTTGCTTCGCTTTGGGATCATTTTACTTGGAATGCGGTTAAATCTTGTAGATATTGCGAAGGCGGGGCCGAAAGTATTGGTCATCGCAGCGGTTGTTATTACATTTACGATTTTCGTTGTATATGGACTAACGAAAGTATTTAAGGTAGAAAAGAAACTCGGAATTTTAACAGCGTGCGGAACAGCAATTTGCGGTGCGGCTGCGGTCGTGGCAATTGCACCGCAAGTGAAAGCGAAGGATGAAGAAACGGCAGTTGGGGCAGCGATTATTGCAATTTTAGGTACAATATTTACACTTATTTATACGCTGTTATACCCAGTGCTTGGCTTCTCACCCTACGGTTACGGTGTGTTCTCAGGTGCGACATTGCACGAAATCGCTCACGTTATCGCTGCGGCGGCGCCAGGAGGTAGCACGGCTGTAGACATCGCAGTTATTGTGAAATTAACGCGCGTAGCGATGCTTGTGCCAGTAGCGATTTTAATTGGATTATGGTTTGGTAAGAGCGAGGGAAGCAAGGAAAAAAGATCGTGGCGCGACCTTCCAATTCCTTGGTTCATCTTCGGATTTTTAGCAATGAGTGCGGTGCATTCGCTTGGGATTATCCCAGAAGTTGTTGCCGGATATATTGTAGTAATTGCGTACATGCTTATTGCAATGGCGATGGCAGGGCTAGGTTTAAATGTAGAGTTTAAAACGTTCCGCAAATTAGGAAGTAGGGCATTCGTGGCAGGGCTAATTGGCTCGGTTTGCCTTTCGGTACTTGGGTATGTTCTTGTGTATGCTTTAGGATTTATGTAGTAGCAAAGAGGCATCTTATAGATGTCTCTTTTTTTTACCTTTTTTTGTAAAGATATCTTTACTTGGATTTGGAAAATATTTATAATTAAAGTAAAGATATCTTTACTTTCGAAGGTGGAGCCTATGGGTGTGAAAAATAAAATTAAGGAATTACGAAAACAACATCATATAACGCAAGTGGAAATGGCAAAGGCGATGCAGGTGACGCGGCAGACGATTGTGGCGATTGAAAACCATCATTATAATCCGAGTCTAGAGCTATCCCTAAAAATCGCCAAATATTTTGGGATGAAGGTAGAGGAAATATTTACGCTGGAGTAAGGGGAGAGAAAATGAACGACACTAAAAAGTTGTATATCGCTACTGTCTTAGGATTATGTGGAGGGGACGTTTTAGTTCGTATTATGGACCCATCCATACCGATGTTATCGCTTATAGTTAGTAACATTTTAGCAATTGTATTTCTGATATTGTATACGAATTACAAAAAGCGGAAGTACAAAAAAGAAGAACTTCCAGATATAGATGAGCGGGTAAATGAAAATATAAAAAAGTATGTAAATGTCTCATTTATATTCGCATTTCTTTTGCTTATTGTTTATATTGTTGCAAGCAAAGCGATAGGGCGAATTACTATACCGATTCCAGAAATATTCATTGTATGTAGTTTCTTATTTGCTGGTAGTCTCGTCATAGGAGTAATGGCGGGAAAACGAGCATAACGATAGGAGGAATGAAAATGCAAGATGAGTTTGAGAGATTTCAGTCGGATAAAGCGTTTAAATATTTAGGGTTGTTTTTAACAATGAGTTTAGCGGTATGGAGTTTGTATAATTTAATTGTTTATGGAAATGCGGGCATGCCGTTTGTTTTATTTGTATTAGGACAGTTTGTTTATTTCTTTGTGAACTATTGGCCGAAATGGAAATATAGAAATCAAAAAGAGGCTGATCATGTATGAGTAAGCAAGAGGTTATACGGTTCATAGGAAGTTTGTTTTTAGCGGGTCTTGTTTTAAATGTGAGTTTAATGATTTTAAGTATTTCTTGGGGAACGATCTTCATATCGAATGTAGCACTAGTCATTTTATATGGTATTTCGGAATATAGAGAACAGAAGCGTTTGGAAGAAGAGAGAGTACCGTCAATTGATGAGCGAGTTGTGAACAATATGAAGTCATATTTTACGATTTGTATTACAAGCTGCGTTTTTTTTGTTCATTATGTATCTTTGTGTAAATAAGTATTTAGATAGGCAAGTAGTACATGTAAATGAGTTATTATATATTGCTATTTTTGGTTTATTAATAAGTATGGCATCGACGAGTGTGTTAGCAACAAGGAATAGATAGAAAAAGGGGAACTGGGATGGGATTACCGGTATTATGTGTCGCTACGGCTATTTTTGCTTTGTTTTGGGGAATACAAAACTTCTCTCGTAATCCAGTGCCAAGTGCATGTATTATGATTGGTGCTGTAGGTTTATCATACTATTTATTAATTTTAGCGCATTATCATAAAACAGCAACAAGTGTTGTTGTAGGGGCAATTATTTTATTTTGTGGTCGTGCTATACAAAAGGGGTTATTTCCATAAAAGCTGTTTATACAAAAGGTATAAACAGCTTTTTGTATTTTTTTTACAAATCACTTGAAAGTTACGTTACGTCACCTTTTATAATGAAAGAGAAGAGGTGATGGAAGTGATTTCGATTCAAGAACTTACGAAGGAAACAGGGGTTACAGTAAGAACGTTACGCTATTATGATCAAATCGATTTATTAAAGCCGAGCGGAAAAACAGAGGGTGGTCATCGGTTATATAGCGAGGCTGATGTAATTCGTCTGCAGCAAATTTTATTTTTAAAAGAAATGGGTTTTTCATTAAAAGAGATTAAGAATATGTTAGTAAAAGGTGAACTTAACTTAAAAGACTCGCTTGAAAAGCAACTTAGATTTGTACAGGAAGAACAAAAGAAATTCAATCGAATGGAGCGTGTTTTACAGGCCGTTGTTTATTCGGTAGATGTGGAGGGAGAACTGGATTGGAAAGTTATGTTTGAACTCATTCAGCTTTCGAAACAGTCTCCTCGAATACGTGAAATATTCCAAAATGAAATATTTTCAAAGGAAGAGCAGGATTTACTTCGTAATTTACCAAATATGAGCGAGGAAGATCCGAATGTTTTAGAGTGGGTAGATTTATTAAAGCAATTTCGTAACTTTATGAAAGAAGGTAAGGGAGCATCAAGTGATGAGGTGCAGGAGGCTATAAGTAGGCTAATGCGGAAGTGTTTAGAGATGGCAAATGGTGATGAAGCATTTTTAGATAAATTGTGGGAAGTAAGAAAATCAAAAGAAGATTCACATAAAATGAGTATGTATCCAATTGAAGAGGAGCTTTTAGTATATATGGATGAGGCTTTTCTTATATATGATGAAAGGGAGAAGGATAAATGAGTATACTCGCAGAATATCGATGGTATTTTTTAATTGGTGCAGAGATTGTATTTTGGATATCAGCTATTGGATTCTTTTTATTGCGTTACGGGTTTCGCTTACGGAAAGCGAGCTTTATTATGGGGATTGTATTGCTGTTAAATGAAGTTTTTATTCTAACTTTAGGTGTAGTGGATTATTACCAAACAGGAAAGTTTTCTAACTTTCAAATCATCACGGTAATCATCTTATTATATGCAGTTTTTTATGGGAAAAAGGATTTGAAAAAATTAGATATACGTATACAAAAACTAGTTGCGAAATGGCGGAATGAACCGACGCCCATTATTGAAGAAGCGATAGAATTGACAGGTATGGCTTATGCAAAACAGGAAATAAAAAGTTGGGCTTTGCATCTCATTTTATTCGTTGCTGTTCATATATTCTTTTTCTTCTTGTATGGGTTTATACCGTTTGAACAATGGGGCAATTGGTTAGAGTCAGGAATCGTTTTAAATAAATCTGCAAGTCGTGTGAGCCAAGTTTGGGCGGTTATATTTGTAGTGGATACAGTTATTTCATTTTCATATGTGATTTTTCCAAAGAAGGAGAAAGGGAAAGAGAAGCTACTTTCATAGAGGAAAGTAGCTTTTTGTTTCCCTTTCGGTATACAAATAGTTTTTATAGGAGAGGATGACAATAGGAAAAAGAACTAGTTTTATATGTCTATTTCTCTTTAGTTTAGTAGCATGCGCACAACCTACCAGTACAATTGATAAGAAGAATGATGTCATTGCAAAGAGAAAAGACATTTCTAATCTAGATAAATTTGAAAAGTTTGTTTTGCATGTTGAACAAGGGAAAGTGAATAAAATAAGAATTGTACAGTATACACATGAAGGTGATCCGATTTTTCAAACGGTAGAATATAGAGGAGGAGACATATTTCATGTGTTAGATAATAGGCAAGATCGATTTTCTGGTGATCGTAAAGGGTTATATGAAGATAGTTGTAAGAGGATTGTTAAAGAACAGCGTGAATTAGAAACCGCTTATAGGTTAATAGATTGTACAAATGAAAATGGACGCAATGGATATGACTTATTATATATACCTAAAAAATAAAACTGATAGAGGAAGGAAGTTCTTACTCCTTCCTTTTTCCATATATATTGTCGAAAATTTTACCGAATATCTGTTCGTTTTTTTTTAGGTTTTTTATAGGCATTCGTGTTAAAATAATAATACAGATTTTTTATGAGGAGGTCGGTTTTTAGTTGGAACATCCATTTGAAATTATCTCAGAGTATTCCCCGCAAGGTGATCAGCCGGGAGCGATAGAGAAGCTTGTAGAGGGAATTAATAGTGGAAAGAAAAAGCAAGTGTTGCTTGGAGCGACAGGAACGGGTAAGACATTTACGATTTCAAATGTCATTAAAGAAGTGCAGAAGCCAACACTTGTAATGGCTCATAATAAAACGTTAGCAGGACAGTTATATAGTGAGCTGAAAGATTTCTTTCCTAACAATTCTGTGGAGTATTTTGTTAGTTATTACGATTATTATCAGCCGGAAGCGTACGTACCACATACGGATACGTTTATTGAAAAAGATGCGCAAATTAACGATGAAATTGATAAATTACGCCACTCGGCAACGTCTTCTTTATTTGAAAGAGATGATGTTATTATCGTTGCGAGTGTTTCGTGCATATACGGTTTAGGTTCTCCGGAAGAATACCGCGAGTTAGTTGTTTCGCTTCGAGTTGGTATGGAAAAGGACCGCAATCAATTGCTTCGTGAACTTGTTGATGTACAGTATGGACGTAATGATATTGATTTTAAGCGTGGTACATTCCGTGTGCGCGGAGATGTAGTTGAAATCTTCCCCGCATCACTTGATGAGCATTGTATTCGAATTGAATTTTTTGGGGATGAAATAGATCGTATTCGAGAAGTAAATGCATTAACGGGTGAAGTATTAGCAGAACGTGATCATGTAGCAATCTTCCCGGCATCTCACTTCGTTACACGTGAAGAAAAGCTGAAGGTCGCTATTGAAAATATCGAAAAAGAATTAGAAGAGCGTTTAAAAGAATTAAATGATAACGGTAAGTTGTTAGAGGCGCAGCGCATAGAACAGCGAACGCGTTATGATTTAGAAATGATGCGCGAGATGGGCTTTTGTTCAGGGATTGAAAACTATTCCCGTCATTTAACACTTCGTCCAGCAGGTTCAACGCCGTATACGCTTTTAGATTATTTTCCAGAGGATTTCTTAATCGTTATGGATGAGTCGCACGTATCGGTTCCGCAAGTAAGAGCGATGTATAACGGGGACCAAGCACGTAAGCAAGTGCTTGTTGATCATGGATTCCGTCTGCCATCAGCTTTAGATAATAGACCGCTCACGTTTGATGAGTTTGAAGAGAAAACGAATCAAGTTATTTACGTTTCGGCAACGCCAGGACCGTACGAGTTAGAGCAGTCACCGAAAGCAATAGAACAAATTATTCGTCCAACAGGGCTTTTAGATCCACCAATTGATATACGACCAATTGAAGGACAAATAGATGATTTATTAGGAGAAATCCATGACCGGATTGCGAAAAATGAACGTGTATTAATTACGACTTTAACGAAGAAAATGTCAGAGGATTTAACGGACTATTTAAAAGATGTAGGAATTAAAGTGAATTATCTTCACTCTGAAATTAAAACATTAGAGCGTATTGAAATTATCCGTGATCTTCGCCTTGGTAAGTTTGATGTACTTGTCGGTATTAACTTATTACGAGAAGGATTAGATATTCCAGAAGTATCACTTGTAGCTATTTTAGATGCTGATAAGGAAGGTTTCTTACGTTCAGAGCGTTCATTAATTCAAACAATTGGTCGTGCGGCGCGTAATGCAAACGGCCGCGTTATTATGTACGCAGATCGCATAACGAGATCAATGGGAATTGCAATTGAAGAAACACAGCGTCGTCGTAGTATACAAGAAGCTTACAATGAAAAGCATGGTATTACGCCGAAAACGATTCAAAAAGGAGTACGTGACGTTATTCGTGCGACAACAGCAGCTGAGGATACGGAAATATATGAAGCAACACCAGCTAAGAAGATGACGAAAAAAGAACGTGAAAATACAATTGCGAAGATGGAAGCAGAGATGAAAGAAGCAGCAAAGGCATTAGATTTCGAGCGTGCAGCTGAATTAAGAGATTTACTATTAGAATTAAAAGCGGAAGGGTGAAAAGAGTGAGTAAAGATTTTATTGTTGTAAAAGGTGCTAGAGCGCATAATTTAAAAAATATTGACGTAACCATTCCGAGAAATCAGCTTGTTGTTGTGACGGGATTGTCTGGTTCGGGGAAATCATCGTTAGCATTCGATACGATTTATGCAGAAGGGCAGCGTAGATACGTGGAATCTTTATCTGCGTATGCGCGCCAGTTTTTAGGGCAAATGGATAAGCCGGATGTTGATATGATTGAAGGTTTATCTCCAGCGATTTCAATTGATCAAAAAACGACGAGTCGTAATCCTCGTTCAACGGTTGGAACGGTAACGGAGATTTATGATTATTTACGTTTATTATTTGCACGAATTGGTACGCCGATTTGTCCGAATCATGGAATTGAAATTACATCACAAACAGTGGAACAGATGGTAGACCGTGTTCTTGAATATCCTGAACGTACGAAGTTGCAAGTGCTAGCGCCTATCGTGTCAGGGCGTAAAGGTGCGCATGCGAAAGTATTAGAAGATATTAAGAAGCAAGGTTATGTTCGTGTGCGCGTTGATGGAGAGATGCTGGATGTATCGGAAGAGATTACTTTAGAAAAAAATAAGAAGCATTCAATTGAAGTTGTTATTGACCGTATTGTTGTGAAAGAAGGAATTGCAAGCCGACTTGCAGATTCACTAGAAAGTGCTTTAAAGCTTGGCGGGGGCCGAGTTTTAATCGATGTAATGGGAGAGGAAGAACTTCTATTTAGTGAACATCATGCTTGTCCACATTGTGGTTTTTCAATCGGAGAATTAGAGCCGCGTATGTTCTCGTTTAATAGTCCGTTCGGCGCGTGTCCTTCTTGTGATGGACTTGGATCGAAGTTAGAGGTAGATTTAGAACTTGTTATTCCGAACTGGGATGTATCATTAAATAAACATGCGATTGCTCCTTGGGAACCGACAAGTTCACAATATTACCCGCAATTATTAAAATCTGTGTGTAATCATTACGGCATCGATATGGATATGCCGGTGAAAGATATACCGAAGGATTTATTTGATAAAGTGCTGTACGGAAGCGGGGAAGAGAAGCTTTATTTCCGCTATGTGAATGAATTTGGTCAAGTAAAGGAAAATGAGATTTTATTTGAAGGTGTTATTCCGAATATTGAGCGTCGTTATCGTGAGACGAGTTCTGATTATATTCGTGAGCAAATGGAGAAATATATGGCAGAGCAAGCTTGTCCGAAGTGTAAAGGTGGACGCTTAAAGCCTGAGAGTTTAGCTGTTTTCGTTGGTGATAAAACGATTGCCGATGTAACGAAATATTCTGTTCAAGAAGTACAGGAGTTCTTCTCAACTGTTGAGTTAACGGAGAAACAACAAAAAATTGCTCATTTAATTTTAAGAGAAATTCAGGAACGTGTTGGGTTCTTAGTGAACGTCGGTTTAGATTATTTAACGTTAAGTCGTGCCGCAGGAACTTTATCAGGTGGTGAGGCGCAGCGTATTCGTTTAGCGACACAAATTGGTTCTCGCCTTACTGGCGTACTTTACATTCTTGATGAGCCTTCTATTGGTTTACATCAGCGTGATAATGATCGTCTTATTCGTACATTGCAGGAAATGCGTGATTTAGGAAATACGTTAATTGTTGTTGAGCATGATGAAGATACGATGATGGCTGCTGATTATTTACTTGATATCGGACCTGGTGCAGGTATTCATGGTGGTCAAGTTGTATCAGCAGGTACACCAGCTGAAGTTATGCAAGACGAGAATTCATTAACTGGGAAATATTTAAGCGGTAAAGAGTTTATTCCGGTACCACTTGAAAGACGTAAAGGTGACGGACGTAAAGTGGAGATTGTCGGTGCGAAAGAAAATAACTTAAAGAATGCGAAAATGTCATTCCCTCTAGGAACATTTGTAGCAGTAACAGGCGTATCTGGCTCTGGAAAAAGTACGATAATTAATGAAGTACTATACAAATCATTAGCTCAAAAGCTATATAAAGCGAAAGCGAAGCCAGGGGCTCATAAAGAAATTAAAGGTCTTGAGCAGTTAGATAAAGTGATTGATATTGATCAATCACCAATCGGGCGTACACCACGTTCAAATCCGGCGACATACACTGGCGTATTTGATGATATTCGTGATGTATTTGCGCACACGAATGAAGCGAAAGTACGTGGGTATCAAAAAGGACGTTTCAGCTTTAATGTAAAAGGCGGCCGTTGTGAAGCGTGCCGTGGTGATGGAATTATTAAAATCGAAATGCATTTCTTACCAGACGTGTATGTTCCGTGTGAAGTTTGTCACGGTAAACGTTACAACCGTGAAACGTTAGAAGTGAAATATAAAGATAAGAATATTTCTGAAGTGTTAGGGATGACAATTGAAGATGGGGTAGAGTTCTTTGCTAATATCCCGAAAATTAAGCGTAAACTTCAAACTCTTGTAGATGTAGGGCTTGGTTATATGAAATTAGGACAACCAGCTACGACGTTATCAGGTGGTGAGGCGCAGCGTGTGAAATTAGCTTCTGAATTACATCGTCGTTCTACAGGGCGTACGTTATACATTTTAGATGAGCCAACGACTGGCTTACATGCACATGATATTGCACGTCTTCTAGAAGTGTTGCAGCGTCTTGTTGAGAGCGGTGAGACAGTACTTGTAATTGAGCATAATTTAGATGTTATTAAAACAGCTGATTATATCATTGACCTTGGACCGGAAGGCGGAGACAAAGGCGGACAAATCGTCGCTTCTGGAACGCCAGAACAAGTAGTGAAAGAAGAACGCTCGTATACAGGTAAGTATTTAAAAGAGATTTTAGATCGTGATAAGGCAAGAATGAAAGAGAAAATAAAAGAAGTAGAGTTATCGCAATAAGTTTAGTAATGAAAACCGAGTGGGAATTACACTCGGTTTTTATTTCATAGGGGGAGAAAATGGAGTTTTTAGAGATATTGAGAAAGAAAAATATGAAGGTAAGAGAGTTTCAAAAGTGGGGTGTATATTTTCGCAAGCGCTGGGAGGATCATTTTGCAAACCATTTAAGTGATGAGGAAAAAGAAGAAATTTTCCTGTATGGAGATAAGTATGCATGTGGGTATCTTTGGCACATATTTAGTTATGAGAAAAAGAAGTGTTTAGAGGGTGAAGAAGCGGAGAACGCGTTTCATAATGAAGTGAAAAATGGTTGCTATATCTTCTATCAACACTGTGATGATGTACTGCTAATAAAAGATGCGAGTTTATTAATTATGGATGATATATTATGTGAAACAGATGATATGTATAAAGGCGATATCTATATTGTAGATAAAGATTTCACTTGGACCTTTGTAAAAACTCATGAACATAGATGGTGTGGCCCTTATTTCACAAGAAAATGTTAGTAGGTATACAAGCATGAAGAATAGAATAAGTTGATATAAGTGTTCGTATCATACTTGCGTTTATTGTCTATTAGCGTATGATGAAATATATATGTTAAAAGGATGTGTAAGGAAATGAGATGGATTGTATCACTTCTTGTAAATAGCGTTGTGTTAATCGCTGTATCCGGACTTTTAAAAGGGGTTGCACCAGACGCATTTTACATAGCAAATATACAAACTGCAATTATTGCGAGTATTATATTGGCGATTTTAAACGTATTTGTAAAGCCACTTTTAATTTTAATTACGCTACCAATTACTCTTGTAACTTTCGGTTTCTTCTTAATCGTTATTAATGCGATTACGTTAAAGATGACGGATTCGTTATTAGGGGACGCCTTTAATATATCTGGATTTGGTGTAGCGATTGTTGCGGCAATTTGTATTTCTATTTTTAATATGATAATTGAAAAAGTAATTGTTGAACCATTACATGAAAAAAAGAGAAAATGACAAAAAGAAAAACATTTCATGATTCACATGAAATGTTTTTTTCTATTTATTAGAAACCGAGTTTCTTGTTTCCAGAAAAAAATGGTACAATATCCGATAGAATGGAATTTTACATCAAATGAGACTGAACCCGCAGCGGAGTGGAGGTTTATACATATGCCGAAAGTAAGGACAAAAGATTTAATTGAACAATTTCAATTGGAGTTAGTAAGTGGTGAAGAAGGGATTCATCGTCCGATTGATACGAGTGATTTATCGCGACCTGGAATTGAAATGGCAGGATTTTTTACATATTATCCAGCTGATCGCGTGCAGCTTCTTGGGAAAACGGAGCTTACGTTCTTTGATACGTTAACGACAGAGCAAAAGCAAGAGAGAATGAAAGCGCTTTGTACTGAGGAGACGCCTTGTATTATTGTAACTCGTAATCAAGATGTACCGGATGAGTTATTACAAGCATCACGTGAATCAGGCGTGCCTTTATTACGTTCTGCTCAAACGACGACGAGATTATCAAGTCGTTTAACAAACTATTTAGAAGGTAAGTTAGCGCCAACAACAGCTGTTCATGGTGTGCTAGTAGATATTTATGGTGTTGGTGTTTTAATTACAGGTCAAAGTGGTGTCGGGAAAAGTGAGACAGCGCTTGAACTTGTAAAGCGTGGTCACCGCCTTGTTGCGGATGATAGCGTAGAAATTCGTCAAGAAGATGAAGATACATTAGTAGGGAGCTCACCTGATTTAATTGAGCACTTATTAGAAATTCGTGGTCTAGGTATCATTAACGTAATGACGTTATTCGGTGCAGGGGCAGTACGAAATTATAAACGTATTACACTTGTTATTAATCTTGAAATTTGGGATCAAAAGAAAAATTATGATCGCTTAGGTCTTGATGAAGAGAAGATGAAGATTATTGATACAGAACTTACGAAGATTACACTTCCAGTTCGTCCTGGTCGAAACTTGGCTGTTATTATTGAAGTAGCAGCGATGAACTTCAGATTAAAACGTATGGGAGTCAATGCGGCACAACAGTTCTCTGAACGATTAATGAGTGCGATTGAGTTAGGAAATCAAGAGTAGACTCTGGAGAGGGAGGTCATATATATGCTGTTAGGTTCTGTACCACAGCTTGACCGTATAGCAGTCCAACTTGGGCCGTTCCCTGTTTATTGGTATGGGGTTATTATCGGTACAGGTGTGCTATTAGGTCTTTGGCTAGCAACTCGCGAGGGAGAAAGGCTTGGTATTCACAAAGATACATTTATCGACCTTGTATTAATCGCAGTACCAATTGCCATTCTTTTTGCGAGAATGTATTATGTCATTTTTGAATGGGAATATTATTCGCAAAATCCGAGTCAAATTATTAATATTCGTCAAGGTGGTTTGGCGATTCATGGTGGTTTAATCGGGGCTGTTATTACAGGAATCCTTTTTGCGAAACGACGCGGGCTTTCATTCTGGAAGTTAGCGGATATTGCTGCGCCGAGTATTTTACTAGGACAAGCAATTGGCCGATGGGGAAACTTTATGAACCAAGAGGCGCATGGTGATGAAGTAACGAGACAGTTTTTAGAAGGTCTTCATTTACCAGATTTCATTATTAATCAAATGTACATTGATGGTGTGTATTATCACCCAACGTTTTTATATGAATCATTATGGAACTTTGCAGGTGTTATTTTACTACTCGCGTTACGAAAAGTGAATTTACGCCGTGGTGAATTATTCTTCACGTATTTAATTTGGTATTCAGTGGGACGCTTCTTCGTAGAAGGTTTGCGTACAGATAGTTTAATGTTAGGACCACTTCGTATTGCACAAGTAATGTCTATTGGAATTGTTGTTATTTCTATCATTTTCATTATTGTGAGACGAAAAATGGGGCAAGCTGATAAAAGATATTTAGAAAATTAGAGAAAAGTAGCATCTTATATAAGATGCTGCTTCTTTCATATTCAGGTAATGAAAGGATTAAGGACGATGGAAATAAATACAGTGTTATTTGATTTAGATGGAACGTTAATTAATACAAATGAACTTATTATCTCTTCTTTTTTACATACGTTAAATCACTATTATTCTAATCAGTATAAGCGTGAAGATGTATTGCCATTTATCGGTCCATCTTTGCATGATACTTTTAGTAAGATTGATGCAAGTAAGGTTGAAGAGATGATTACATGTTATCGTCAATTTAATCATGAGCATCATGATGAATTAGTGGAAGAGTATGAAACTGTATATGAAACGGTTCAAGAATTGAAGAAGCAAGGTTATAAGATCGGCATCGTTACAACGAAAGCGAGACAGACGGTTGAAATGGGATTAAAGCTTTCGAAACTTGATCAGTTTTTTGATGTTGTCGTGACGATTGATGATGTGGAACATGTGAAACCACATCCAGAACCACTTCAAAAAGCATTGAAATTATTAGATGCAAAGCCAGAAGAAACATTGATGGTTGGTGATAATCATCATGATATCGTCGGTGGACAAAATGCAGGTACGAAAACAGTAGCGGTTTCATGGACATTGAAAGGTAGAGCGTATTTAGAAGCGTATAAACCAGATTATGTGCTAGATAAAATGAGTGATTTACTACCGATTTTGTCCCGCATTAACGGGTAGTAAGATTCCTGCCGGTTAAAGTGTCACTTTTATATAAGTAGAGGAGAGAGTTCAGTGCGACGGACAACGCGCTATCCTGTTTCAGGAGAAAATTCATTGTGGAATGTGTATAAAACAGTTTCTTTTTGGAAGGTAATGAAAAACTTTATTATCATCCAAATCGCACGTTACATGCCATTTTTATCCGTAAAGAATTGGTTATATCGCACGTTTTTACGGATGGAAGTAGGAAAGAAAACGTCGTTTGCACTTATGGTAATGCCAGATATTATGTTTCCAGAAAAGATTACTGTGGGAGACAATTCAATTATCGGCTATAATACAACGCTTTTAGCGCATGAATATTTAATTCGTGAGTATCGACTTGGAGAAATCGTCATAGGGAATGAAGTTATGATTGGAGCGAATACGACAATTTTGCCAGGTGTGAAAATTGGAGATGGAGCTATCGTTTCTGCAGGCACACTTGTCCATAAAGATGTACCAGGCGGCGCTTTCGTAGGCGGAAATCCGATGCGTATTATTTATACGAAAGAGGAAATGGCCACTAGAGAAGGTTGATGTTAAAAATGTAACATTTCCCTTCTCTTTTTATGAATAAAAAGGAAATAATTGATTATAATATACTGTTTTGTTTTTTACGGAATCGTTTATACTTATAGATAGAAGAATGTGTGAACGAAGAAAACAAAAAACTGGAGGATATATGGGGAAAAATCAAAGAATATATAAGGAGAACGGACAAGTTATCTCTTTTAATCAGTTAGCGGACTTCTTTTATAAAAAAGGGATGAGGGCTTATAAAGGGCAAAAATTGCAAGATGCAATTAAATATTTTCGAAGAGCAGCGCAAAGCGAGAAGGAGCCGTTTATTTTATGCCAACTAGCAATAGCATTATCTGAATCTGGTGAATATCAAGAGTCGAATCAGATATTTCTAAAGCTTGTTAGATCCAATCCTGAACTTGAGCAATGCTATTATTTTATTTCAAATAATTATGCATATATGGGCTTGTTTCAACAGGCGAAGAAGTATGCAGAGCGATATTTAGAAGTTGCGGAAGAGAAGGAATTTGTAGAAGATACATTAGAATTGCTTGAGATTATGGAAGAAGATGCAATGGGTGCGGAAGAGATTGAGGATGAAGATGAGCTAATTGTTATGCAAGAAGAAGCGAACCGCTACATTCGTAACGGACAATTAGAAGAGGCGATTGCTACACTAGAGGTTGTTACGAAAGAATATCCAGAATTTTGGTCAGGACATAATAATTTAGCGATTGCACATTTTCAATCAGGTAATGTAGATCAAGCGCTTAAGTTAACAGAAATGATTTTAGAGAAAAATCCTGGTAATATGCATGCGCTTTGTAATACGCTTATTTTTCTATATTCAATTGGAGAGCATAAGCAAGTAGAGTCATTAGCGGGGCAGTTAGTTTCGGTATATCCAATTTCATTTGAGCATCGTTTGAAACTTGGAACAACGCTTGCAACAATTGGTCATTTTGAACCTGCATATAAATGGTTCAAAGTATTAAAGCGTCAAGGGTACGAAGGAGACGTCAGTTTTTATTACTGGTTTGCATACTCTGCGTATATGGTGAAGGAACAGCAAGTAGCTGAAAAAATGTGGCAACATGTTGTAGAATTGCATCCTGATAAAAAAGGAAAAGAACCGTGGAATGCACTGAATTTAGCAGATGAAGGACAAAATCTTTTATTTGAAGAGTTACGAAAATCATTTCAGCAAAGTACGACGCTAGAAGAGAAAATGCTAGCTTTATATTTAATGAATGAATTGTCAACACCAGAGAAGGTTGGATTCTTCTTTGATGTAACGCAAGCGAAAAATGGTGTTCCAATCGTATCGCAACTTGCAAAATATTTCTTTTTACTTAATAGTCATAAAAGCATCCCAGCTGATTTACAGCAATTTGAACAGTGCGTACGAATCGCGGATGCATTATACAATTATACGAAAAAAGACGATGAATTAATCGAAGAGTGTTTAAATTTTTGGTTTTGCACGTTCATACGTTTATATACATCTGGAGCGACTTTTACAAATGTGTACGGTTGGTCAGCGGCAATTGAATACATTGTACGCGGCGAACAAAGAAATAAGATGACACAGGCAGAGCTTGGTGATGTATATAATGTATCTGTAGCGACTGTACGAAAGTATGTGCAGGCTGTTAAGCGCACGCACACGTAGGGTAGGCAAATCATTGGGAAAAAAATGATGCTAACAGTATAATGAGGGTAACTTAATGTGTATGAATGAATGGGAGTGAATAGTGTGTCAGAAGAAAAAATTTATGATGTCATTATTATTGGTGCAGGACCAGCTGGTATGACAGCTGCGGTATATACATCTCGTGCGAATTTAAGCACACTGATGCTTGAGCGTGGTATTCCAGGTGGACAAATGGCAAATACAGAAGATGTAGAGAACTATCCAGGTTATGAGTCTATTTTAGGACCAGACTTATCAAATAAAATGTTTGAGCATGCGAAGAAATTTGGTGCTGAATATGCATACGGTGATGTAAAAGCAATCATCGATGGTAAAGAGTACAAAACAATTATTGCCGGTAAAAAAGAATATAAAGCACGTGCAATTATCGTTGCAAGCGGTGCAGAGTATAAAAAAATTGGTGTGCCAGGTGAAACAGAACTTGGCGGCCGCGGTGTATCATATTGTGCAGTATGTGATGGTGCATTCTTTAAAGGGAAAGAACTTGTTGTTATTGGCGGCGGAGATTCTGCTGTTGAAGAGGGTGTGTTCTTAACACGCTTCGCATCAAAAGTAACGATCGTTCACCGTCGTGACACTCTTCGTGCACAGAAAATTTTACAAGATCGTGCTTTCCAAAATGAGAAAGTAGATTTCATTTGGAATCACACTATAAAAGAAATTAACGATGCAAATGGTAAAGTAGGAAGCGTAACACTTGTAGATGTAAATAGTGGAGAAGAACAAGAAGTTAAAACTGACGGCGTTTTCATATACATCGGTATGTTACCATTATCAAAACCGTTTGTTGAGCTAGGTATTACAAATGAAAATGGTTATGTTGAAACGAACGAGCGTATGGAAACGAAAGTTCCTGGTATTTTCGCAGCTGGTGATGTTCGTGAAAAAATGCTTCGTCAAATTGTAACGGCAACAGGCGATGGTAGTATTGCAGCGCAGAGTGCACAGCATTATATAGAAGAGTTAGTAGAGGAACTAAAGACTGTAACAGAAAAATAAGGTTATTTTTCCTTTTGAGAAGAAAGCTACCGATAGGTGGCTTTCTTTTTTTGTCCAAATGTCAAACTATTGTCAAAAATAATTAAGAATATAATGATTCTTATTGTTATACTAGAATTTACGGGAAAAATCATTATAAGAAATGAGGAATTTATTCAGTATGGAATGGCGTAATATATATCGTGGATTTTGTATGGGCGTTAGTGATTTAATTCCTGGTGTGAGCGGCGGAACAATCGCTGTTGTGTTAGGGATTTATGAACAATTGCTCGCAGCAATTAGCGGATTCTTTAGTCGTGAATGGAAAAAACATTTAGCGTTTTTAATACCACTTGCAGCTGGTGTAGCGGCAGCTTTTCTAACGTTAAGTCACGTTATTAAATATTTATTAGCAAATCATTATGAACCGACTCAATTTTTCTTCCTCGGTTTAATTATTAGTATATTACCGATGTTAATGAGAGAAGCTGATGCAAAGGCAACGTTTAAAGGTAGTCATATTGCCCTGTTAATAATTGCAGCAATTCTTGTTGCAATAACAGCATTCTTTAAACCAGATAAGGCAGCTGATCCGATTACGACGTTAACAATTTTAAATGCAATTGGTTTATTTTTCGCAGGATGGATGGCTAGTATGGCTATGCTTCTTCCTGGAATTAGTGGATCGTTTATTTTATTAATTATTGGTGTGTATCCAACAGCAATTAACGCTTTAACTACACTCAATTTACCGTTAATCGTGGTTATCGGTGCCGGCGTGATGGCCGGATTTGTTGTAAGTAGTAAAGGAATTAGTTATTTGTTAGATCGTTATAAAAGTATGACATTTGCGGCAATTATTGGGCTCGTTATCGGGTCGATTGTCATTGTATTCCCTGGCATTCCGACTGGTGGAATTTCAATTGTAAGTTCAATTATTACTTTTATTTTAGGATTTGCGGTTGTTACTTATTTCGGTAAGAAATAAGTGTTTTAATCCCCTTAACGATAAAAATCGTTAAGGGGATTTTTATGTGCTATTCATGGGAAGTAAGGCATTTTGATTGCTTGTTATAGAAAGAATTTTTACAATTGCTTAGCGAAAGGGGACTGGCACCTTCGTTGTAGCAAACTGTTTTTGATAGTATAATGAAATGAGTATGCAGTGAGAAATTTTGCTGCAAGTAGCTGAGGTGAAGAAACATGCAAAGAGTGACAAACTGTGTGTTAATTAGAGATAATGAAGTACTCTTACTCCAAAAACCTCGCCGGAATTGGTGGGTTGCACCGGGCGGGAAAATGGAGCGTGGTGAGACAGTAAGAGATTCCGTTGTTCGCGAGTATCGTGAAGAAACAGGTATTTATTTAAAGAATCCAGCATTAAAAGGGGTCTTCACTTTTGTCATCCAAGAAGGTGATAAAGTTGTTTCTGAATGGATGATGTTCTCCTTTTTAGCAACAGATTTTGCAGGAGAAAACAAATTAGAGAGCGAAGAAGGCATCATTGGTTGGCATACATTTGATAAAATTGATGATTTAGCAATGGCACCAGGAGATTATCACATTATTGATTATTTAATTAAAGGGAATGGTATAATCTACGGTACATTTGTATATACCCCAGATTTTGAGTTGCTTTCATATCGATTAGATCCGAGTTAAACCTGCAAGGAGAGGATACGATGACAGAGAATAATGATATAAAAATGGTAATTATTACAGGGATGTCTGGAGCTGGAAAAACAGTAGCATTACAAAGTTTTGAAGATTTAGGATATTTTTGTGTAGATAATTTACCACCGATGTTATTGCCGAAGTTTATTGAACTTATGGCGGATTCAAAGGGTAAAATGAATAAAGTAGCACTCGGTATTGATTTACGTGGCCGAGAGTTTTTTGAATATTTATGGGGAGCACTTGATGATTTATCAGAACGTACATGGATTATTCCTCATATTTTATTTTTAGATGCGAAAGATAGCACACTTGTAACTCGCTATAAAGAAACGAGACGTTCGCATCCACTTGCGCCAACTGGCTTGCCGTTAAAGGGAATTGAAGCTGAGCGTGGTCTATTAACTGATATGAAGGCGCGAGCGAATATTGTGCTTGATACGTCTGATTTGAAACCGAAAGAATTACGAGAGAAAATTGTTCACATATTCTCAACAGAAACTGAGCAAGCATTTCGTGTAAATGTTATGTCATTTGGATTTAAGTACGGAATTCCAATTGATGCTGATTTAGTATTTGATGTTCGTTTTTTACCAAATCCATATTATATTCCACATATGAAGCCATTAACAGGACTGGATGAAGAAGTTTCGTCGTATGTGTTGAAATTTAATGAAACACATAAGTTTTTAGAGAAATTGACGGATCTTATCACTTTCATGCTGCCTCATTATAAAAGAGAAGGCAAGAGTCAACTTGTAATTGCGATTGGATGTACAGGTGGGCAACATCGTTCTGTTACGCTTACAGAGTACCTTGGGAAACATTTGAAACCAGAGTATAGCGTTCATGTATCTCATCGTGATGTGGAGAAGAGAAAGGGCCATTAAGGGATGAAAAAAGAGAGAAAACCTAAAATTGTTATCATGGGAGGTGGAACTGGACTTTCTGTTTTATTAAGGGGATTAAAACAATATCCTGTTGATATTACAGCAGTTGTAACAGTAGCCGACGATGGAGGCAGTTCAGGTAGATTACGTGATGAGCTAGAAATTCCACCTCCAGGTGATATTCGTAACGTACTTGTTGCGTTATCGGATGTAGAACCATTAGTGGAGGCTTTATTTCAGCACCGTTTTACAACTGGAGACGGACTGAAAGGGCATGCGTTAGGAAATTTACTATTGGCAGGTATGACTTCGATTACAGGAGACTTTTACCACGCGATTACGGAAACGAGTAAAGTATTAAATGTCAGAGGACGTGTATTACCGGCAGCGAATCAAAGTGCGGTACTTCATGCAGAATTAGAAGATGGAGAAATTGTAACAGGTGAATCAAAGATTCCTCATTTCGGGAAGAAGATTAATCGTGTCTTTTTAACTCCAGAAGATGTAGAACCGTTATGTGAAACGTTGACGGAAATTAAACGAGCTGATTTGCTTGTTTTCGGTCCAGGAAGTCTGTACACAAGTATATTACCAAATTTAGTTGTTAACAAAATTGGAGACGCTGTTCTTGCTGCAAAAGCGAAGAAGGTATATGTATGTAATGTTATGACGCAAGCGGGCGAAACGAAGGGTTATACTGCGTTTGATCATGTGCAGGCGTTACATGATCATTTAGGTAAACCATTTATCGACACTGCGATTGTAAATAATCGTGATATTCCTCGTGAATTACGTAAGTTATATGAGGAAGAAATGTCGGAACCAGTTGCACTGGATACAGATCGCTTTGCTGAACATAATATTGAAATCATTCAAGATCGATTAGCGAAATATGATGATCGTGTTGTAAGACATGATACATTAAAGTTAGCTTCTATTTTATATTCATTGTTATAAATGTGCGTTGCCTCGTTTGAGGTAACGCTCCTCATTCATATAGGACAAGATTTTTGTTCCAAAGTAATAGTATAAGGAGGTGTTGACTGTGTCATTTGCATCAGAAACAAAGAAAGAGTTGACCAATCTTGAAATGAAGGAATGCTGTGAGAAATCAGAATTATCGGCGTTGCTTCGAATGAATGGATCGCTTTCTTTTTCAAACCGTCGCCTATCTATCGATATTCAAACGGAAAATGCGGCAATTGCAAGAAGGATTTATACGCTTTTGAAAAAAGGATATGATGTGACGGTAGAATTACTTGTTCGTAAAAAAATGCGATTGAAGAAAAATAATGTATATATCGTGCGGCTTGTTGAGAAGTCTCGCGAAATATTAGCAGATCTTCACATTGTTCGAGATGACTTTTCGTTTATTCGAAATATATCGCAGGAATTAATCGAGAAGAAATGTTGTAAACGATCGTATTTACGCGGTGCATTTTTAGCAGGTGGTTCAGTAAATAACCCAGAAACATCATCTTATCATTTAGAGATCTTTTCGTTATATAAGGAACATAATGATTCTATATGTGAACTGATGAACGGATTTGATTTAAATAGTAAGACGTTGGAAAGAAGAAAAGGGTACATTACGTATTTGAAAGAAGCTGAAAAAATTACAGAGTTTTTAAATATTATAGGTGCTCATAATGCACTTTTAAGATTTGAAGATATTCGAATTGTTCGCGATATGCGTAATTCAGTAAATCGTTTAGTTAACTGCGAAACAGCTAATTTAAATAAAACAATTGGTGCAGCGCTAAGGCAAATTGAGAACATCCGCTATATTGATGAGACGGTTGGGCTTGATATTTTGCCAGATAAATTAAGAGAAATTGCACAGTTACGAAGAGATTATCAAGATGTAACATTGAAAGAGTTAGGTGAGATGGTATCCGGGGGGAAAATTAGTAAATCGGGTATTAATCATCGTTTGCGTAAAATCGATGAAATTGCAGAGAAATTACGCGCGGGGGAAACAGTAGCAAAAAAATAAAAGGTTAAAGGGGAAATGGAGCTGTGGTTCAAAAACTGGTTAAAGTGGCATTAAAAAACGGCTTACAAGCACGTCCGGCTGCGTTGTTTGTACAAGAGGCAAATCGCTTTCATGCGGATATCTTCATCGAGAAAGATGGAAAGACAGTGAATGCAAAGAGCATAATGGGGATTATGAGCTTAGCAATCGGAACTGGTAGCATGATTACAATCACAACAGAAGGTTCAGATGCAGAAGAGGCTTTGGAAGCATTAACTGCATATGTACAATAAAGGGTTATCGCGAATGTGCGATAGCTTTTTTTATTTTTCTGTTTGTGGGGTGCGTGATACCCTTGTACATAATAAAAAAGCGCCCTGTAATAGGACGCTTCCGCTTTTAGATGTATCCAGCTCCAGTGGCTAGAATCTTCGGTCGTTTCGCTTTTACATTCGAGGCAAAAAGCGCCTCGGATGTAAAAGCTCCAACGCCCTGCGATTCTGAACGAGCCACTTCCGCTTTTAGATGTATCCAGCTCCAGCGGCTAGAATGGTCGGTGGCTTCGCTTCTTCCGTCGAGGTAAAAAGCACCTCTTTGTCAGAAGCTCCATCCTCCTCTCATTCTGAACGAGCCGCCTCCGCTTTTAAGTATATCCAGCTCCGGCGGCTAGAACAGTCGGTCGTTTCACCCCTTCATTCGAGGCAAAAGGCGCCGCGGAATCAGGGGTTCCAACTTCCTCCTGTTCTAAACGAGCCGCCTCCGCTTTTAAGTGTCTTAACGATTTGTAAAGATTTTATCGATTAAGCCGTATTCTAGAGCTCTTTCTGCTGTCATGAAGTTGTCGCGGTCTGTGTCGCGTTGTAGAACTTCAAGTGGTTGACCTGTGCGGTCAGCAAGAATTTGGTTTAATTTTTCACGTAAGAATAGGATACGTTTTGCAGCGATTTCGATTTCAGTCGCTTGACCTTGTGCTCCGCCAAGTGGTTGGTGAATCATAACTTCACTGTTTGGAAGTGCGTAACGTTTTCCTTTTTCACCTGCTGCAAGTAAGAATGCACCCATAGATGCAGCCATACCGATACAGATTGTTGATACTTGTGGTTTAATAAACTGCATTGTATCGTAAATTGCCATACCAGCTGTGATAGAACCACCAGGGCTGTTGATGTAAATGTGAATATCTTTTTCTGGATCTTGAGATTCCAAGAATAAAAGCTGGGAAACGATTGAGTTTGCTACATTGTCATCAATTGCGCTACCAAGCATAATGATGCGATCCTTTAATAGTCGAGAGTAAATATCGTAAGCGCGTTCTCCACGATTTGTTTGTTCAATTACTGTAGGAATTAAATTCATCTGTTATTTCCTCCTTTAAAAGCTTTCTTAGTCTTATAATACAATTATGGTCAATGAAGGTCAAACGAAACCACTTTAAATCAAAAAATATGTAGTTGTATCATGATTTATTCGCTATGTTTTTAAAATTCCCTGCTTATGTATCTTCAACATCATAACCGAATTACATAAATTTAAACGTGATTAATGGTGTGGGAAAGGCAAAAGAACGCCTTTTGTATAGAAGCGTTCTTTCATTTTTTATTCTTTTAACAGATAGGTTACTTTATTTAAGATTTTCTCGATTTGTTTTGCGTTTTTACTATACATATCACTCGCTGATTTTGATTTCGTTTCTAAAGAGAATAATTCAAGATCAGCATTGCATTTCTTTAAGGATGCCAATAGTAAAGGCTTGTTTTGAGGAGAAGGCATTTGGAGTTTATCATTATAGATGTCGATAGTAAGTTGTCCGTATGAATCAACTTGACCAAGAAAGACATTTTCAATGACAACACCGAGTTTTTCTAGCTCAGAATGTAACCAAGCGCGATTATGTCCGCTAGCAGAAAGAGGTTCATCTAGTACATTTCCATCCATAATAACAGTTTGCGGTTCTTTTTCGTTTGGCACTTTTAAGCTGATATCTTTTGCTGTAAGTGGTTGGCGATCTTTCTTTAATAATACATTTAATTCACCGCTCGGTTCTAGTACAGCAAATTCAACATCAGCTACGCTGAACGCATTTTTTCCTCTGAGAAGCTCAAGTAATTCATCACTTGTATACTTTTCTTTCTTTAAATTATCTTCAAGTATTTTGCCATCTTTTATTAATACGGTAGATTTTCCTTCAAAAAAATCTCGAGCTGTTTTGTTCTTTAAAGAGAGGATTCCAGTGAAAAAAGGTACCACAGCGAAAATGAGTATCGCAAAGACGCCGTGGAAAAATTTTGAATCAAGCCCTGTAGATACTTGGGCAGCGATGTCACCGATTGTCATTCCGGCTATGTATTCAAAAAAGGAGAGCTGAGAGATTTGTCTTTTTCCTAACCATTTCGTAATAGCGAATAAAATAATTAATATGAATACAGAGCGAAGAATGACAAGTGTCCATTCCGGCAGGTGAGACATAGTCATTTCCTCCAGTCTACTTAAAACCCTTTATATTGAGGTTCTTCACGTTCTAATACTGAAACCCTATTCTGTAAATCAGCGATGATGCTGTCCATTTCTAACATACATTCATGAAATACACGTTTTGATTCCGCGTCCTGTGAATTTAGTGAAAGGGAGCTTAAACTTGCTTGAGCGCCCCTTACACTGGCAAGGCAGGTTTTAACGCTAGCGATAACTGTCATACGAACACCTTATCCTTTCGGTTTGAATAGCAATGCTCCAATGAAGCCGAAAATAATGGCAGCTGATACACCAGCACTCGTTACTTTAAACATGCCGGTAATAACGCCGACGATGCCATGTTTGGCTGCTTCCTCCATCGCGCCATGAACGAGGGCATTACCGAAACTTGTAATAGGTACAGTTGCCCCAGCGCCTGCAAAGTCGATTAATGGTTCATACAGATTGAATCCATCTAATATAGCTCCAGCAACAACGAGTGTTGCCATCGTATGAGCGGGGGTTAGTTTGCCGACATCAAACATAAGCTGTCCGATTACGCATATGAGTCCACCAATGACGAAAGCCCAGAAAAAAATCATTGCGTTGCACCTCCAAATTCAATCGAAACAGCGTGAGCGATACACGGAATCGTTTCTTCTTGTTGGAATGTAAGTGGAGATAGTAAAGCGCCTGTCGCAACGACAAGTATTTTTTTGAATTCTCCCCTTTTCATTCGGTTTAATAAATGTCCGTATACGACTGTTGCTGAACAGCCTGGACCACTTCCACCAGCTATGACAGGTTGACCTTCTCTATAAATGATGATTCCGCAATCTTGAAATTGCTCGCTCTTTACCTTTGTTCCATGTTTATGTAGTAGGTCGTAAGCGATTTCGCGACCGACATGTCCAAGGTCACCTGTTACGATTAAGTCGTAATAAGAGGCGTCAATTTGTCGTTCGCGTAAATGAGCTTCAATTGTATCGACAGCAGCTGGGGCCATCGCACCACCCATATTAAAAGGATCTGTTAGTCCCATATCAATAACTCGTCCAATGGTGGCCGATGTTACTTGTGGACCATATCCAGTGTCGCTTAAAATAGCCGCGCCTGCACCGGTCACTGTCCACTGAGCCGTAGGAGGTTTTTGACCACCATATTCAGTTGGATAGCGGAATTGTTTTTCTACCGCAGCGTTATGACTTGATGCCCCAGTTAATAAATACTTTGCACCTTTTGCATTTACGATACTTGCGCCGAGTGCTAAGCCTTCCATAGAGGTAGAACAGGCGCCGAATAAACCGAGATAAGGTGTTCCGAGTGTGCGGCATGCAAAGCTCGTTGGAGTTATTTGGTTAATTAAATCCCCTGCGAGTACGAATTGAATATCGTCTTTACGGAGCTTTGCCTTTTCGGTAGCGCGGCTACAAGCTTCTTCAAATAAAATTTTATGCGCCTTTTCGTAAGAATCTTGTCCGAGCCATAAATCTTCATGCAGGGTATCGAAGTCTTCAGGAATTTTTCCATTTGCCTCAAATGGGCCACCGACTACACCTGTTGAGATGATAACTGGTTTGTTTTCAAATACCCATGTTCGGTGTCCTTGTAACATTTACAGCCCTCCCCATTGAAAGAGAATCGTTTTAATAAGTGCGATGACGAAAGCGGAAAATACGCCAAATAAGATGACCGATCCTGCTAGTTTAAACATGTTACCACCAACGCCGAGAACGAACCCTTCTGTACGGTGTTCAATACACGCGGCAATAACAGAGTTACCAAATCCAGTAACGGGAACTGCGGTACCAGCACCAGCAAATTGTCCGAGGCGATCGTAGACGCCAAATCCCGTCAGTAGCATGGAGATAAAAATAAGAGTTGCAACGGTAGGGTTCCCGGCAGATCTTTCAGTGAAATCAAAGTACGTAATATAAAAGGTGGAAATCAGTTGGCCTATTAGACAAATTAATCCCCCGACGAAAAAAGCTTTCATACAATTTTTTAAAACGGGGCGCTTCGGCTCGCGCTGTTGTTCGAATTTTTTATATTCCTGTTGTACAGGTGTTAAATTTTTATCTTTACTAGACATTTGAATCCTTCCTTCTCTTTTAGAAAGCTTAAATATTAGATCCCATTTCTGATTGAATGAGTTTTAACTGTTCTTTAATGCCATCCTTACTCACTTTCTTTTTCTTAATTTTGTTTTCAAGTTCTTCTATGAGCATAAAGATCTTTTTGTCTGTACTTACACGAATATCGAAAGTAGGGTTTTCATCACTTAGCTTCTTTTTTAATTTACTTCTTAAAGGCTTTAAACCAAATCTTTCGTGATGTTCAGGTTTAACGGCTATGTAAAGATCTAAATTTGTATTAACTGCGGTGGCTTCTGTAATTCCCTCTATAGTGAGAGCTTTTTTCTTAGCGTCTTGCGATATAGATTGATTAAAGGATTCTGTACTCATTTTTGTTAATTTAGGGCCCTTTTTCTCATCTGTTCGCTTAGCTTCTTCTTTCTTTACTTTTTTATCTAACGGGCTATTATCACATCCGGTAAGTGAACCGAATAGGAGCATAAATAACGCGGTTATGATTCCGAGTTTTCGCATTATAATCATTCCATTTCTATTGCATTATGTAATTTGAGAAAAAAGGATGATTGCATATCACCCTTTTTCTCAAATTGTGTACCATTAGATACAATGGCACCTTTGGTTATTGCTGTGTGTATTGTGGTTCTTCTTGCTGGACTTCTTCAACACGTGGGTTTAAAGAATCAATAATTGTTTGTGTTTGCTGCGCAGCTGCTTGGAAAAGTTGCTTTGCTTGTTGGTTATCCGTATCAAGAGCGAATCCCTCTAAGCTAGCTTGTGCACTTTTTAATCCAGAAACAGTTTGCTTTAGTTTTGTAATTACAGTCATTGAATGAAGCCCCCTTTGGAATATCAATTCAAAGATTATAATTTGTGTGTTTGGGTGAATTTATGTTTGGAAAATTAAGGTGAAGGAATGTGTTTAATATAAATATTGCTATGGAGTATAAAGGAAGTAGGGGATATTTTTATTGATTTAGATGGGTTTTATTGCTATTATTATGAGAAGAAAATAAGCAGGTCTTTACTTGTTGCATTTCACTTCTATTAGAGGTTTTTCGCAAGAAATTAAATGTGGAAAAGCGGAATAGAAGAAGGCTTAAAACCTTGATAATAAACGGTTTATAAAATTTTATCATGCGCCCATAGCTCAGTCGGATAGAGCGGTGGTTTCCGGTACCACGTCTGCCGGGGGTTCGAATCCCTCTGGGCGCGTCAAAAAGTCCTAACTTACGTTTTGTAGGTTAGGACTTTTTTATTTATACGTGTACGTTCAAAATGCCTTGTCGCATTGCTTCTGTTAAAGCTTCGGAGCGTGATCCTACTTTTAATTTTTTGAAGATTTTTGTTAAGTTGTATTCTACAGCTCTTGAACTCATGTACAGCTCATCAGCAATTTGTTTATTGCTACTTCCTTTCGAAACGGATTCTAAGATCTCTAATTCTTTTTGTGTAAGAAGAGCGGTTTTATTTTCAAGTTGTTGAGTCGTTATCTCGTCTGTACGTAGTTGACGTAATAAAGAAATAGGAAGTAAAGTATATCCGTTTACAGCTGCACGAATCGCCATTAATAGTTCTTGCTGCGATGCTGATTTGCTAATGATGCCACTAATACCAGAGTTTATTAACAAATTAAATTGGGATACGTATTCAAAGCCTGTGTATAAAATGATTTTTGCATCTGTTTGCATACGTAATATTTTCTGTGCGAGTTCAATCCCGCTACAATTGGGCATATTCATATCCAATAGGTATACATCAAAAGGTGTAGCGTCACTTCTCATAAGTGCTTCTTGTTCATTTAAAATATATTCCGCTTGCATATCTTCTTCTAATTCAATCATGCTTTTTGTTCCTTCACCAACAATTTGATGATCATCTACGATTAATACTTGAATCATTATTTACCACCTCGGAACTGTAATGTTTACTTGAAGTCCTTTTTCAGCTTCGGATACTATATGTATTTCTCCACCAATTGATTGAAGCCTTCCTTTTATACCGGAAAGTCCCATATGCTGCTTAGGAGAGTAGGGAGTGTCTATATTAAAACCTTTGCCGTTGTCTCGGTAGTCTAGGAAAATACAGTTATTCTCTTCCCATAAAAAGATTGATACGATGGTTGCCTCAGAATGTTTATCTGCATTTGTTAGTAGTTCTTGAATGATACGATATAAAGATAAAATTTTGTCAAAATCGTAATGATGTTCTTGAATTGATTCATAATCAAATTGAATTTGAAATTGCACACGTAATTGTGTTTGGGCTAGCAATTCTCTTAATGCACCAATTAAACCGGCATCTGATAAAAGTGATGGACGTAATTCATTACATGTATCACGAATTTGCTGTATTACATCGTGCATACCGAAGTGGATTTTTTTAAGTTCATTTTTTAATTCTAGTGAAACTGGTTTGTTTTTTAGTAAAGAGTCTAGTTTACGGTACCATACGATTTGATCTTGTAATGCAGAGTCGTGTAAATCTGAAGCGAGTCGCCGCCTTTCTTGTTCAGAAATTTGAAAGAGTAGGCGTGACAAGCTTGCAGAATTTGTTTTGGATTCTAAACTCTCCTGCTCTAAAGAATGGATAATTTCATTGATGGTATACAAATTTTCGTAAATAAGCCGGACGTATGTTGTAACGGTGATGAACCATGATTTTTCATGTGTATTATATTTAATATTATTCACTTTTCTTCCAAGCCAGATGTAGTGTTTTATGTGTTTAGTAGAGTATAAGTAAATGCCGATGCATCCATCATCCTCTAATAAATCATTAATTAGTAATGCTGCCATGCTCCATTTTTTATTTTTAGAAAGTGCGAAATCTTTCGTTTGTCCGTATCCGTTGTATAGTGTATATGTGTTGTCTTTCATATCATATTGAACAAATTGAATAAAAGAAGGTTGCAACATCGAAACGATTTCATTAGTGAATTTTTTCTCTAATTCTTCTGTTTTCATAATAGATGATAGTTGTGCGGTAAATTGTTCGATGTTTACGTATAAATTTGTTTTAGTCCGAAAGAGATGATTACGGAATGTGAAATCTAATCTTTCTTTTAGTATGAGAAATAGAATGTTTAACGGAAAAATAATAATAAAGCTTTGCAGCAGTCGAGAGAGAGAATTGTCTTCGTAATGAATGCTCCAGCTCGTAATAATTGCAATTAATAGAGTTGGAATTATTGAGAGAAATGCGTAATACCGTAAACGGTCAAATACAAACTCTATATCAAAAATCTGCTTCGTCGCTACTAAATAAAAATAACCGATTGGAAGAGAGATTAAGAACATAGCTCCGATATCTGCTGAGAGAATAGGTGTTCCGAATATTGCATCTGGAAGAGCATAGAGCGTAACGAACGGAAAGAAGGCAATGAAATGAATCGTGAGCATTAATTCTAAAAATGGTTTATGGATTGTGCTGTGATATTTGATATAGGCAAGAATTAAAAAGTATATGCAAAAGATAATATTTATTGAAAGGTAAATTAGTTCTAATCCACTGGTATTAACCGTGAAAAACGGAATGAACATCATTAAAATAGAGAGTGATAGTACAAGAATGCCGATTGTAATATTAATTTGTAGAAATATATTAGAAATAACGTATATTTGCTTCTTTTTAAAGAGTTCATTCAACAAGAGAATGAGAGACATAGGTGTACCTTGAAATACAATACCTAAAATAATGATGGCGATAAAATCACCTCTACCAGATTCAACTGCAATTAGAAGGCTCAAAGATGTCATAAAGAGAAATGTTATTAAAAAGAATGTTTCTCGGTTTAAAGGCTTCTGTTTATACAGAAAAATAGATAACCCTGAACAAATAAGAGCGAGTAGGGAGGGGAAGTATACCGAAATGATTTTATCGCGATAATCAATAAAATGTTGTGTTCCTTTATAAGTTTGGGTGATATTGTCTCTTTTAACTTGTATTTCAGATGCAGTTAGTGATTGATTTTGATATCTTGGAAGTATTCCTAAATGAGGCTTTTCTTTATTAATTGAATAGATTACATCTCCTTCTTTTAAGTCCGTATAAGAAGCCCAACCGGAGGATTTAATTTTTGCTATTGTGTATGTAGCTGATTCTGTTTTAGAAATAAGAACGCCGCTGTATGGTTGATTTATTTTATATAAAATATATCCTTGTAAACAAAAATACAGGAAGGTTACACATAAAATGAAAACAAAGTTACGTTGTATTTGCAACGGTTTGGACACCTCTCTTTAAAGGTTTATCATTTAAATTCCGAATATTTTTATAATAACATTTAAGGAGCTTTCATACAATTGACATCACATATTGAAATTGCGGTGAACCACATGAGAGTGGTTCGCCTTTTTTACGGTAAATACAGTACGGATTGCGGACAATAGCATCAGAAAGAAGTCTATGATAAAGATACAACTTAACAAGTAAATGAAGGAGGAAATAGTGATGAAAAAGTTTTTGTTGATGGTAGGCGGAATCGTATTAGGAATGGCGGTTATTTATTTCGTAAAAAGTTAAAAGGAGCTGTTATGGATGGCATTTGAAATTCAAGGATTAAATAAAACATTTGGTGAATATAAAGCCGTTAACGATTTAAATATACGTGTAGAAGAAGGCGGGATTTTAGGGATGCTGGGCCGGAATGGTGCTGGTAAGACGACAACAATTCGTATGATTTTAGATTTAATTAAACCGGATAGCGGCCAAATTCTATGGAATAATCGCCCTTTTTCAAAGAAAGACTTGTCTATCGGCTATTTACCAGAAGAGCGTGGATTATACCCGAAAATGAATGTAGTGGAGCAATTAGTGTATTTCGGAAGGTTAGAAGGAATGCCAGCTAATCTTGCAAAAAGGCATGCGTTACAATGGCTAGAAAAATTAGAAATGACACCACATTTAAAGAAGAAAACAGAGGAATTGTCAAAGGGAAATCAACAAAAAATCCAATTGATTTCAGCGATATTGCATAATCCGGAATTCATCATACTAGATGAGCCATTTAGTGGATTGGATCCTATAAATGCAGAGATGTTAAAAAATGTTGTGCTCGAGTTAATCGCACAAAGAAAAACGATTATCTTTTGTAGTCATCAAATGGACAGTGCAGAAACGTTCTGTGAGGAAATTTGTATTATGAAAAACGGTCAACTTGTATTATCGGGTGCTTTGTCAGATATTAAGAAAAGTTATCAATACAAATATATGACGTTGCAAACGGAAGGAGATATTGAACCTATTCTCAAGGAAAAAAATTTCAATTTTGAAAAAAATAATCGTACGTTCATGATTAAAGTTAATGATGGAGAGGATGCATTTTCGCTGCTTGAAGATATTAAAACTAAACAATATATCCGAGATGTTTCAATTAAAGAACCTTCTTTACATCAAATCTTTGTTGAAAAGGCGGGTGCATAAGTAATGAGGAATTTCTGGATTGTTTTAGGGCAAACGTACTTGGATCGTGTGAGAACGAAAATATTTATTGGGATGACATTGTTATTAATAGGAGGCGGGATATTTTTATTCTCTTTTCCAACTCTAGTACAAAAGTTTTCTGGAGAGAAAGAAAAAGAAAAGGTTGTATTTATTTCTGAAGCACCTAATGTTACGGTGGATCAATCTAATCTTAGTAAAGCTTTTCCAGAATGGGATTGGTCTTTGGGAGATAAAACAAAATTAAATCAATATAAGCAAGACTTGTTAGATAAGAAAGTCGAAGCGCTCTTTATATTAAAAGAGGGTGCGGGTGCTGAACCAGTATTAGATTATTTCATGAAGCTGGATAATCCTAAGTTGATTCAAAGTGCACAGGTATTTGTACAAAATCAGTATTTCCAAAGTACAGTAGTTAAACAACAGTTATCAGAAGAGGCTGTGAAATCACTTACGATGAACGTGCAAGCGAAAAAGCAAAACTTAAATAACGAAGAAACAAGTTCATTTTTACTAGTATATTTATTAGTAGCGATTATGTACTTAGCGATTATGTACTTAGCGATCACTTCATATGGAAATGCTATCGCGACAGCAGTTGCGTCAGAGAAAGCCTCACGTGTTATGGAAGTGATGGTAACAAAAGTATCTCCTGTCCATATGGTTTTCGGAAAAATTTTAGGGGTCGGTCTTGCTAGTTTGACACAGTTATTTATTTTCTTCCTTAGTATAGCGCTATATATTAAATCGGGAGTTTTTAAGGTATCGGATTCATTTTTTGGAGTGAATATTGATGTGAATATGATTACAGGTGAGCACGCTGCATATTTCTTGTTATATTTTGTTCTCGGTTACTTCGTTTATGCAGCGCTTTTCGCAGTGTTTGGTTCCATGGTCAGCAGGCCAGAAGAATTATCAGGAACAACGATGCCGATTACCCTTATATTGATGGGAAGCTTAGTGGTGGAGTTATTAGTAGTACTTGATAATCCTGAGGGGCTAGTATCAAGGGTGACATCATATGTACCATTTACAGCCCCGATTAGTATGGTAGTTAGGATTATTAATGGATCTGTTGGGAGTTTAGAAATTATTACATCTATGGTTGTATTACTGGCTAGCATCAGCTTAATTGCTATGTTTGCAGCGAAGGTCTATCCGAAAGGTGTATTAAGAAGTGGTAAGAGCCTTAAATTTAGTCAATTGTTAAAAAATAATTAATTGTAGGGGGGAATAAAAAATGGGATTTTTTTCGAAAAGAAAACAAAAAATGATGGATAGTAGTGGCGAGAGAAGCGTGAAAAAAATAGTTGAGTTGTCTGTGGAAGAGATGAGAGGAATTCAAGGAGCGTCTAGTGAATCGAACGATTATCTCTATGATTCCTATGTAATTAGGAATCAAAGTTCCTTAGCTTTAAATAAGAGGTTTCTTACTTAATAGGAATCATAAAAGAGTAGTTAGGCATAGTGAAGTGTCACTATACCTAAACTGCTCTTTTTATTTTGGAATTGAACAGAGATAAATTTAATGTTGTTATATATAAAATTAAGGGTTACTATTAGTATGTGGTAATAAAATATTAAGCTTATTATTTTCTTTCAATATTATTCAAATTTAGGTTGTAAGATGTAAATCTCATTAATACATATAAATTAATAATATTTTGGAATGGGTGTCTGCGATAGGATTCTCCTTTTACCAAACTTATTGTACAATAGAAACAAGGGGGAGATTAGTTTGAAGGCAAGTCTTTTACAAGAACAAAGCTTACGTTTGGCAATGACACAAGAGTTAAGGCAAGCGATTACAATGCTCCAGTATAATGTACAAGAATTATCGGAGTTTTTGTATGAGCAATCGTTAGAGAATCCCCTTATTGAGTTAGGTGGTTTTGAGAGGGAGAAGAAAAAGAGCTCTAACACAAGTAAAAGTACCCGCAAACAAGTCGAGAATCAAATGGAAATCTACAGTGTGGATTCTACAACGATTCAGCAACATTTATTAAATCAACTACAGTATTATAAAATAGATGAAGAAGAGCGAAAAGCAGCTTCTTTCATTATTATGAACATGGATGGAAATGGTTATTTACAAGAAACAAATGAAGAGTTATCAGAGCTTCTTTCTGCGCCAATTGATGTAGTGGACTGTTCCGTGGAGCTTGTTCAATCGTTAGAGCCAGCAGGGGTAGGTGCGCGTAATATTCAGGAATGTCTATCAATCCAATTGAAGCGCTTACAAAGAAGAAATGGGTTAGCGGAAGAAATTATAGATGATCATTTTAATTATTTCGTTAAGAAAGATTGGCGAAAGCTCGTTCAGGTGTTGAAGTGTACCAACGAGGAATTACAGGATGCGGTGAACTGTATTACATCATTGCAGCCGAAACCAGGTCTTGCATTTTCTTCTGATAAACCACTTTATATTGTGCCTGATATGGCGGTAAAAAAAGATGGCGATCATCTCGTTTTACAGATGAATGAGAGAAATATGCCAAGAATTGAAATTCACTCTGAGTATAGTGCGTTACTAAATAATAGTGAAAGTGAAGTGGCTTCTTACGTATCGGAGAAGTATCAGCATGTGCAATGGATTATGCGCAGTTTGAAACAGAGAAAACAAACACTCTTACAAGTGATGAATATTATTATGGAAAAACAGCATGATTTCTTCTGGGGAGGTCCAGAGTATTTAAAACCACTTGCTTTAAAAGAGGTGGCGGAAGAGTTAGGTGTGCATGAGTCTACAATTAGTCGTGCAACGCGTAATAAATATGTGCAAACGCCGTACGGTTTATTTGAGATGAAATCGTTCTTTAGTAATTCTATTTCTACGACGGAAGATGAGGCGGTTTCTACAAAGCGTGTGAAACAATTCATTCAAACGCTTGTTGGAGCAGAAAATAAGAAAAAGCCACTTTCGGATCAAAAGATTTCAAAATTATTAGAAGAAGAGCATGAAATCGTTATTTCTCGAAGAACGGTTGCGAAGTATAGAGAACAAATGCATATTCCTGCTTCGTCTCTAAGAAAAACAATTGGATAGGTGAAGAAGATGAAGGTTGTACTATATACAAAAAAAGATTGTGGTCTTTGCGTGAAGGCGAAACAAGTTTTAAAAGAAGTACAATATGAATATTCTTTTCAAATTGAGGAAATAGATATATATGAAGATAATGACCTTTTAGAGAAATACCATCTAATGATTCCTGTTGTAGAAATAGGCGGAAGACAAGTAGAATATGGTAACATTCACAAAGGTGTCATAATAAACTATATAAACAATGCAGTTAAGAGTTGAATAAGTTTCTGTCTCCTGTTACAATAATACACGTAGCAGGGATTATTTTTTTAACCTAAGTGGGACACAAAATGTCACTACGGGACATAAAGTGACCACGAAGGGAAATGAACCGATGTAGTGAGGAGAAAAGATATGCGCTCATGGATTCAGAACACAAAAAAATTATTACCTGATCTGCTACCTGTTATGCAAACGAGAATGCAAGTGCTTCAGTACATTAGGCTTATGCAGCCGATTGGAAGAAGAAACTTATCTGCAAGTCTCGGTATGACAGAACGAGTATTGCGAAGTGAAGTTCAAGTTTTGAAAGAACAAAACTTAGTTCACGTCGCTTCTTCTGGAATGACTTTGACAGAAGAAGGAACAGCTTTAGTTCTTGCTTTGGAAGACTTTATGAAAGAAATTTCCGGGTTAAAGGTTTTAGAAAAACAACTTAAGGAAACATTAGACTTGGATGAAGTTTTCGTTGTCCCTGGTGATAGTGATGAATCACCTTGGGTCAAACTGGAGATGGGCCGTGCTTGTGTGACTTGTATAAAAGACCGTCTGACAGTGAATAATATCGTTGCTGTGGCTGGAGGAACTACGCTAGCTGCTGCTGCGGACATGATGCAACTTGATTGCAAAGATTTACATATGCTATTTGTCCCAGCACGTGGTGGAATTGGAGAAGGTGTCGAGTTAGAAGCCAATACTATTTGCGCCAAAATGGCACAAAATACGATGAGTAATTATCGCTTATTGTATGTTCCAGATCACGTTAGTAGCGAAGCATATGCGTCTATTGTAACAGAGCCCTCCGTGAAAGAAGTTCTTGAGTTGATTCGATCTTCCAATATCGTCATTCATGGAATTGGTGATGCGTTAACAATGGCACGTCGCAGAAATACTTCAGAAGCAGATTGGTTAAAGATTCAGGCAAGCGAAGCAGTTGGCGAAGCTTTCGGTTACTACTTTAATGAACAAGGAAATGTTGTTCATAAAGTAAGAACAGTTGGTATGCAACTTGAAGATTTACAACATGTATCTCATGTTGTCGCAGTCGCTGGAGGTTCTTCAAAAGCAAAAGCAATACAGGCTGTAATAAAGCAAGGGCACACTTCAATTCTAATTACAGATGAAGGTGCAGCAAAACAATTAACAAAGGGTATTACCCTTTAATATAATCCCCCAAGGAGGAAATTTAAATGACTAAAATTGGTATTAATGGATTTGGACGTATCGGACGTAACGTATTCCGCGCAGCTCTTAACAACTCTGAGGTAGAAGTAGTAGCAATCAACGACTTAACAGATGCTAAAACATTAGCTCACCTTTTAAAATATGATACAGTTCACGGAACTTTAAATGCAGAAGTATCTGCTAACGAAAACAGCATCGTTGTTAACGGTAAAGAAATTAAAGTTATCGCTGAGCGTGACCCAGCTCAATTACCATGGAGCGACTACGGAGTAGAAGTAGTAGTAGAATCTACTGGCCGTTTCACTAAAAAATCAGACGCTGAGAAACACTTAGGTGGATCAGTTAAGAAAGTTATCATCTCAGCTCCAGCTTCTGACGAAGATATCACTGTAGTTATGGGTGTTAACCACGAACAATACGATGCAGCTAACCACAATGTAGTATCTAATGCTTCTTGTACTACAAACTGTCTAGCTCCATTCGCTAAAGTATTAAACGAAAAATTCGGCGTAAAACGCGGAATGATGACAACAATTCACTCTTACACTAACGACCAACAAATCTTAGACTTACCACACAAAGATTTACGTCGTGCTCGTGCAGCAGCTGAAAACATGATCCCAACATCTACTGGTGCTGCTAAAGCTGTAGCATTAGTATTACCAGAACTTAAAGGTAAATTAAACGGCGGCGCTGTACGTGTTCCAACTGCTAACGTTTCTCTTGTTGACTTAGTTGTTGAACTTGACAAAGAAGTAACAGTTGAAGATGTAAACGCAGCATTCAAAGCAGCTTCTGAAGGCGAATTAAAAGGTATCCTTGGATACAGCGAAGAGCCATTAGTATCTATCGACTATAACGGATGTACAGCTTCTTCTACAATCGATGCATTATCTACAATGGTAATGGAAGGTAACATGGTTAAAGTACTTTCTTGGTACGATAACGAAACTGGTTACTCTAACCGCGTAGTAGACCTAGCTGCATACATGACTTCTAAAGGTCTTTAATTCTTAAGTATATAAGCAATCAATGACAAAACGAGGGAGAGGGTTTGTTCCCTCTCTCTCTTCTTTCGTTTTAGAAGCAAATGTGTTAAGCTTTTGAATGGGTTTTGTCAATCCTAACTAGTAGTCGGAGGGAAATCCAATGAACAAAAAATCAATTCGTGACGTAGATTTAAAAGGTAAGCGTGTATTTTGCCGCGTTGATTTCAACGTACCTATGAAAGAAGGCAAAATTACAGATGAAACTCGTATCCGTGCAGCTCTTCCTACAATTCAATATTTAATAGAGCAAGGTGCGAAAGTAATTTTAGCAAGTCATTTAGGCCGTCCAAAAGGTCAAGCAGTAGAAGAATTACGTCTTACGCCAGTAGCAGCACGTTTAGGCGAGCTTCTTGGTAAAGATGTTAAAAAAGCGGACGAAGCATTCGGACCAGTTGCACAAGAAATGGTTGCAGCAATGAACGAAGGCGACGTATTAGTTCTTGAAAACGTACGTTTCTATGCGGGCGAAGAAAAGAACGATGCAGAACTTGCGAAAGAATTTGCAGCTCTTGCTGATATCTTCGTAAACGATGCATTCGGTGCAGCTCACCGTGCTCACGCTTCTACAGCAGGAATCGCAGACTACCTACCAGCAGTATCTGGTTTATTAATGGAAAAAGAGTTAGATGTATTAGGTAAAGCACTTTCTAACCCAGAACGTCCATTCACAGCTATCATCGGTGGTGCGAAAGTAAAAGATAAAATCGGTGTAATTCGTCATCTATTAGACAAAGTAGATAACTTAATCATCGGTGGCGGACTTGCTTACACATTCGTTAAAGCATTAGGTCATGAAATTGGTCTATCTCTATGTGAAAACGACAAAATTGAACTAGCTAAAGAATTTATGCAACTTGCAAAAGAAAAAGGCGTAAACTTCTATATGCCAGTTGATGTTGTAATCACAGAGGAATTCTCTGAAACTGCAACAACTCAAATCGTTGGTATCGACTCTATCCCTTCTACATGGGAAGGCGTGGACATCGGTCCTAAAACACGTGAAATTTATGCAGATGTAATTAAAAACTCTAAGCTTGTTGTATGGAATGGACCAATGGGTGTATTCGAAATGACTCCATTCGCAGAAGGTACAAAAGCAGTAGGGCAAGCATTAGCAGATGCAGAAGATACATACTCTGTTATCGGCGGTGGTGACTCTGCAGCAGCTGTTGAAAAATTCGGTATGGCTGATAAAATGAGCCACATTTCTACTGGCGGCGGTGCGTCATTAGAATTCATGGAAGGTAAAGAACTTCCAGGTGTAGTTTGTCTTAACGACAAATAAGTAGCAGCCAAAGAAAAAGGACGGTGCAAAGCATGCGTAAACCAATTATCGCAGGTAACTGGAAAATGAATAAAACTCTATCTGAAGCAGTTAGCTTCGTAGAGGAAGTTAAAGGTCAAATCCCAGCAGCTTCAGCTGTTGATGCAGTAGTTTGTTCGCCAGCTCTATTCTTAGAGCGCTTAGTAGCAAAGGCTGAAGGAACTGACTTACAAGTAGGTGCACAAAACATGCACTTCGAAAAAAATGGTGCATTCACTGGCGAAATTAGCCCAGTAGCACTTAGCGACTTAAAAGTAGGCTACGTAGTACTTGGCCACTCTGAGCGTCGTGAAATGTTTGCTGAAACAGACGAGTCAGTAAATAAAAAGACTCTTGCAGCATTTGAACATGGTTTAACACCAATCGTTTGTTGTGGTGAGACTTTAGAAGAGCGCGAAAGCGGAAAAACATTTGATCTAGTAGCAGGTCAAGTAACAAAAGCACTTGCAGGTTTAACAGAAGAGCAAGTTAAAGTAACTGTTATCGCTTATGAGCCAATCTGGGCTATCGGTACAGGTAAATCTTCTTCTTCTGCAGATGCAAATGAAGTATGTGCGCACATCCGTAAAGTTGTTGCAGAAGCTGTTTCTCCAGAAGCTGCAGAAGCTGTTCGTATTCAATACGGCGGTAGCGTAAAACCAGAAAACATTAAAGAGTATATGGCACAATCTGACATCGACGGCGCTTTAGTTGGCGGTGCTAGCTTAGAGCCTGCTTCGTTCTTAGGTCTTCTGGGGGCGGTAAAATGAGAAAGCCAACAGCTTTAATCATTCTTGATGGTTTCGGACTACGTGAAGAAACTTACGGGAATGCTGTAGCACAAGCTAAGAAACCTAATTTTGATGGTTACTGGAACAAATTCCCTCACACAACGCTTACAGCTTCTGGTGAGGAAGTAGGTCTTCCAGCAGGTCAAATGGGTAACTCAGAGGTTGGTCACTTAAATATCGGTGCTGGCCGCATCGTATATCAAAGCTTAACACGCGTAAACGTTGCAATTCGTGAAGGTGAGTTCGATCAGAACGAAACTTTCCAAAATGCAATTAAAAGCGTGAAAGAAAAAGGTACTGCTCTTCATTTATTCGGTTTACTCTCTGATGGTGGTGTGCACAGTCACATGAACCATATGTTTGCTCTTCTTCGCTTAGCAGCAAAAGAAGGCGTGGAGAAAGTATATATCCATGCATTCTTAGATGGCCGCGATGTTGGACCACAAACAGCAAAAGGTTATATCGATGCAACAAATGAAGTAATTAAAGAAACAGGAGTAGGACAATTCGCGACTATCTCTGGTCGTTATTACTCCATGGACCGTGACAAGCGCTGGGATCGCGTAGAAAAATGTTACCGTGCTATGGTGAATGGTGAAGGCCCTACTTATAAATCAGCAGAAGAGTGTGTAGAAGACTCTTATGCAAATGGTATTCATGATGAATTCGTATTGCCGTCTGTAATTGTTAACGAAGATGACACGCCAGTTGCAACAATCAATAATGATGATGCAGTTATCTTCTATAACTTCCGTCCAGACCGTGCAATTCAAATTGCTCGTGTATTTACAAACGAAGACTTCCGTGAGTTCGATCGTGGTGAAAAAGTACCTCACATTCCTGAATTCGTTTGTATGACACATTTCAGTGAAACTGTAGATGGTTACGTGGCATTCAAGCCAATGAACCTTGATAACACATTAGGTGAAGTTGTTGCGCAAGCGGGATTAAAGCAACTTCGCATCGCGGAAACTGAAAAGTATCCGCACGTTACATTCTTCTTTAGCGGTGGTCGTGAGGCTGAATTCCCAGGAGAAGAGCGTATTTTAATTAACTCACCGAAGGTTGCAACGTATGACTTGAAACCTGAAATGAGCATTTATGAAGTAACGGACGCTTTAGTAAATGACATCGAAAATGATAAACATGATGTTATCATTCTCAACTTTGCAAACTGTGATATGGTTGGCCATTCTGGGATGATGGAACCAACAATTAAAGCAGTAGAAGCAACTGACGAATGTTTAGGAAAAGTTGTAGAAGCGATTCTTGCAAAAGATGGTGTAGCACTTATTACTGCTGACCATGGTAATGCCGATCAGGAGTTAACTGCTGAAGGTGGACCAATGACAGCTCATACAACTAACCCGGTTCCTTTCATCGTTACAAAAAATGATGTAGAGCTTCGTGAAGGTGGTATTTTAGGAGATATCGCCCCAACAATGCTTACACTTTTAAATGTGGAACAACCGAAAGAAATGACAGGTAAAACAATTATTAAATAATTTGCTTATATAAAAAGGAGAGAATTTATTATGTCAACAATTATTGATGTTTATGCTCGCGAAGTCCTTGACTCTCGTGGTAACCCAACTGTAGAAGTAGAAGTTTACACAGAAAGCGGCGCATTCGGACGCGCTATCGTACCAAGTGGTGCATCTACTGGTGAGCACGAAGCAGTAGAATTACGTGACGGTGACAAATCTCGTTACCTTGGTAAAGGTGTTCTTAACGCAGTAAACAACGTTAACGAAGCAATCGCTCCAGAAATCGTTGGTTTCGACGTAACTGACCAAGCTGGTATCGACCGTGCTATGATCGAATTAGATGGCACTCCAAACAAAGGTAAACTAGGTGCTAACGCTATCCTTGGTGTATCTATGGCAGTAGCTCACGCAGCAGCTGACTTCGTAGGTCTTCCATTATACCGTTACCTTGGTGGATTCAATGCAAAACAATTACCAACTCCAATGATGAACATCATCAACGGTGGTTCTCACGCTGATAACAACGTTGACTTCCAAGAGTTCATGATCTTACCAGTTGGTGCTCCAACATTCAAAGAATCAATCCGTATGGGTGCTGAAGTATTCCATGCACTTAAAGCTGTATTACATGATAAAGGTCTTAACACTGCAGTAGGTGACGAAGGTGGATTCGCTCCAAACCTTGGTTCTAACCGTGAAGCATTAGAAGTAATCATCGAAGCTATCGAAAAAGCTGGTTACAAAGCTGGCGAGAACGTATTCTTAGGAATGGACGTTGCTTCTTCTGAGTTCTACAACAAAGAAACTGGTAAATATGACCTTGCAGGCGAAGGCCGTACTGGCTTAACTTCTGCAGAAATGGTTGATTTCTACGAAGAGCTTTGCAAAGACTTCCCAATCATCTCTATTGAAGATGGTTTAGACGAAAACGACTGGGATGGTCACAAATTATTAACTGAGCGTATCGGTGATAAAGTACAATTAGTTGGTGACGATTTATTCGTAACTAACACTCAAAAACTTGCTGAAGGTATCGAAAAAGGTATCTCTAACTCAATCTTAATTAAAGTTAACCAAATCGGTACTTTAACTGAGACTTTCGAAGCAATCGAAATGGCTAAACGTGCTGGTTACACAGCAGTTGTATCTCACCGTTCTGGTGAAACTGAAGATGCTACAATCGCTGACATCGCAGTTGCAACTAACGCTGGCCAAATCAAAACTGGTTCTATGAGCCGTACTGACCGTATTGCTAAGTACAACCAATTATTACGTATCGAAGACGAGCTAGGCGAAATCGCTGTTTACGCTGGTTTACAATCTTTCTACAATATCAAACGATAATTGTAGAAAATAACGACAGACCGTGAGAAATCACGGTCTGTTTTTTTTGTTAAAATTGTTCGTCTGTCATAAGTGACATGAAGTATTTAAAGAAGAGATTATAATCAAAATCGATAGCAATTTGCTGCGAGGGCCGATTGGTGAATGGGCTTGATCCTACTAAAGAGCGGAAATCACCGATGCTTGCTCCTTGAGCGTAAGATTCGGTCATGACGGTAATTGGTGATTTGTAGTAGGTAAACATAGAATTATCAAGTAAAGCTAATATCGGTATCGTGTCATGAAAAGGGCAGCCTTTTAATTGTGGTAAAATTTTTTCGTAATATCCATAGTAGTAATGATCGAATAGAGGTTTGACGAGAGAAGCCTTTCCTTTCGCCTCAATATATTCAGCCATATCAGGTGTAACGATGGAATACTGAGTTACATTTAAAGGGTATATGTACATGTTGGATGCAGATTGTAATACAATGTTAGCCGCGATTGGATCGCCATAAAAATTCGCTTCTGATACGGGAGTTACATTACCTGGGTGCAGAAAGGAACCACCCATTACATAATAAGATTTAATTTGCTGCATTAAGTTTTTACATAAAATAAATAAAGCAGCTAGGGAAGTGAGTCGCCCTAAACTTACAATGATTAGTTCGTCTTTATACCGCTCGATAAGAGGGATAACTTCAAAAAAATTCTCCATTTCTCCGTTTTGTAACTTTTCATTTTGGATGATTGGCCCTAACCCTTCTTTACCGTGAATATTAGTAAAAAAAGCGGGTGGACCTCCATTGAGAGGACGGTCTGAACCACCAAATATTTTCATATCTCTATTTCTTGATTTTTGTTTAAGAAAATGAGCATTTTGTACGGCCATTTCTTTTGGAACATTGCCGTAATCAGCGACAATCCCAACAATTTCAATTTCATCGATAAAGAATGCGAGGAGGAGGGCTATCGCATCGTCGATTCCAGGATCACAAAAAATGAGAATTTTTTTAGACATGCGTTCACCACCTATCTTTATATATATATGTGTGCTAGAGAGAAGGCAGAATAAAAATGGAGTGAAGAATTTTGTTTTATTAAAATAATAACCAATAAAATTCAGAAAATATAAACTTTATATATTAGGTCAAGGTTTTTGACGTAAATCACATTAGGAAACGCAGTCATATCAAGGGTGTAAGCGTATAATATAGTGGGTTTTCGTTGTCGATTTGATAAATTGCAGGTTTTTACAATTTATACTATGATAAGGATATTAACAGAAGATCGTATAAACATGAGGGATGATGAACATGAAACTTACAAAGATTCTTGTCCAAATTGCTGCTCTTTATGTATTTTATATGGTTGGAAATTGGGTGCAAGAAATGTTAAATATTCCGATTCCAGGTAGTTTGATTGGGATGTTCTTCCTACTTGTTTTACTTAGCCTAAAAGTACTTCCAGTGAAATGGTTTGATTTAGGAGCAGAAACACTCGTTGCTATTATGCCGTTTTTATTAATTCCGCCAACGCTTGGCCTAATGAATTACGGTGCTTTTTTTATGACTAAAGGAATTTCTCTTTTCATTACAGTTGTAGCGAGTACGTTTTTAATTATTATTGTCGCAGGACATACAGGACAATATCTTGCGAATAGAGAGGAAAAAGAGACACAATGAGCCAAATATTAATCGGAATCGGTTGGGTTCTTTTCACGGTGCTATTATATCAATTATCTAAAAAAATCTATAAATTATTTCCAACACCATTTACCATTCCAATGCTTGTAGCGACAGGATTAATGGCTTTCTTATTTATAGTGCTTGATATACCATATCAAAATTATATGGAAAGTGGTGGAGGTTGGATTGCGAAGCTACTTGGACCAGGTGTAGTAGCATTTGCAATCCCGCTTTATAAACAACGTCATGTTCTGCAAAAATATGTTGTACCAATTGCTGGTGGTGTACTAGTAGGTACAACAGTTGCTATTGCAAGTGATTTTGCTATCGCCTCACTTATGGGAACAGATAAAAGTTTAATTTTATCTTCTTTACCAAAGTCAGTGACAATGCCAGTTGCGATGAGTGTATCTGAACAAGTTGGCGGTGTCCCGTCCTTAACAGCAGCCTTCGTCGTTATCGCAGGTATTACTGGAACGATTACGGGACCAATTTTATTAAAATGGAGCCGCGTTACAAACTCGGTTGGTAAAGGAATCGGATTTGGATGTGCTTCTCATATTATGGGTGTTATGAGAGCGATGAAAAATAACGAGCATGAAGGTGTTATTGGATCGGTAACAATGACATTGACAGCAATTTTGACATGTTTGCTCGGACCTTTATTTGCAATGATGTTTATGTAATAGAAGAAAAGCGGGAGTGACTCTATAGCTCTCGCTTTTCTATAGGATTTATGCTAACATTTAAACTAACTGAATCTTTGTAGGAGGTACGCCAAGTGCATACGTTATTATCAGTTTTACTTATTGTTGTATCGATTTTAATGATTGTTATGGTACTTATGCAGTCTAGTAATAGCTCAGGCCTTTCAGGCGCTATTTCAGGTGGTGCAGAGCAATTGTTTGGTAAGCAAAAAGCACGTGGAATTGAAGCGGTATTAAACCGTGTTACAGTTGTCTTAGCTGTATTATTCTTCGTACTAACAATTGGTGTTACGTACTTAAATTTATAGAATTAAAAAGAAGAAGCGTTAGCTGATTTGTGCTAATGGTTCTTCTTTTTTTAATTTGTTATTCGAAAAAAGTTTCTAATTAGATTATAGAATTATAAATATGGTACACTAAGAATAGAAAGAATACGACTAGATTACAGAAGAGAAAGAGGAGAAGTACATGATGAAATTAGCATCTCCAAAACCATTTACATTTGAAGGTGGAGACCGCGCTGTTTTATTATTGCATGGATTCACAGGGAACTCAGCTGATGTACGCATGCTAGGGCGTTTCTTAGAGAAGAAAGGCTATACTTGTCATGCGCCAATTTATAAAGGACACGGCGTACCACCAGAAGAGCTTGTTCATACAGGTCCTGAAGACTGGTGGAAAGATGTAATGAATGCCTATCAGCATTTAAAAGATCAAGGCTACGAGAAAATAGCTGCGGTTGGATTATCATTAGGCGGAGTATTCTCATTAAAACTTGCTTATACATTACCGATTTTAGGTGTTGTACCAATGTGTGCACCGATGTACATTAAAAGTGAAGAAATTATGTACCAAGGTATATTGGCATATGCCCGCGAATATAAAAAGCGTGAGCAAAAATCACCAGAACGTATTGAGCAGGAAATGTTTGAATTTAAACAGACACCGATGAATACATTAAAAGCATTACAAGAGTTGATTCGTGACGTACGCAATAATGTTGATATGATTTATGCTCCAACATTCGTTGTACAAGCACGCCATGATGAGATGATTAATACAGATAGTGCTAACATTATTTATAACGGTGTAGAATCTACGTTAAAAGACATTAAATGGTATGAAGACTCTACGCATGTCATTACACTTGATAAAGAACGTGATGTGCTACATGAGGATGTATATAACTTCTTGGAGCAACTAGATTGGTAAGGTCTAGTTGCCTCTTTTTTTCATAAGGAATTTTTTGTGAAAACTGTAAAAAATCATTGGGAGATGATGAAAGTTTCACTTTATACATCCCCCATCTTTCGGATACACTAAATAATATAAGGGTTTAAAGGAGGTATTTCTGCTTGGAAGAAATCATGCAAGAACATATTGATAAGTTGTTATTATTTATGAGGGAAGAAGCGTATAAACCGTTAACGATACAAGAATTAGAATCGGCATTTGGAATCGAAGGCTCTGAGGGCTTTAAAGATTTCGTAAAGGCACTTGTAATGATGGAAGAGAAGGGGCTTGTTATCCGCACACGTAGTAACCGCTACGGTCTTCCAGAAAAAATGAATTTAGTACGCGGTAAATTAATTGGGCACGCACGTGGTTTTGCGTTCGTCGTTCCAGAGGAGAAGAAAACAGGAGATGATGATCTTTTCATCCCGCCGACAGAATTAAATGGTGCACTTCATGGTGATACAGTATTAGCACGTGTTAGCGCACAATCAAGTGGATCACGCCAAGAAGGCGCGATTGTTCGTATTTTAGAGCGTGGAACGAAGGAACTAGTTGGTACATATACAGAGTCAAAGAACTTTGGATTTGTTATACCTGATAATAAACGCTGGACAAGTGATATTTTCATCTTGAAAAGTGCATCTATGGGCGCTGTAGAAGGCCATAAAGTAGTTGTGAAAATTACGGGCTACCCAGAGAACCGTTTAAGCGCAGAAGGTGAAGTTATTCAAATTCTAGGTCATAAAAATGACCCAGGAGTAGATATTTTATCTGTCATTCATAAACATCATTTACCTTTAGCATTCCCTGAAGAAGTGATGGAGCATGCAAACAGTGTACCAGAAACGATTTCAGAAGAAGATATAAAAGATCGTCGTGATTTACGTGATCAAATGATTGTTACAATTGATGGTGCGGATGCGAAAGACTTAGATGACGCTGTTACAGTAACGAAGCTTGAGAACGGTAACTATAAGCTTGGCGTTCATATTGCGGATGTAAGTCATTACGTTCAAGAAGGTTCTCCAATTGATGTTGAAGCAGCAGAGAGAGCGACGAGTGTATATCTTGTAGATCGTGTAATTCCGATGATTCCGCATCGTTTATCAAACGGTATTTGTTCATTAAATCCGAAAGTAGACCGTCTGACACTATCTTGTGAAATGGAAATCAACAATCTAGGTGATGTTGTAAAACACGAGATTTTCCAAAGTGTAATTAAAACGACAGAGCGTATGACGTATGCTGACGTAAGAAGCATTTTAGAAGATGAAGACGAAGCACTAATTGAACGTTACGAGCCGCTAGTACCAATGTTTAAAGAAATGGGGCAGTTAGCACAAATTTTACGTGAAAAACGTATGCGCCGTGGTGCGATTGACTTTGACTTTAAAGAAGCGAAAGTACTAGTAGATGAAGAAGGAAAACCGACTGATGTTGTAATGCGTGATCGTTCTGTATCAGAGAAGTTAATTGAAGAGTTTATGCTTGTTGCGAACGAAACAGTAGCGGAGCATTTCCACTGGATGAACGTACCGTTTATGTACCGTGTCCATGAAGATCCGAAAGAAGATAAGCTTGAGCGTTTCTTCGAGTTTGTAACAAACTTCGGATATGCAGTAAAGGGACGTGCGAATGAAATACACCCTCGTGCATTGCAGCAAATTCTTGAAATGGTTCAAGGTCAGCCGGAAGAAATAGTCATTTCAACAGTTATGCTTCGTTCTATGAAGCAAGCACGTTACGATTCGAACAGCTTAGGACATTTTGGTTTATCAACTGAGTTCTACACGCATTTCACATCGCCAATTCGTCGTTACCCAGATACGATTGTTCATAGATTGATTCGTGAATACATCATTAATGGTAAAGTAGACAACGAAACGCAAGCGAAATGGCGTGAAAACTTACCTGAGATTGCAGAGCACTCTTCTAATATGGAACGCCGTGCTGTTGAAGCAGAGCGTGAAACAGACGAAATGAAAAAAGCAGAGTATATGGTCGATAAGATCGGTGAAGAGTATGACGGTATGATTAGCTCTGTAACAAACTTCGGTTTATTCGTAGAGCTTCCAAATACAATTGAAGGTCTTGTACACGTTAGCTATTTAACAGATGATTACTACCGTTATGACGAAAAACATTTTGCGATGATCGGAGAACGTACAGGTAACGTATTCCGCATCGGTGACGAAATTACAATTCGTGTTATTAACGTAAATAAAGACGAGCGTGCAATCGACTTTGAAATCGTTGGCATGAAAGGCACACCTCGTCGTAAGTTCAAAGATCGTCCAGTTGTGATTGAACAGCCAAGAACAGGAAGAAAGAAACGCGGTGGACGTAGCGAACGTAGTAATGAGCGCGGTGGTGAACGCGGCACAGGAAGAAAGTTTGATCGTGGTGGACAAGGAAAAGGAAAAGCATCTGCATCTGCATCCACATCCGCTAGTCAGCCAGGGAAAAAAGATGGTAATAGTAATAGTAATGGTAAGAAGAAAAAAGGATTCTTTGAAAATGTACCAGGATTCAAGAAGAAAAAGAAAAAGCGCAAGTAAGAAAAGAGTGGCTTCGCCTTACATTCTGAGCGAGCCACTTTCGCTTTTTGTGGAATCCAGCTACAGTGGCTAGAATGTTTGGTGGCTTCGCTTCTTCCCAGGAGGCAAAGAGCGCCTCAAGGTCAGAAGCTCCATCCATCTTACATTCTGAGCGAGCCACTTTCGCTTTTTGTGGAATCCAGCTACAGTGGCTAGAATGTTTGGTGGCTTCGCTTCTTCCCAGGAGGCAAAGAGCGCCTCAAGGTCAGAAGCTCCATCCATCTTACATTCTGAGCGAGCCACTTTCGCTTTTTGTGGAATCCAGCTACAGTGGCTAGAATGTTTGGCGGCTTCGCTTCTTCCCAGGAGGCAAAGAGCGCCTCAAGGTCAGAAGCTCCATCCATCTTACATTCTGAGCGAGCCACTTTCGCTTTTTGTGGAATCCAGCTACAGTGGCTAGAATGTTTGGCGGCTTCGCTTCTTCCCAGGAGGCAAAGAGCGCCTCAAGGTCAGAAGCTCCATCCACCTTACATTCTGAGCGAGCCACTTTCGCTTTTTGTTTACATTTGTTACAATGGTAAAAATAGAGGAGGGACGTTATATGCCAAAAGGTACAGGTAAGGTTATTGCGCAAAATAAAAAAGCATTTCATGATTATTTCATCGAAGAAACATACGAAGCAGGGCTTGTCCTTCAAGGAACGGAAATTAAGTCGATTCGCGCTGGACGCGTGAACTTGAAAGACGCGTTTGCACGTATACATAACGGTGAAGTATGGGTTCATAATATGCATATTAATACATATGAACAAGGGAATCGTTTCAATCACGATCCGCTACGTACAAGGAAGTTACTTCTTCATAAAAAAGAAATTGATAAGCTAGCAGGTTACGCAAAAGAAACAGGATATGCATTAGTTCCAGTTAGAATCTATTTGAAAAATGGATTTGCGAAAATGGCACTTGGTTTAGCAAAAGGTAAGAAGCAATATGATAAGCGTCACGATTTAAAAGAGAAAGAAGCTAAACGTGAAATTGCACGCGTGTTCCGTGATCGTCAAAAGATGTAATACAGATATTTACATTTGTAAAACGGCGCGCGTATGATATAATAACTTATGTAAGATTGTTGCACATTGAAAAACAGCTCTTAGTAGCTATCACGATATTTCTTCGTATGCTCCATTTTTATCATGGGGACGTTACGGATTCGACAGGGATAGTTCGAGCTTAGGTTGCGAGTCGAGGGGATCGGCCTCGTTAAAACGTCAAAGCCTATAATTGGCAAACAAAACAATCTTTCTTTAGCTGCTTAATTGCACTAAAGGTTCCTCCCTCCATCGTCCATGTGGTAGGGTAAGGGACTCAAACTAAGTGGACTACGCCGGAGTTCGCCGTCTGAGGGCGAAGGAAGAGAACAATCAGACTAGCAACTTGGAAGCCTGTCGATAGGCCGAAGAGTTCGCGAAATGCTAATATATCGACTACACTCGTAGAAGCTTAAGTGCCGATATTTTTGGACGTGGGTTCGACTCCCACCGTCTCCACCAATACATATTTGGTGGTTTTTTTATTTTGTATGATATGAACCATAACTTTGCCAGATTGGCGGGGTTATGGTTCTTTTTGTTTGCGGCAGAGTTATGGTTCCAAAAACAGAATGTATCTAATTCTTCGGTTCTTTCAATTACATTCTCAATACACCTTGTGTGTGTTATCCCCTAACGATCACAATTTTATCTAAAATAAACAACAACAAAATCACTTCTACACAAGTATTTATAAGTAGAAAAATAGAAAGAATACAGTTTTTTTGTTTTGTGGTTTTATAAAATGCTTAAGGTGATGGGGGTGGGATGGTACCCCTGAAACAGAAAATGAAGAAATAGTTATTGATGATAAGCAGGTAGATACTATAGCTGCCCCTTAATGATTAAAAAATATTTATTTAAATCTTCATATATTTTGTGTTTTCATCCATATCTATTGTAAGATTATATAGAGTTCTCCTAATAAGCCGTTATAACGGCTTTTTTAGGGATTTAATATTTATAGATCTTAAATTATTTTTGGGGGATAACTTTTTATCCAACTAAGTTATATTGAAGTAGAGGTGAACCATCGGTGAAGCAGGTGTTAGTAATTAAGAATGAGCGGTCTTTTGCAAAGAAAATCGTAAGCGGTCTAACGCAAGAGGGCTATTTCATTTTAAAACTTCACAATGAAAACCAAGGTTTAAATATAGTATATGAACAAGATTGGGATATTATCATATTGGATTGGGATTCGTTAAGTATATCGGGGCCAGAAATTTGTAGACAAATACGACTTGTTAAAACGACACCGATAATTATTGTGACCGACAATATTTCTAGCAAGGATTGCATAGCAGGGCTACAAGCAGGAGCAGATGATTATATTAGAAAACCATTTGTGAAAGAAGAATTAGTAGCAAGGGTTCAAGCTATTTTAAGGAGAAGTGACTGTATCCAGCAAAATGAGACAAACTTTTTTCAGTTTAAAGATCTCTTTGTTGATGCATCTAGCCATATTGTGAAAAAAGGTGGTAAAAATCTCACGCTTACTAAGCGCGAGTACGATTTACTTGTATTTTTAATTAAGAATAAAAATACAATATTGAGTCGTGAAATGCTTTTGAATCAGGTTTGGGGATATAACGTAGTAGTCAATCCAAATGTAGTAGACTTATATATTGGGTATGTAAGAAAAAAGTTAAAGTGCGAGAAGAAAGATAGATATATTCAAACGATACATGGCAGAGGCTATTCAATGGTTGAATGATAAAAATAAGATAATAGGTAAAGTACAGTTTGTCATAATAGCAAAAACGAGTAAAACTATTTCATACAGTTTTACTCGTTTTTTTCTATTAAACCTGATAATCAAATAGTTTCTGTGAAATATTAAAAGACGGAAACTATAAAAAGAAGATTGCTACCAGGCAATGGATTATGAAAATATTAGCTATTAATGGGCATTTTTTTGCAGTAGAAATCATGGTTTATAAGGTGCCCAATCTATTGATTAGTACGTGTGGGGGATGACTCTGGTGCGCATTAGATGAGACTGTATCTAATGTATGTTTAATTTTATTAACTCACATCATTCACAAGATTTTCACATAATTAATGACTATACTTATTAACAGGATATTCAAATGAAAATGATTATCAATAGCAATTTAGATGCGTAAAAGTTACTATCTAATTTAATCTATGGACGGTATCATTTTCGAACTAAATTACATTATAAGGAGTATACGTATGAAAAAAACTATGCTTTTAAAATTAGTAAGTATTCTAGCAATTTTCACTTTAATGTTAGTAGCTTGTTCAGATTCAAGTAAGGAAACTTCGAAAGCTAATAAAGGTGATAGTAGTGATAAGCCAAAAACGGTTGAAATCACTGATGCACATGGAACTGTTAAAGTCCCTGTAAATCCAAAAAATGTAGTTGCTTTAGATAATAGAACTTTTGAAACTTTAGCTGATTGGGGAATTAAATTAGCGGCTGCTCCAAAGGATGTAATGCCTGCAGATTCAGCATATGTAAAGGATAGTAAAGTTCAAAATATTGGAAATCACCGCGAACCAAATCTTGAAATTATTGCAGCGGCAAACCCTGACCTTGTAATCGTTGGTCAAAGATTTGCTGGCCATTACGAAGAGATCAAAAAATTAGTACCAAATGCAGCTGTTATTGATCTTAATGTTGATGTTTCTGAGAAAGCTACTAAGCCTGGAGAAAACTTAGTAAAAGGACTTAAAGATTCTACAATTTCTTTAGGAAAAATCTTTGATAAAGATAAAGAAGCTAAACAATTAGTAGCTGATTTTGATAAATCTATTGAAAATGTAAAATCTGCTTATAATGGAAAAGATAAAGTTATGAGTGTTATCGTTACTGGTGGGAATATTGGTTTTGCTGCTCCTCACTCTGGTCGCGTTTGGGGACCAATGTATGAGATTTTCGGTTGGACTCCAGCACTAGAAGTGTCTAATTCTACTGCAGGTCATAAAGGTGATGACGTTTCTGTTGAAGCTATTGCACAAACAAATCCTGATTGGCTTTTCGTATTAGATCGTGATGCTGCAACATCTGATGCAGCTACTTCATCTCCTGCTAAGGATGTTATTTCTAAATCACCTGCTCTTCAAAACACAACTGCTGTTTCTAAAAAACAGGTTATTTATGCACCAGAAGATACTTACACAAATGAATCAATTGAGACTTATATAGAGTTATTTGGAAATATTGCAAAAACTTTAGCTAAGTAGTGTAAAGGAGTACGAAACAGTGTCAAAAAATATAATTTCTAGGGTTGAGAATATTTCTCAACCCCAGTTTTATAATCACAATAAATTATGGACAAAACCTTTTATAATAGCGATTATAGTTGTTATAATTTTAGGGATTATATCACTGTTTACTGGAGTTTATGATATACGTGGACAAGAGGACGGAATGGAGATGTTTTTCATAACTCGTGTTCCGAGAACAGTTGCATTAATGCTTACTGGCGCTGCAATGGCGATGGCAGGGCTCGTAATGCAACTCATTACACAGAATCGCTTTGTTGAACCTACTACAACGGGGACTATTGAATGGTCAGGCTTAGGCCTCCTTTTTGTATATTTATTATTTCCTGCCCCGACTTTAGTTCAAAGAATGACTGGTGCAATCATTTTTTCTTTTATAGGAACTATGATTTTCTTTCTATTTTTAAGAAGAGTTAAACTTCGTTCGTCTTTAATTGTCCCGATTATTGGATTGATGCTTGGGGCAGTTGTTTCTGCAGTATCTACTTTTCTAGGACTCCTTTTTCAAATGACGCAAAGTATTGAAACTTGGTTTGTAGGTTCATTTGCTAACATTCAGGTGGGAAGATATGAATATTTATGGCTGATTGTTATCATTACTTTGCTTATTTTTATGTATGCTAATAGACTGACTTTAGCTGGACTAGGAGAAGATGTCGCAACAAGCCTTGGAGTTAATTACAATAGAATTGTTCTTTTTGGGACTGGCCTTATCTCTGTTGCAGTTGGAATTGTTGCAGCTGTTATTGGAAACTTACCTTTCTTGGGATTAATTGTTCCAAACATTGTTTCAATGTTTAGAGGTGATGATCTTAGGAGTAATTTACCTTGGGTATGTGTGATCGGAATGGGGACAATAACTGCCTGTGACATCATTTCTCGAACAATTATAAAGCCTTTTGAAGTACCTGTTTCTTTAATACTTGCAACAGTGGGAGCAGTCGTGTTTATTACTATTTTATTGAGACAAAGAAAACCAAGGAGGCTACGATGATCACATTAGAATATAGAAATAAAGAAAATGTCGAAATCGATTCTAGCCTTCATAATAAAAGTAGATCAGCTAGTGCTTTTCGTTCTAAGAAGGAAGCAAGACGTTATTGGATTTTACTGATCACATTGATTGCTTTAGGTCTCCTTTCTTCATATGGACTTTTAGTTTATAACAATCCAGTTCCGATAGACTCACCTTCTTTTATCCCAGTTGTTAAGAGAAGGATAGTAGCTATTGTTGCAATGATTATTGCTGCAGTTTGCCATAGCTTGTCGACAGTTGCTTTCCAATCTATTACGAATAATAAAATTATTACTCCTTCGCTTTTAGGTTTCGAATCACTTTATTCAGCAATTCAAACGAGTACAATATTCTTCTTTGGTGCTAGTGCATTGATCAATTTTAATGGAATTGGATCATTTTTATTCCAAGTTGTTGTTATGGTCTTCATGAGTTTGATACTTTATGGATGGTTACTTTCCGGTAAATACGGGAATTTACAACTTATGCTTTTAGTTGGAATTATTATTGGTACCGGGCTAAATTCTGTGTCAACTTTCATGAGAAAACTACTTGCACCTTCAGAATTTGATATTTTACAAGCAAGATTGTTTGGTTCTGTTAATCATGCAGATCCTGCATATTTTCCTATTGTAATTCCCATGGTCATAATTGTAGCAGTATTAATTTTGGCTCACTCTAAGAATTTGAATGTTTTGTCACTAGGAAAGGATGTTGCTACTTCTTTCGGGGTTAAATATCAACCTAGTGTAATTTATACGCTTGTATTAGTAGCTATTTTAATGTCCATTTCAACAGCTCTAATTGGGCCACTTACTTTCTACGGCTTTTTAGTAGCAACTTTGAGTTATCAGGCGGCTTCAACTTATGATCATAGATATATTTTTCCAATGGCTTTTGCTATAGGATTTTTGATAATGACGAGTGCATACTTTTTAATGTATCATGTATTCCATGCTCAAGGTGTAGTTTCAGTTATTATTGAATTATTTGGTGGAATAATATTCTTAACTATAGTTTTAAGGAAGAGGGCTTTATGATAAAAATTGATAATGTTAAAAAGTTCTATACTGATAAGGTGAAAATAGGACCTTTGGATATTGAAATACCAAAAGCGGGCTTTACTTCTTTAATTGGACCAAATGGCGCTGGAAAGTCAACGACACTATTGATGATTGGAAGACTTTTAGATATGGATGAAGGCCAAATTCAGGTAGCAAATATGGATGTTTCTGAATCCAAATCAAAAGACTTAGCAAAAGTTTTGACTATATTGCGACAAGAGAATCATTTTGTAACTAGGCTTACTGTTAGACAATTAGTTGGATTTGGGCGCTTTCCTTATTCAAAGGGAAGATTAACTAAAGAGGATGAAGCTATTATTTCTAAATATATCGATTTCCTAGATTTAACTAATTTAGAGAATAGATATTTAGATGAGCTTTCTGGTGGTCAAAGACAAAGGGCATATGTAGCGATGGTATTGTGCCAAGAGACTGAATATGTACTTTTGGACGAGCCTCTGAACAACCTTGATGTTGCTCGTTCTGTTCAAATGATGGAGCATTTGAGACGTGCAGCTAATGAATTTGGAAGAACAATTTTGACTGTTATGCATGACATAAATTTTGCAGCCAAATATTCGGATAAAATTTGTGCTATGAAGGATGGACAAATTGCTGCTTTTGGAACAGTAGAAGAGGTTATGGACCCAACAATTTTAACAGATATTTTTGAAACGAAAATTGAAATTATCAAAGGTCCTTATGGGCCAATCGCTGTTTATTAGTTACAAAATGTGGAAAATGAGTATGTCAAAAAAATACTGTAGCTTGTGTAAATCATGCCAGCTACTCTAGTTGAAGTTGCTGTCTGTATTTTATAGGCAGCAGCTTTTTTTAATGCGGTTGCCCATGATAACTCTTAATATTTCTGGCTGCTCGTAACAGTCCTACATGTATTTCATTACTTCCGGTCCTGCGATGCTTCCAACAATAAACTTGTAAATTACTCATGAAATGCAAAGGAACGCTTCGTATTTCAAGTATTTACCAAACGAAAAATTTATCTCTGTATAACTTTTTATAAGAATTCAGCTTGTTTTTTTGTATGTAATATTGCATATAAGAGTGTATTGATAAAAGTGTAAGGGGTCACTATAATGAGGGCATAAAGATAAATCACATTTTCGTAGCAATAAAAAAGGAGGAAATAATATGGAAATCGCAATGGCAGTTTTGAAATTTGTAGGTGGCGTAATCCCGTTAATTCAAGAACTTTTGAAAGCATTTATGTAGGTTTATTAGTTAGCTATCATTTATCAATCATTATCATATCTTACTAAAAAAAGAACGGGGTGATTTTTCTGAATATTAAGAAAAACACTAAAAGAAGAAAGTTCCTTGCGTGTTTATTAGTTAGTCTATGCACTATTAATTATTCATCTATTTCCTTCGCAGAAACACAAGTAGGTAATGCAACTGATGTAACCAAAAATGCTAGTGGCATTGATACTGGTATAGCAAATCTTAAATATAATAATCAAGAGGTTTTAGCTGTAAATGGTGATAAAGTAGAGAGCTTTGTTCCGAAAGAAAGTATCAATTCAAATGGTAAATTTGTAGTAGTGGAACGCGAGAAAAAATCACTTACAACTTCACCAGTCGATATTTCGATTATTGATTCTGTGGTGAATCGTACGTATCCAGGAGCGGTACAACTTGCAAATAAAGCTTTTGCAGACAATCAACCGAGTTTATTAGTGGCTAAGAGAAAGCCTTTGAATATTAGTATAGACTTACCTGGCATGAGAAAAGAAAATACAATTACTGTCCAAAATCCGACATATGGTAATGTGGCTGGAGCAGTAGATGATTTAGTATCTACTTGGAATGAAAAGTATTCTAAAACACATACGTTACCCGCAAGAATGCAGTATACAGAATCTATGGTTTATAGTAAATCACAAATCGCAAGTGCCCTTAACGTTAACGCCAAATATCTTGATAACAGTCTAAACATTGATTTTAATGCGGTTGCAAATGGAGAGAAAAAAGTGATGGTAGCGGCATATAAGCAAATATTTTATACCGTAAGTGCTGAACTACCTAACAATCCATCCGATCTTTTTGATAATAGTGTTACTTTTGGTGAGTTAACTCGTAAAGGTGTAAGTAATTCGGCCCCACCTGTTATGGTCTCGAATGTAGCTTATGGTAGAACTGTTTATGTAAAATTAGAAACAACATCTAAGAGCAAAGATGTACAAGCTGCTTTTAAAGCCTTACTTAAGAATAACAGCGTCGAAACGAATGGACAGTACAAAGATATTTTTGAAGAAAGTACCTTTACTGCTGTAGTATTAGGCGGAGATGCGAAAGAGCATAACAAGGTTGTTACTAAAGATTTCAATGAAATCCGAAATATCATTAAAGATAATGCTGAATTAAGTCTTAAAAATCCAGCATACCCAATTTCATATACAAGTACTTTTTTAAAAGATAATGCAACTGCTGCTGTTCATAACAATACAGATTATATCGAGACGACAACTACAGAATATTCAAGTGCTAAAATGACACTGGATCATTACGGTGCTTACGTTGCGCAATTTGATGTATCTTGGGATGAATTCACATTTGATCAAAATGGTAAAGAAGTACTAACACATAAAACATGGGATGGTAGCGGCAAAGACAAAACGGCTCATTACTCTACAGTTATCCCTCTTCCACCAAATTCAAAAAATATAAAAATCGTAGCAAGAGAATGTACTGGTGTTGCATGGGAATGGTGGAGAACAATTATTAATGAACAAAATGTTCCATTAACAAATGAAATAAAAGTTTCAATTGGAGGAACAACATTATACCCAACTGCTAGTATTAGTCATTAGGTATAAAAAGGCGCCCTGTAAGCAGGGCGCTTTTTTACTTAGTCACAAATTTTACTCTTTCCAAAACTGTTCCAATAGAATGACAAGCATGGTACCCACAAGTAATCCATTACTTAAAACATATTGTAAGGAAGAAGGAATTCCGCTAAACGCACTTTCTGGAAGAAACATTATTCCCAAACTGATTAATAATGAAATTCCTAATATAGTTAATCGGCGTTGATTTAATTCTTCACGTAAAATGGATTGAAATGAAATGCCTATTAATTGGACAAATGTTGCTAAAAGTGCAGCATTAGCAATAGGACCTGGTAGCAAGGATATAAAGTTTACAATTGAAGGAATAAAAGAAATTCCTGCTAATATAAGACTTGCTATAAGGAACGACTTCACTTTTCTTTGTCCTGTTAGTTGAATAAATCCTGCTGATGCAGGTAATGGTACAATTCCAATTGTAGAAAACAACGACGAGATAATATGCGATATACCTCCGGCCCACACGCCGCGGTTCAGTATTTGCTTTTCATTTTCTTTAGATAACGGAGCCACTTGTTTTACAGCCGAAATAGCAGCGATTGTATTTGCAACTAAAAGAAATGTAAATAAAGTTGCAGTTAGAGCCATTCCAATATCTAATCTAGGTGTGCCCCAAGAAAATAGCTCTGGTAACTTAACTAACGGTGTGTGTGAAGGCATATGAGATGATTTTCCTAATACAGCGTACAAAAGCCAACCACATGAAATTCCAAGTAACACAGCGTAACTTTTCATCCATCCGTTCCCTTTAATTGATAAGAAAGTAATAAGGGCAAAAACAAAGAGCGCAATAGCAGCCGTTGTATAATCAGGATGAGTTACAGCTCCTTGTAATCCCATCATTCCTTTTAGTAACACACCACTAAGCTGAAGAGATAATATTAAAAGAAAAGTTCCTGTAACCAAGGGTGTAAATAAACGTAGAATTCGATGAACAAGCCCTGTTATACCAAGGACGAAGAGTAATATACCTGCAATAATTAATCCGCCTTCTAAAAGTTGTAATACATCCTTTGCACTTTGTCCCTGATGCATAGCGACTTGTCCCAATATGACAAATATACTTACCCATGAACCGGCTGGCCCATCCGCTATGGGATAGCGATGCCCAAACCATGCTTGTATAAATGAACTTACTCCTACAACTAAAAAAGTTCGTTGCATTAATGTTGAGATATCTTCTATTGATAAATGGAATATGCCACCAATAATGATCGGCAATGCAATTGCATTTGCTAATAAAAACACAAACCACTGTAGAATACTAAAGCTCGTATCGACGTATTTTTTATTCATATTATTCTCCCTTGTATAAAAAGAATCTCATAGTAAAAATCCATCCTTTCTACACAGCTAGATTAAAAAGGATGGATTTTGTAAATCTATAAAATTACTTTAATTATATAGATGGATTTTTAATTAATTACCATGTACGGAACGGTAAGAATTTCCCGTTAAGTGTAATCACGATACGAGGGTCGCCACCTTTTGGATCTTCTTGTGTGTCCACACCTAGATTGAAGTTAATTGCACTCATTACACCTTCGCCAGCTTTTTCTAGAATTAATTCTCTAAGAGTTGGTGCGTATTGTAACATCATTTCATATAATCGATATAAGATTGGGTCAGTAGGAGGCATTTGCATTACTTGACCTCTAAGTGGAACTACTGTTAATGCTTGAACTACTTCTTCATCTAATTCTAATAGTTTACCGATTTTTTCTGCTTCTGGACGTGTCATTGTAGCTTGTCCTAATAACGCTGTTACAACCCAAGTCTCAGAGTTTTCACTTACTTTTGAAATTTCTTCCCATGTTAAACCTTTTGCAATTTTTGCTTCCATAATTTTTTGCGTAGCTTCTTGTCTATTCATATCTAATAACTTCCCTTCATTTAAGTAATAATTAATTTTTCATACCATTTAATGCTTTATATCCATCAACTATTAAATCTAATTTACCTGTGTGAGGATCAATAACTAAACCATGTACAGGAACATCTTTTGGAATAAGTGGATGATTTCTTACTAAATCAACATTAGCTTGAGTTGAACCGTTGACATCATCGAATCCAAATAACCATTTTTCAAGGTCAACACCAGCATATTCAATCGCTGATAAAATTTCTGGTGAAGCTACTCCACGATCTAATATTTTTTGAAGTGTTCCTTTTGGATTAGTTTGGCTCGCACCACATCTTTGGTGTCCGATAAGGAAGATTTCATCTGCATTTAGATCATATACTGATGCGACAACACTTTGCATAACACTATCGAAAGCAGAAGCAATTTTACCACCTGCATTTCTGATAACTTTTGCATCACCATCGTGTATATCTAAAGCTTTTGGAAGTAGCTCAATTAAACGAGCGTCCATGCAAGAAACAACAACCATACGTTTTTTAGGCATTTTTGTCGCTTCACGAGGAGCGTATTCTTTATTTTCTACAAATTGTTCATTGAACGATAAAATCTCTTGTAATAACATATTTGTAACCTCCTTTAAATCTAGATGTATTTTTTTGTTGCGTCCTCTGTGTTATAAGTAAATATAACTGATAAACAATGTGATGTAAGAGGATAAACTAAGTATAGTGAATTGTATCGACAAGCAGAATAAGTTGGCGAAACACTTTCTGGCTTTCTACTTTCACGATGAAAGGATTGGTTTATATCATTGATCAAACAGATTTTGAGATACTGAAATTATTAGGAGAAAACTCAAGAATACAATGGAAAGAACTTGGTCAAAAAATACATATGACGGGGCAGGCTGTAGGAAATCGAATTCGAAGATTAGAGGATTTAGGGATTATTGAACAATATACAATCGCAATAAACCGAATCAAATTAGGACAAGTAGTGACTGCATTTGTTACTTTATTCGTAACAACAGCTAATCATCAAGAGTTTATGAATTTCTTTCAAAAAGAAGAAGGGATTTCTGAAGTAGACCGTATAAGTGGTGAGGGATGTTATTTATTAAAAACACATTTTGCTTCTAATGAAGAATTGGATAACTTTCTGGGGCGACTATTAAAGTATGGGAATTATCGTGTTAACTTATCAATAGGAAAGTTAAAATAAGATTTCTTTTTTTGAGGTTATAGTAACATTATTTGCTAAACCTTATTTGTATAGAGATAATAAAATTTTCATCTTAAATAGTCGGAGCCTTACTACAATTTATGTGTAGTAAGGCTTTTTAAAGCTGTTAAAAAAATGAGAGATATTATATTCAACAATCGTGCTGAATTGTTGAGGGGGATATAAGACAATTTTTTTCAAGGGAATCATAATGATTTTTCTTTAAAAAAATCCTGCAGCTCAGTACAGGATTTGTAATCAAACGTTTTTAAAAGCTAAATTGTGGTTTTATATCACCTTTATAAGGCTCATGTTCAACGAATATAGTTATGTCTTTACCCGCTTGGTCTTTACCAGTTCTTTTATACGTAAATTTCTTATTATTCAGTTCAGTAAGTTCAAGAGCCGCACCATATTTATTATTTCCAATTGAAACATGAGCTCTTATTTTATTTTCATGTACAACATCGAAGTAGCCATAATCACCGCGGCTTTGACCTGTTTCGCTATTGAAGAACTCGTATTTATTAGACTTGTCATCAAATTTTGCTAGACTTATAAAATTCGAATTAAACTGCGTTACATCATTACCGGCTTCATCTAATACCTTTGTTCCATGCCAAAGGGTTCCGCCTAAAATTTTATCTCCATCCACGTTTTTAACGATATCACCTGTAGTAGAGTTTAGCTGCTTATCCGGATCCGTGAAAGAAAGCTCTTTTTCTTTATATGGAACATGTTCAACGAAAACTTCTACATCTTTACCGTTAGCATCTTTCCCCATTCTTTTATAGGTAAATACATTTTTATTTAGCTTTGTCATGTCAACAACAGCTTGATACTTCATTGATTCTGAAATTAATATTCTTTTCTTCCCATCATTTGTGACAAAGAAAGTTCCTTTATCGCCACGGCTTGCACCAGTCTTAGCATCAAAAAATTCATATCTTCCTGACTTCGCATCATATTTTGCAAGACCAATGAAGTTTACATTTTCTTTCGTTAAGTCATTTTTATCTTTGTCATACACTCTTGTACCTTGCCAATTTGTCTCGCTAAGAATATTAGCCATTTTTTGCCCTTTAGTTAACTTATTTTCCTTTTTAGTATCTTTCGCAGCTTGTTCTTGTTTTTGTTTACTATGATTTTCTTCAGCTTTCGTGCCAGCGCAACCTGTTAATGCTAATGTGAATCCTAGCAGTATGGATGATAGTACTTTTGTTTTTTTCTTCATTTTTATCGTCTCCTTATTGTATGATTTTAGTTAGTACGGTTTGCGAGTATAGTAGCAGTTCGTCCTTCTAAATTTTTGTTATATGAAAAGATTCAGGTGGGAGCAACGAACTTAGTTACTACGTTTATCATGTTAATCCCCGAGTATAAACTCCCTCTAAATAAATCATTAAAAAAAGATAAACTAATTCCTAAAAAATTTTCATATTTATAAAAAACAATCGCTAGCTTACTGGATGGCCCTTTCGAACGCTTATCAATTTTTTTCTGATACCTACGAGTAATCGGAAAATACATAGTAAAGGAAGAAGGAAAGCTGTTAACAGTAATGTAATTCTTAATAGAATTAATCGAGTGTATTGTAAAAGTTTTTAAGATGAATTGTAGGGGAAATGATGATCTTATAGAAGGTGATTCCTATAGGAAGGGGATGTCCATGTTTGATTCAACAGATTTTAAAATTATAAAGTTACTACAAGAAAACGCTAGAATGAACTGGAAGGAAATTGGAGAGATAGTACATTTGACTGGCCAGGCTGTTGGGAAACGAATTAATAAATTAGAAGAGGCGTGTGTCATTCAAAAATATACGATAGATATCGACAGGGCTAAGTTAGAAGGGTCTATTATGACGTTTGTTACACTATTTCTGCATGCACCACATTATCATAATCAAATTCAAACTTTTTTTGAAAAAACGGACTTAATTACTGAAATGTATCGTATAAGTGGCGATGGGTGTTATATCATGATTCTTCACACATCTTCGCACCAGCAATTAGAAGAGACTCTTGCAGATGTTTTACATTATGGTGATTATCGTATAAATACTGTCATTAAGACAATCGAAAAAAAGAAAGAATAAGAGATTTATTCTTTCTTTTTTTTATGGAACTGTAATTCTTTATTTGCTCTTGTTTATAAAACAGTTTGCCGACATGATTTTCGCATAAATATCACCAAACTCTAACGAACTCATGAACGATTGATGAGCGTGTACTGCGGGGATCAGATTTCCTTGAAATTCTAAATCTCTTGTTGTACAAGCATCTTCAATTACAACACATTGAAATCCTAAATCACTGGCAGCACGTACTGTTGCATCAATACATACATGAGTCATCATACCGCAAATGACTAGTTGATCTATTTTTTCTTTCTTTAATGTTTCAAATAAATTGGTTCTTAAAAAACTGTTAGGGTGATGTTTTTGTATGACTCTTTCGTTAGCAATTGGCTGTACATCATCATGAATTTGAACACCTACTGTTTCAGGTAAGAAGAAAGTAGCTCCTTCATTGTTCGCAATATGTTGTACGTGAATAACTGTTTTATGTTTTTCACGAAATACTTTCAAGACTTCTTTCGCTTTTTGTGCGGCTTTTTCAGGTTGATGTAATTCCATATTGCCGCCTTCAAAGTAATCATTTTGTATGTCGACTAATAGTAACGCTTCGTTCATCATTAATCCCCCCACAATTATTTATACAGCAAGTTATTTGTACTGTACCGTTATTATATAAATTGCAACTATGTGGAAGTAATAACGTCATGAAAAGATTTTGACGTATATGGTTTCATTGTGAAAAAGCTAAAGGATGCAAAGAAAAGATGGGGACAATTTGTTTGTGGTTTTTTGATTTAGAAACAGAAAATGGATGGGGAAGTAGATATTAACTTAATGATGCATCTAAGCAAACGTACTATTAGATGCATCATTAAGTAACAAAGGAGCTGGGTGTTTTCATGCGTTGTTATCTGTGTTTAGTGATAGCTTTTGTTGCTCTTTTAATTTTTCAGGAGTCACGTCATTTCCTAAAGGATCTAATATTTTTAATCCTGTAACAGTGGTGTTGATTTGACCGCGAATAATTTGAAGATACTTCTCGCGTAATTCTGTACGCTCATTTAATTCTGTTTTTGTTAAACCTTCTTCTTTTTGTTTTTTAGCTAATTCATTAATTCGATTTAAAACTTCAAGCATTGTTTTCTCCGCCTTTCTTTTTTGTATTATTCGATTAGATTGTAGTTTTGCATTATGATTATGGTTGCTACCATCATAGTTTCGTTAATAGTGTTTATCGTACTTTTATTCCAAAAGTACGATAAACACTGTGATTAAAACTCGCCATTCCAAGACGTTACTTCATCTACAGTTAATCGAACTGTTGGGAATCCTGGCTCTTTTGCTTTGCCTAATGCAATCATTAAGACGTCAGTTAAGTTTTCTGGAACGTTAAATGCTTTGCGGAATTCTTCAACGTTATAGCCAAGCATTGGGACTGTATCGTATCCTCTCGCTTTTGCAGCAAGCATAAATTGCATAGCTAGCAAACCACCGTCAAGCATTTGCCATTCTCTTTTTCCTTGTTCGCTTACAGGTGCATAAAACTCACGAATACTGTTGTTCAGTCTGTTTTTAATTTCTTCTGTCATGAATCCAGCAACTGCTGCACGTTCATTCACTTTATTGATATGTTCGAATTCATGGGCATTATTTTCGCTTAAAATTACGATCATAGCGGATGCTTCTAGCACTTGTGGTTGATTTAAAGCAATTGGATGAAGTTTCTCTTTTAAGTCTTGATCTGTAATTACCATGAAACGCCATGGGTTTAAGTTGGAACTACTTGGTGCTAGCATTGCTTCTTCTAAAAGTTCTTTAATTTCTTCATCAGAGATTGTAACTGAAGGATCATAAGAGCGAACGGAACGGCGCTCACGAATCACATCATAAAAATTTGTAGTACGATTTTCTTTTTTCATTTTAAAATACCTCCACTAATTTAATGCTCTGTTATAAGTTGCTTACATGCATCATTATGGTATAGTACAGATATTATGAAAAGTACGCACTTTTCCGTGATATAGACACCATCTCGTGACATAGGCACGAGAAAGTGCCTATCAAAATACAGAAGGAGTTCAATATGAAAAAAGAGTATAACAATAGAATTGAAGTCGTTTTGGATGTGATCGGAGGTAAGTGGAAATCCCACATTTTATATCATTTAACAAGCGGACCGACAAGAACGGGTGAGTTAAAACGATTGGTAACTGGTATTACACAAAAAATGCTTACTGAGCAATTGAAAGAGCTTGAAAAAGATGGGCTTGTGTCTAGAAAAGTATATAATCAAGTACCACCGAAAGTTGAGTATTCTCTTACAGAACAGGGAGAATCATTAAAAAAGGGTTTGAAGGTGCTTTGCGATTGGGGAAGCGATTATATTAAGCATAAATATCCGAATGGTGAAGTAATCGTGAAAGAGGACGATCATATATGATTTAACATTTCTGTAAGTATAATTTTGCTATAATGAATAAGTACTTACACGAAGGGGAGCTAAAAGAGAAAATGAAGTCATTTAATATCGATCATTATATAGCTAGCGTTTTACAGTGGATATTAAATATAGCGTTAATCATATTATCCATTGTTTTATCAATCTTTTTAATTAACGAGACGATTACTTTTGTTCAATACATATTTTCAGCGAAGAAATACACACCGTATAAGTTAGTTGAAAGCATCATTGTCTACTTCTTATACTTCGAGTTTATCGCATTAATTATTAAGTATTTTAAATCTAATTATCATTTTCCGTTACGGTATTTTATTTATATCGGGATTACGGCTTTAATTCGATTAATTATCGTGTCTCACGATGAACCGATGGAGACGTTGTTATATGCAGGGTCTATTCTCGTTTTAGTCATTTCTTTATACATATCAAATATGAGGGATTTGAGAAAAGAGTAGTGCAGACATAAGTTTGCACTACTTTTTGTACCTTGACCTTCAAGTTACTTGAAGGTTTACAATGTAATTAGGACGTTTGAAATCGAAAAAAATTGAGAAATTAAGTGAAGAGGTTATTTTACTTGGAGGTTATAGAAATGAGTCAGGAATTAAAGTTACGTCCTTTAGAACGGGAAGATTTAAAGTTCGTGCACGAACTTAATAATAACGCACATATTATGTCTTATTGGTTTGAAGAGCCGTATGAGGCTTTTGTAGAACTACAGGATTTATATGATAAACATATCCACGATCAAAGTGAACGCCGTTTTATCCTGGAGAAAGATAATGAGATGGTTGGATTAGTTGAGTTAGTGGAAATTGATTATATTCATCGAAGAACTGAATTCCAGATTATTATTGATCCGAATTATCAAGGACATGGTTATGCAGCGGAAGCGACGCGTTTAGCGATGGATTACGCTTTTTCTGTATTAAATATGCATAAACTCTATTTAGTTGTTGATAAAGAGAATGAAAAGGCTGTACATGTTTATAAAAAGGTTGGATTTATGGTAGAAGGAGAACTTCTCGACGAGTTTTTCGTTGATGGAAACTACCATAATGCGATAAGAATGTGCATGTTCCAGAAGGAATATTTTAGAGTGAAGAGGCTATAGACAATGATTGTCTATAGTCTTTTTGTTATTTAAGTCAACAACTTTTTATCGTTTTACGATAAAAAGTTGTTGACTTAAAATGTTCCGGGACTTATTATGAGGGTAGCAAAAGGAATGCGGAAAAATTAATTGTGAAATTAAAGGAGAATATATTATGAAAAATAAATTTTTATTAGCTATCGTACTAATATCGTTAGGAGTTACCTGTTTATTAATGCACGGTACAACTAGTAAAGTGGCGGATAATGGGCTTCTTGTAGAACCTTTCTTTTTCCTAGTACCAGTAAGCTACCTATTGTTCTTTAGTGGTATTGGTGTGTTGCTAGTTGGATTTATCACTTCAAAGTTGAAAAAACAGCAATAGATAAATGCTGTTAGTTTAGGAGTGGATTTTTGTGAAACAAAAAGAATTGTCATTATGGTTAAAGTTAATTATCATTCTTTGCGGATGTTTTGGTTTATTGTTCTGCATATATATTGGGCCAGAAACGGGAAGAGCGGTATTGTTAGTTTCAGAAAATTTGAAGGGACTATGTAAGCCATTAGTACTGTTCATTTGGATCACAGGAATTCCATTTTTTAGCGCTTTATTTTTGCACTGGAAGACAAGTAGGAGCAGCGATTACAGTGGCCGGGGCACAGATGACAATTCAGGCAGTGCATCAGGCCATTCAAATGCAACAACAAGCACAAGTAGCACAAATGATGCAGAGCCAGTATATGTCGTATTCACAGCTTCCTGTGCAAAGTATACATTATGATGTGTATCCAGCTGGTTTATCCCGCATTAACGGGCAGTAAAACTCCCACCTCAAAATTCGGCAGGAGCAAAGAAGTTAGGTGGGAGTCGGGCTGCCCGTAAACGCCCGATTGGTGAAGGCTAATAATCAGTGGGTAAGAACAAAACCCCCACTGATTAAAGTTTCACTTTATTTTCCATTCCATATGGCGGGACATACTTCTTATGAAAGAAAGCGACTCAATAGAGTCGCTTTTTTATATTCCACCGAGCTTCATTCCAAGGAATGCGAATAGGATACCAATTATGTAAGTAGTACTTAAATATAAAAGGAATGTGTAAATTTTTTTGCGATTGAGAAGCTGAATGGACTCTAATTTAAGTGTCGAAAATGTGGTGAATGCGCCCATAAATCCAGTTCCTAATAATAATTGCCATCCTGTAGAGACTCCGTTGCCAATTATATACCCGAGTAAAAATGCTCCTGTTATATTAATAAGGAATGTAGCAATTGGAAAGGGTGTTTTATTTCTTTTTTTAAACCAATTGCTAATTGCAAATCGTGTAATCGCACCGAAAAATCCTCCAGTTGCCACTAATAAAGCTTCCATCATAAGTGATCACCTTCCGTAAGTGATTTCTTAATTAAGAAATCACCTAGTGTATAGCCAAGTCCAGACATAATGAGACCGCCAAGTATGCTACATGATACATATAAGAAAGCCGTGCTCCATTCAGAATGATTGATTAATTGCACAGTTTCTACACTAAATGTTGAAAACGTCGTAAAGGAACCGATGAATCCAGTCCCGATGCCTGTGATAACCTCTGAAGGTAAGATGTTTAGCCGGGTGATATACGTAGTTAGCCATGCTAATAAGAAGCAGCCGGCTAAGTTAATGAGTAATGTAGCTAATGGAAAAGAATGATGCCAAAATGTATGAATAGTAAGACCTAAATAATAGCGGGAAAGGGCTCCTAATATGCCGGCGATGCCAACGATAATATAAATCAATTTTCTCACCTCTTTAAATAGCTTGCTCAAAAAAATAGACTCCTACCAGTAGTTATACTGGTAGGAGTCATTAGCTAAGCAGCGGTTATGGCGAACTCCATCGCCTATGATTATTACATATAGTGTACTAAACATTGCGTTTAATTTCCAGTGGAGAAGTTGGTGCATTTTGTATTTATATAATAGTTTAAGATAAGGAATCATTACTTATAAACTAAATATAGTGATATAAGGTTTTCAGTGTGATAAAATATTTCGTATGTCTGTCATTTTTTTTATTTAACTGAAAATAAAGAAAAGTAAAATCGTATGTTTTAGAAAAGGAGTCGTTTGTTTGAAAAAGTTATTAAAAATAGTACTTATATGTATTTTAGTAGGTGTGGGAGTTGTAGGTGGTTTTTTAGCTTATATGACACTTACAAAAGAACAGCCGGCTGATGTTATAAGCTTGAAGGTGGAAAACAATAAGGAGCGCGTAATTGCGCATGAAAATGAATTTAAAGTTACAACATTTAATATTGGATATGCTGGACTAGATAAGGATCAAGACTTCTTTATGGATGGGGGAAAAGGGTCTGGTTCAAGTAGTAAAGAACAAACGGAAACTAACTTAAAGAATATGCTTTCGTTTTTACAAAATGAGAATAGTGATTTTGCGCTATTACAAGAAGTAGATATAAAATCAATGCGATCATTTGATGTAAATGGGCATGAATTTTTGAAAAAAGGACTGCCTGATTATACTTCTTCGTTCGGAAAGAACTATGATACAAAATGGGTTCCTGTACCAATCACAAGTCCAATGGGATATGCTGAAGCTGGATTAAGTACATTTTCTAAATATACGGTTCAAACAGCGAAGAGATTTCAGCTTCCTGGAATGGAGCCGTGGCCAAAGCGTTTATTTGATTTAGACCGAGCGATTGTTGAACATAAAATTCCTGTTAATAATGGGAAATTTGTTAGACTCGTAAATTTACATTTGTCTGCTTATGATGAAGGCGGAAAAATTAGAAAGCAGCAAGTGGAGTATTTAAAAGAATATATGAACAAGCATTATAAAAATGGTGATTATGTAATAATGGGCGGAGACTGGAATCAATTAATTTCTAACGCTCAGTTAAGTGATCCGAAGTTCGTGAAAGAGCGTCCTGAGTGGTTAGTAGAGTTACCAAAGGACTTTACTGATGGTGGCTTTAAGTGGGCTGTAGATCCGTCTGTTATGACTGTGAGAGATGATGTGAAGAAATATGTGGAAGGTGAAAATTTCGTCACGATTATTGATGGCTTTATCGTTTCACCGAATGTTGAAATTGTAAATGTACAAGGGAAAGATTTGAAGTTTGAAAATAGCGATCATAACCCAGTGAGTGCGGTATTCAAGCTGAAGTAATCGATACGTATGAGTAGAAGGTGGGGCTTCATATATGGAGTGGTTAAAGAGAACTTGTTTTTCTAACCTTGAGAAAGAATCACAGAAAAATCATTTATTGCTATTTATCACGATGTGTAGTTTCTTCCTTGGGATAATCGCGATTGGGTATTACGGATATATTTTTACAGAGAGAGCAATAGCATTTTGGATGTGTGGTATTTCTATCGTAGTATTTGGAACGCTGCTTACTTTTATAGAAAGTATGGAAGCAATGTATAAATACATCATGACATGTATGCTACTTATTATGTCTTTCATTATGGTACAAGCATTTAATGAAAGCCCAGCTGTATTTCAAATGGTCTATTTTACATTAGCGGTTTCACTTATTTATTTGAGTGAACGTCTTATTTTAATTCTTGGCGGGGTAGCAGTTGTTGTTACATTTATACTTTGTAGTTATTGGCCAAATCAATTTTTTGCGTATACAGCGTCATCTGAAGCTGCAAATTTCGCAAGCTTGTTAGCGATTGTAACGATCGCTATGTGGGGTGTCACAAAGATTGGTTCTAATCTTTTGGCTCGTTTAAGGGATGAGAAGCAAGCGGTGATGAAGAAAGCTCAGGAGTTAGAAGAAACGCAAAGGCTTATTGAGGAAACTGTTGTGAAGTTAGATAGTAATTTCAATCATTTAAGACAAAATATGAATATATCGATGGAGTCAATGAGTGAAATTAACTTTGCTTTTGAAGAAGTAGCAGTGGGAACTCAATCGCAATCAGAGATGATGTCACGTTCAGTAGAAGTATTGAATGATATGGAGGGAAATATTGACCAAATCATCTCTCAAGTAAGAAATGCGTCGATGCGTGTTGATAAAAGTTTGGAAATCTCAAAGGGTAGTGTAAATACTTTAAGAAATTTTGAAGCTAACATGAGAAGTTTAAATGATGTTGTTTCACAATCAGGAACGATATTTAGAGAATTAATGACACAATCGAAACAAATTAATGAAATTGTAGATGTAATAACGAATATTTCAAGTCAGACGAGTTTGCTAGCTTTAAATGCAAATATTGAAGCTGCAAGGGCAGGCGAGCATGGAAAAGGTTTTGCTATTGTAGCGAATGAAGTATTAAAGCTTGCTGAAGAATCGAATCGTTCTGCGGGGAGAATTCAAGGAATTTTGAAGGAGTTTAGTAATCAAGCAAGTAAAGTAGAAGTGCAGGTAGAGAAGTCAGAAAGAGTACAAGAAGAATGTAACGAAATGTTAGCAAGTGTTTTGACGAATGTAACGGATTTAGGGAAGTTTATTGATGCGATTAATGATGTAATGAGGGAGATTGTTGGTCATCAAGAAAGTTTCCAAGCTAAAACGACGAATATCGTAAAGGACGTTACACATGCTTCTAACGTAATTCAACAAACTTCTGCAGCTACGGAAGAAGTGTTAGCGAGTGTTGAAGAAGAAAAGCATCGAAATGATATATCGGTGAAGACGTTACATACTGTTAGCGAGCAAGTGAAGTTGCTAGAAGATATTTTAGAAAAGTAATATCTCTTAAAAAGGGTACACCATGTGTGCTCTTTTTTCATTTAAATGAATACTTGATAGTAATTTAATTGCTTTTCTGCGCGTTTTCTGCCAAGCTTAAGGAGATAAACTGAGACTTTAATTAGTGGGGCTATACGCTACTGATTATTAGTTGAACCCCGCAAATAGCGGAATAAAATACTTCAAAGAAAGAATTATATAGGTGACGCATATGATCGAAGTTAAGACTTCTGAACTTAGTGATGGAGAATTTAATAGAGGGGTATTTGCAACTCGTGATATTAAAAAGGGTGAGTTGATTCACTCAGCACCAGTTATCTCTTATCCGAATGAACAGCATGAACACATTGAGAAAACGTTACTTGCTGACTACGCATTTGAGTATGGGGTAAATCATACGGCATTCCTGTTAGGATACGGCATGTTATTTAATCATGCATATAATCCGAATGCAACGTATGATATTGTCTTCGAGAATCATACGTTTAACTTCTTTGCTTACAAAGATATAAAAGCGGGAGAAGAGATTCTAATCAATTATAATGGTGAAGTTGATGACGATGAGCTATTATGGTTTGATAAGGAAAAAGAAGAGAACGAAAAATAATTTAATGAGTATAGAAAGGGCACATTCTGTGGGATGTGCTCTTTTTTTATGGCGTGTCCAGCTCATCTGGTCCGCTGCTTGCTGGTGAAAATCCAGTCTCTAAGTAAGAGCCAAGTCGTCTAGTAGCTGACAGGCAGCTGGTGGAGAAATCCTAAGGTTGAGCCCTGTGACAAAGTAATTTCTATTTATAGAAATGCGAGAGCGTATAGGAGTATACAGAGCCAAGAAATACACTATATTTACAACTGAATGATATGGTGAAAGGCTTAAATCGAATCTTATAAGGATTTAAAAATTACTATATCCTATCTCCAATTGGTCAAAGGTGGATCGGTAAAATAGATTGGTATGTCTTAGAATGGCTCAATTCTTTTTTCACTAACATCGCCCCTAAAGATACAGTATTGTACCTTTAGGGAGATGCTTTATTAGCTTTATATTGTAGAGGAAGAGATTTTTAGTTTATTTATTTTTAATCTTATTAAGTTATTATTTTATACAAATTAATAATAACAAATTCATCGCTTTATTTTTAGACTTGTTGGAAAATTTTATATTTTGTAATGTTTAATAGTGAGAAATAATAGGAAATATAAATTTTAGTTATTTCCCACTATTATAAAATTTGAGAGGGGAATGGTAGATGAGAATTATAGCTGGGATACTTTCTTTCGTGTTAATGTTTAGTTTTGCATTGCCATCATTTGTTGATGCAACTGTTGAATTAAATGATGATACAATTGTCGAAGAATATGTTCCTGAAGAAGATGGTGGTATTGATTTATCTAATGTCGATGTTTCTAACTTCGATTTTGAAAAATTCGAGAACGAATATGATTTTTTAGTAACTGACCCTGTATTTTTACAATTAGAAGGAGAACTAAGTAAACCAAGAGTTGAATATGTTATTGAAAAAAATCCTCTTACAGGTGAATTAATAGTTAAACAAGAAATATTACCAGCTCTTGTTATTGGAGCATTAAGGGTTTTAACTTCAAAAGTGGGAAGAACAGCTGCAGATAAAGGTTGGAAAATAGCGAGACCTTATGTACAAAAAGCATTAGACGCACCAAATAAATATATTCTTGAAGGTCCATATAAAACTAGAATTATTCAAGTCAGATCTAAAGTTACTAAAAAAGTGTTATTTAGGTTAGATTATGGTCCAGTAAAAAATAAAGGACCATATTTACATTATCATGTCCCGCCAAATTTGAATGATCATCATATTATTTGGTAAAGGAGAGATTATTTAATAGTATGTGTAACTATGAAGAACACCAACATATGCATATAGGATATTATGAAGATGGATATGATTTAGAAGTTATTGCATATAAGAAAATAGACAAGCCTATATGGGATGTTTTTATTGAAGAATATGAAGCTGACGCGGATTTTTTGTATGAATATGCTAGTAAACATAATTTAGGTGGAAAATTTGTTGGTTACGGTTTGAAAATATTTTCAATAGGGGATAAAGATGCTACTGAAGAACAATCTAGATTAATTTTTGAAAAGTGGTTAAAAACTAATAGCATTGTTTAAAAATTGGTTTATCTTTATTCCACTAATCGAAAAGGTAGAAAAGTATACTTTTCTACCTTTTCGTAGTTTATATACAAACCTTACCAAAACTTCTACCACGGCTTTTTCTTCTCTTTCGCAACTGCCACTTCATCTTGAAATTCCTTCGTTAAATCCTTTGATTCCTGTATCTCACTTAGTATCTTCATGAGAGTCTTATCTCCTGCTTTCAATCGATTTTCTTATATGTCATAAACAAAGTAAAGATTACAAAAAAATACCACTTTTCTTTCGTATGGTATAGTAAGATATTGAAGGGTATTACTTTGAAAAACCTATATATTTTACAAATTGTTGTCTATATGGTTACATGTCAAGTTTAGTAGCCCATTTGGGTTGCTTTATTATGCGATATATATTTTAATATGAGTGGAACCTCTTATAATTTAAGAGGTTTATAGGTGTGCTTTATGTACACTGTATTCACCACGTTAGCTGTTGTTTTGTAATGCATTTTTATGTGGGGATATTATGGACCCGTATATAGCGGGATAAAAAGATTATAGAAATAGAGGAATCGTAAAATGAATATGCACGAGGTTTATAAATATTTAAGTACAGTATTGCCTGAAGGTCATGTGAAGCAAGATGAAATGTTAAAGAATCATACGCATATTAAAGTGGGCGGGAAAGCGGATGTGTTCGTTTCTCCTACGAATTATGATGAAATTCAAGAAGTTATAAAGTATGCGAATCAATACAATATTCCAGTTACGTTTTTAGGAAACGGCTCTAATGTTATTATTAAAGACGGTGGTCTGCGCGGGATTACAGTAAGTTTAATTCATATTACAAATGTTACTGTAACAGGGACAGCGATTGTTGCGGGGTGTGGTGCAGCAATTATTGATGTGTCACGAATTGCATTAGATCACTGTTTAACAGGACTTGAGTTTGCTTGTGGTATACCAGGTTCAGTTGGCGGAGCGTTATATATGAATGCTGGTGCATATGGCGGTGAGGTTGCATATGTGCTAACAGAAGCTGTCGTAATGACAGGTGATGGAGAGCTACGTACTTTAACGAAAGATGCATTTGAATTTGGATATCGTAAGAGTGTATTTGCGAACAATCATTACATTATTCTTGAAGCGAGGTTTGAACTTGAAGAAGGTGTACGTGAAGAGATTAAGGAAAAGATGGATGATTTAACGTATAAGCGTGAATCAAAACAACCTTTAGAGTATCCTTCATGTGGCAGTGTATTTAAGCGTCCACCAAATAATTTTGCGGGTAAGCTTATTCAGGAATCAGGACTGCAAGGTAAGCGAATTGGCGGAGTTGAAGTTTCTTTAAAACACGCTGGATTTATGGTGAATGTTGATAACGGAACTGCGCAAGATTATATCGATTTAATTCATTTCGTACAAACAACTGTTGAAGAAAAATTCGGTGTGAAATTAGAGAGAGAAGTAAGGATTATTGGAGAAGATCTACAGTAATCTTTGAATAAAAAACGTATAAAAGTATGAATTATTTCGAAATAACATTTGGGTATTGTTGACAATTTGATTTGGATTCAATATAATGGCTAATAATTTAACAAATAAAATATACGTTGAAAGAGCCCAGTAGCAGTTTGTCACTGTTATTAAAGAGAGCTAGGGATTGCTGGAACCTAGCACAAACAAACTTGTGAATTACACTCTGGAGTATCTTAGGTAACGCTAAGCGGACTAGCAATCGATATTATTGCTAAGAGTGGTATGAATAGCTATGCTATTTATGCAAACTGGGTGGTAACACGGTGAATAATCGTCCCTATGTCTATTGTAGACATAGGGGCTTTTTTGTTTTCAAAAAAATAAAGGGGATGACAAAAGATGAATATTATTGATGAATTAGAATGGCGCGGTGCTGTGAATCAGCAGACAGATGAAGAAGGTTTACGTAAGTTAGTAGAAGAGAAAAAGATTTCACTATACTGCGGAGTTGATCCGACTGGTGATAGTATGCATATCGGACATTTGATTCCGTTTATGATGATGAAGAGATTCCAATTAGCTGGTCATCATCCGGTTATTTTAATTGGCGGGGCAACAGGAACAATTGGTGATCCAAGTGGACGTCAATCAGAGCGTCAACTGCAAACTTTAGAAGTGGTGCAGCATAATGTAGATGCGTTAACAGCGCAAATGAAAAAGCTATTTGACTTTGGCGGGAATAGCGAAGTGAAGATGGTAAATAACTATGACTGGACACATAAAATAAACATTATCGAGTTTTTACGTGATTACGGAAAAAACTTTAGCATAAATAGCATGTTAGCGAAAGATATTGTCGCAAGTCGTTTAGATACAGGGATTTCTTTCACAGAATTCACGTACCAAATCTTGCAAGCGATGGATTTTCATCATTTATACACAAAAGAAGATGTTCAATTGCAAATTGGTGGTAGTGATCAATGGGGAAATATTACGAGTGGTTTAGATTTAATTCGTAAGTTAGAAGGTCATGAAGCGAAAGTATTCGGATTAACGATTCCATTATTATTAAAATCAGATGGTACGAAGTTTGGTAAATCAGCAGGTGGTGCTATTTGGCTTGATCCGGAAAAGACAACACCGTTTGAATTTTACCAGTTCTGGGTGAATGCAGATGACCGTGATGTAATTAAATACTTGAAATACTTTACGTTCTTAACGAAAGAGCGAATTGATGAATTAGCAGCGAAGGTAGAAACAGAGCCTCATAAACGTGAAGCACAAAAAGTATTAGCGGAAGAAATGACGAAATTCGTTCATGGAGAAGAAGCATTTTTACAGGCAGTGAAAATTACAGCAGCGTTATTTAGCGGAGATATTAAGTCGTTAACAGCTGATGAAATTGAACAAGGCTTTAAAGAGATGCCGACATTCCAATCTTCAAAAGAGACGAAAAATATCGTAGAGTGGCTAGTTGATTTAGGAATTGAACCTTCTAGACGTCAAGCGCGTGAAGATATTAATAATGGGGCTATATCTATGAATGGTGAAAAAGTAACGGATGTCAGTAGGGATGTTACTGTAGAAAATTCATTTGATGGACGATTCATCATTATTCGTAAAGGGAAGAAGAACTACAGCTTAGTGGAATTAGGAGAATAGTTCTTGTGAAAGAGCGGAAGTAGGGAAGATATCTACTTCCGCTCTTTTCATATACACAATTTCGACATAAAAAAGTCAGTATATTTTGATAATTAAAGAGGTTATATTATTCTTTTGTCGAATAAATAAGTTAGAGAAAATTACGGATAAAGTGAAACTTTAATCAGTGGGGGGTTTTGTTCATCCCCACTGATTATCAGCCCGCAAATAGCGGGATAAAAATAGCCCGAACCATGCAGGGCATGATTCGGGCTTATATTCAGATTAGTATGCTAAGCTGAATAGACCTTTAATGTGTGATAAGTAACGAACGTTACTTGCTTCTTTCATTAATGATGCTGGTAAACCTTTAAGCGGAGTATTGCTTGCTCCGATTGTAGCAACAGCATCTTTACGTCCTAGACTAGCAAGTGTTCCAGAGTTGATAGGTGCGAACTCTTCGAATGCTTTGCCTTCTAGTGCTGCGTATAAGTTGTATCCAATTAACTCACCCATTTGCCAAGCGATTTGTGCAGTTGGTGGGTATGGACGACCGTCTGGAGAGAAGACAACAGCGCTGTCTCCAGCAACGAATACGTCTTTGTGAGAAGTAGATTGTAGATGTGCATCAACAGTTGCACGACCGCGGTTTACTTCAAGACCTGATTCACCAATTAATGGATTACCTTGTACGCCGCCTGTCCAAACGAATGTGTTAGCAACGATTTTTTGACCGTCTTTTAAGTCGATTTCATTACCAGCAACGTTTGTTACAGGAAGACCTGTTAAGAATGTAACACCGCGTGCTTCTAAGCTAGCAGTTGCACGTTCGATTAAGTGGTCTGGTAATACTGGAAGGATTTTTGGACCTGCTTCAACAAGAAGAAGTTTAACTTCTTTTGGATTTACGCCATGGCTTTTTGCAAGTTTAGGCATAATGTCAGCAAGCTCACCAACTAGCTCAACGCCAGTTAATCCGCCACCACCGATTACGATTGTAGCATCAGCTTCGTTTTTCGTTTTAGCGTATTCACGAATACGGTCTTCAACGTGTTTGTAGATTTTGTTTGCATCAGCAGCAGATTTTAATACCATGCTGTTTTCTTCTAGTCCTGGAATACCGAAGTAAGCAGTTTTACTTCCTAAAGCAACTACAAGTGCATCGTAAGATAGCGTAGTGCCACCAGCTAGTTTGATTTCTTTGCTATCAACTGAGAATGACTCAACTGTTGCAATTTTAAGATCGATGTCTTTACCTTTGAAAAGCTTTGTAAGTGGCATTGCAATTGCTTGCTCAGCAACGTTACCAGCTGCAAGGCGGTGTAGTTCAGTGATGATTTGGTGCGTTGGGTATTGGTTAATCACTGTAACTTGTGCTTCTGATTTGCTGTAATATTTACGTACGTTTAAAGCGGCAAGAAGACCGCCATAACCAGCGCCTAAGATGACAATTTGTTTTGACATAGTATGATATCCCCCGTCTTTACTAATTGTTGTTATAAGTTAAATTATTTATTGTTACGTTCTGCACTAATTTGAAGGTATGCGTTCACAAAGCGGAACATTTTTTGTGCTTGTGGGTCTTTTAGTAATTTTAATAGACCGAACAGGCCGATAACTTCGTTGCTTTCATCAGCACGATCTTTCGCTTCGATAGCAGTTGCAGCCATGCTTTTCACTGTATCTTTTACAGGTTCTACAAGCTCTGTGATTGCACTAACAGTGTCGCTTTTTAATACTTCATCAGTAGCAACAGTTTGAGCGAAGTCATAAGACTTAGTTAAAATGTTAACAAGCTCAGTTAATTTTGGAAGCTGTTCCACTAGTGTTGTTAATGATTCTTGTACCTCAGGTTTTAACAACTGATCAAGTACATCAAGTTGTCCTTGGCTAGCAGAAATTTGTACAGTTTCTTGTTCTGGCTTTGTTTGAGTCATAGTTTCTGGCATCTCCAATTCTCCTTTACGATAGCAATACTCTTATTTTTGATAGATAAGATAGTAAACACTTGCGAAACTTTATACAAAGTTTCACAAAGCACAATAAAATGCCTTTAAATTTATGACAGCAAGTAGGCTGAAAACATAAATTTAAAACCATAACGTCTTACCTATTATTTATGAACTGTCCGATACATGGCTTGTCCGCATAATGGAAAGTTCCCTTATCGGAAAGTGTATATAATATATATCCTATATTATATACTATATACACGTATGTTAACATAAAAATGATTCCTAATTATTTGATATTGAGCCCGTAACCTAGTAATGACAAGGTATGAAAGCGCATAAATTATTTTACTTCGATGAGAAGTATACCTATATAATAATAAAAAAAGGAAAAAACAAACAAATTCACGTTCGTTTTTTCCTTTTTTCTTATTATTCACTCTCTGCGATTAGCATCGATGTGTTGCCGCCTTTTTCAAGATGGCATTCGCCCCAAGTACAAAGAGAGTCAAGAATCGATTCTAAAGACCAACCGTAGTCGGTAAGAGAATATTCTACTTTCGGTGGTACTTGATTGTATACCTTTCTTTGAATAACGCCGTCGTCTTCTAATTCACGTAATTGCTGTGTTAACATCTTTTGTGTAATACCAGGCATTAAACGTTTTAGTTCACTCGTTCTCTTTGTACCTTTCGTTAAGTGACAAAGAATAACAACTTTCCATTTTCCGCCGATAACCTCTAAAGTCGCCTCTACAGGAATATTGTATTTCTTCATATGAAACCCTCCTTTGGTAAATGCAGATTTCAAAAGTAAGCTAAATAATACAAATGTTACTTTTTAGTACCTATAGCACTTTAAAGTACGTACTTTTTATTATGTTAAATATGTTTCATAATAGCACATGTAAGAGGCAAATGAGTAGTACGGTACTGAAAAGTGACTATGTTACTTTTTGGTACCTATCGTACTTTAAAGTGCGTTCTTCAAAAAAAGGATGAAACCATTCATAATAGCATTTATAAGTATGAAATATATTTTTTAGAAGATAAAAGGGCCTTTTTATCATACTATTATGATTGGATTTCTTGTAATAAGGAGGAATTCAATTGAGTTCATATACAGTATCATCTTCAGAAGTTCAGACGAATCGAAGAAGTATGTTTGCTTTATTAGCACTAGCAATTAGTGCGTTTGGGATTGGTACAACTGAGTTTATTAGTGTCGGTTTATTACCATCTATTTCAAAAGATTTAAATGTTTCGGTTACAACAGCTGGTTTAACTGTTTCCTTATATGCGTTAGGAGCAGCGGTAGGAGCTCCTGTTTTAACAGCGTTAACGGCTATTATGTCGCGAAAGACATTATTAATGTGGATTATGGTTATTTTCATTATTGGTAATGGCATTGCGGCGGTAGCAACAAGCTTCACTGTACTAATTATCGCAAGGATTGTATCTGCATTTGCGCATGGTGTGTTTATGTCGATAGGATCTACAATTGCTGCGGCAATCGTACCAGAGAATAAACGTGCTAGCGCAATTGCGATTATGTTTACTGGATTAACAGTTGCGACTATTACAGGTGTGCCAATTGGGACATTTATCGGTCAGGAGTTTGGCTGGAGAGCATCGTTTATGGCGATTGTTGTAATTGGAATTATTGCGTTCATCGCAAACAGTATACTGGTTCCATCTAATTTGAAAAAGGGTGTACCTGTATCATTTCGTGATCAATTCAAACTAATTAAAAATGGAAGACTGTTACTTGTTTTCATTATTACTGCACTTGGATACGGCGGTACATTCGTAACATTTACGTATTTATCACCGCTATTACAAGAAGTAACAGGATTTGAAGCAAGTACTGTTACCATCATTTTATTAGTGTATGGAATCGCAATTGCGATAGGGAATATGGTCGGCGGAAAATTATCGAATCATAATCCGATTCGAGCGCTATTTTACATGTTCTTTATTCAAGCAATTATATTATTTGTTTTAACATTTACAGCACCATTTAAAGTAGCTGGATTAATCACAATTATTTTCATGGGACTATTCGCATTTATGAATGTTCCGGGGCTACAAGTATATGTCGTTATATTGGCAGAGCGCTTTGTTCCAAGTGCGGTTGATGTTGCTTCAGCAATTAATATTGCAGCATTTAACGCAGGGATTGCTTTAGGTTCTTATATAGGTGGCCTTGTAACGAATTCGTTAGGATTAATCCATACTGCTTGGGTAGGCGGCATTATGGTAGTAGGCGCTGTTATTTTAACAGCGTGGAGTATGACATTAGAAAAAAGAGATCAAGCAAAATAAAGGAGAGAAAATAAAATGAAAAATTTACAAAGTAAAGCAGTATTGCATAATGGTGTAGAAATGCCTTGGTTCGGTTTAGGTGTATTTAAAGTAGAAGAAGGACCAGAACTTGTAGAAGCTGTAAAATCAGCGATTAAAGCAGGATACCGTAGCATCGATACAGCTGCAATTTACGGAAATGAAAAAGCTGTGGGTGAAGGAATTCGTGCAGGTATTGAAGCAACTGGTATTTCAAGAGAAGAATTATTTATCACTTCAAAAGTATGGAATGCAGATCAAGGATATGAAGCAACACTTGCTGCATACGAAGAGAGCTTAAAAAAATTAGAACTAGATTATTTAGATTTATATCTTGTCCATTGGCCTGTTGAAGGGAAATATAAAGATTCGTGGAGAGCGTTAGAAACACTTTATAAAGAAGAACGCGTGCGTGCAATTGGTGTAAGTAATTTCCAAATCCATCACCTACAAGATGTGATGAAAGATGCAGAAATTAAACCGATGATTAACCAAGTAGAATACCACCCTCGTTTAACACAAAAAGAATTACAAGCTTTCTGTAAAGAACAAGGTATTCAAATGGAAGCATGGTCACCACTTATGCAAGGTCAATTATTAGATAACGAAACATTACAAGAAATTGCTGATAAACACGGCAAAACGACAGCGCAAGTGATCTTACGTTGGGACTTACAAAATGGAGTTATTACAATTCCAAAATCAACGAAAGAACACCGCATTATTGCAAATGCTGATGTATTTAATTTTGAATTAACTAAAGAAGATATGGAAAAAATCGATGCATTAAACCAAAATCACCGCGTTGGTCCAGATCCTGATAACTTTGATTTCTAATAGAGGTAAGTTCAAAGGGTGCAAAAAAGTTTGCACTCTTTTTTGTTTTGTCTATGCATAAAAAACTTTTCTAACTAAATAATACATAGTAGTAAATTTGTTATTTTATAAGGGGTTGTAGACATGAATATAAAACGATCGTTCAAGCTAGTGGCCGCTTTTTTGAGTGTTTTATTTGTATTTGCGAACTTATTATTCCCACTTCAAAAAGCATTCGCAGAAGTTATGGATCATACGAAGTATGAAATGGATTGGAGTTATAGTAGATCAAAGAAGAAACCAATTCGAACAGAGCTTATTAAAACGGCAGATGGCAAAATTGCTTTTTGCTTAAATGTAGATTTGAAATCTCCGAGCGGCCAAGATTTACCTGAAATGGGTAAAGTAGATATTAACGTGTACCGTGTACTATTAAACGGGTATCCGCAGAAGAGCCCACAAGAATTAGGTGTTTCTGACTGGAGAGATGCACATTACGCAACGCAGCTTGCGGTGTGGAATGCGTTAAAACAAATTGATATTAACGATTTAGATTTTCGTAATAAAAATGTAGAAAAAGTCACGAAAGCTATAGTTGAAAAAGCCAATGCTAGTGAAGATTTACAAGAAATTACGATGAGTGTAATACCGTCAGAAGAACAAGAAGCCGTATTAAAAGATGAGTTTTTTGAAACTGGTTTATATACAGTGCAAACAAATGCAAAAAGCGGAACGTATAAAGTACAAGCAACAGGTGCACCAGAAGGCGCGAAGTTCGTAAATGAAAAAGGTGAAGCGAAAACCGAATTTAATGTTGGAGAGAAGTTCCGCATTTTAATTCCGAAACAAACGCCAGCAGGTGGATTTAGCTTTAAAGTATCAGGGAATTTAACGAAATTACAAGGAATTGCACATAAAGGCACACCAACAATTCAAAATGCGGTTGTATTACTTGAGCGTAGTGAAGAGAAGACAAGTCCAGAGTTAGCGGTTAGTTGGAAAAAGTCAAATGGTCATGATAATAAACCAAATAAACCCTATACACCAAATGAACCACATAAACCGAATCAATATAACAGATGATGAAAAAAGCTCGTAAACATTATGTTTACGAGCTTTCTTTATTATTCAGCTTCAGAAACAACTGTGAAGCGTTCGTTTACGTGTTTTGGATTTTCAATTTCATCAAGTGTTGCAACTGCGAAGTCTTCATAACTTACGTAGCTATCACCTTTTGCATTAACAAGAAGATTATCTTTACCAGCTTGGTAAGAGCCAGTACGTTTTCCTAATGCGAATAGTGCAGAAGGACTGATGAATGTCCAAGTAATATCATTTGTTTGTTGTAAGATTTCTAAGTTTTTACCTTGGTTTTGAGCAGTTGCAAGATATTCATTTGGGAATCCTGGTGTATCAAATACACGTGTTGTTTTCTCTTCGTCTACAAATAAGCTACCAGCGCCGCCAACAACAAATAATTTTGTATTAGGTGCACCTTTCATAGCTTCGATAAGTACGTTTCCTGCATCTACGTGAAGGTGTTCTTGTCCGGCTGGAGCACCGAATGCATTTACAACTACATCAAATGCTTGTAGGTCATTAGATGTAAGAGTGAATACATCTTTCTCTAAAATCTTTACATTTTCTTCTGTAATTTTTGCAGCGCTTCTTACGATTGCAGTTACTTCATGTCCGCGATCTAATGCTTCTTTTAAAATACGACTTCCTGCTTTTCCGCTTGCTCCGATAATTCCAATTTTCATAATGATTCCCTCCAAGTTTCTTTATTAAAGTGTATATCTAAAAATAAATGAATTTAGTGTAATTAGGTTTGTTACAACTCGATGTAATCATTATAGTTACAGGTGTGCATTTTTGTCAATGGTGTTGTTTATGAAATTATTTTTTATTTTAGTATGCGCACCTGATGAAAGTAGATTCAGAAAAGAGCATTGTATTCGTAAGGTGAATCCTAATATTTGGAAGTTATAAATTGTCGAAAAATGTTGATTTTTGAATATTTTTTGAATATAATTCGATTTATGGAGAAAAGGAGGGGTTAATTGTATGAATATTTTAGAACAATTCGTTTCATCAACGAATACAATTCTTTGGTCATATATTCTTATTGCAATGTTAATTGGTTTAGGGCTTTATTTTTCTATTAAATTGAAATTCGTACAACTTACTCATTTAGGGGAAATGATTCGATTAATGAGTGATGGCTTAACTGGAAAGACACGTAAAAAGGGAAGTGTATCGTCATTCCAAGCATTTTGTATGAGTTCAGCAGCTCGTATTGGTATCGGGAACTTAGCTGGTGTAGCGCTAGCTATTTCTATGGGAGGACCAGGAGCTGTATTTTGGATGTGGGTTATTGCGATTATTGGGGCGTCTTCAAGTTTCGTAGAAAGTACGCTTGCGCAAATTTATAAAGTAAAAGATGGCAGTGGCTTCCGTGGTGGTCCTGCTTATTATATGGAAAAAGGTTTAAATAAACGTTGGATGGGAATTTGGTTCTCTATTCTAATTACAATTACTTACGGATTAATTTTCAACTCCGTACAAGCAAATACAGTTACATTAGCATTTAAAAATGCTTTTGGTATTGAGCGTTATGTTGTAGGGATTGTACTTGCGGTATTGGTTGGGGTTATTATTTTTGGCGGTGTGAAAAGTATTGCGCGTATGTCAGAAATGATTGTTCCGCCGATGGCAATTATTTATATTGCAGTAGCTATTTTCGTCGTTATTAAAAATTATTATTTAATACCGGATATGTTTACAGAAATCTTTAAAGGGGCATTTGGTTTAGATTCAGCTGTAGGTGGCGGTATTGGTGCTGCAATGAAGTTTGGTATTCAACGCGGATTATTTGCGAACGAAGCAGGTATGGGTAGTGCACCAAACGCGGCAGCAACAGCGGATGTAACACACCCAGCAAAGCAAGGTTTTATTCAAACAATTGGCGTATTAGTAGATACATTCTTAGTATGTACATCGACGGCATTTATCGTACTATGTTCTGGTGCATATAAAGCAACAAATTTAGAAGGTATTGAGTTAACGCAAAATGCATTAAGTTCACAGATTGGTCCGTGGGCAAGCAGTTTCTTAGCAATTATTATTTTCTTATTTGCATTCAGTTCTCTTCTAGGAAACTACTATTATGGTGAAACAAATATTGAATTTATTAAACAAAGTAAAACTTGGTTAACAATTTACCGTATTGCGGTTGTAGGAATGGTACTATTCGGTTCTGTTGCGACGCTTCAAGTTGTATGGAATATGGCGGATTTATTTATGGGACTAATGGTAATGACAAACTTAATTGCGATTACACTTCTTGGCCGATTTGCATATGCTGCGTTGGCGGACTATGTGAAACAAAAGAAACAAGGAAAAGATCCGGTATTCAGCGCAGATTCTATTCCTGGTTTAACGAACACAGAGTGTTGGGATAAGCCGGCGGTAACAGATAAAGAAAAAGCAGTATAATAAAAAGGCGAGCATCGAGATGAATTCGATGCTCGTTTTTTTGTTGTAATTAATGATATTAAGGCTAAAAGATGATTAATATAATTTTTATAAAAAATACGGATGTTATAATTGTTAACATTTTCATGTTATAAAACCTTACATTCCTTGTCGAAAATTCTTGATTGTTAAAAGTTTTTAGAATATAATCTTCTTAGTGTTATGAAGAGGGGGAACGCAATGATGGATTTTTTAACTAGTGTTATTGGGGATATAAATAATGTTCTTTGGTCATATATTATTATTGCAATGCTAATTGGACTTGGGCTTTATTTTTCTTTCCGAGTAAAGTTTGTTCAAATACGTTACTTTGGAGAAATGATTCGTTTACTTGGGGATGGAGCGAGTTCAAAAACAAGAAAAGCGCAAAAAGAAAAAAGTGGTGTATCATCATTCCAGGCTTTTTGTATGAGTACAGCTTCTCGTGTAGGTACTGGTAACTTAGCTGGTGTAGCTATCGCAATCTCAGCAGGTGGACCAGGAGCGGTATTTTGGATGTGGTTAATCGCGGTAATTGGGGGTGCTTCTGCATTTGTAGAGAGCACATTAGCGCAAATTTATAAAGTAAAAGATGGGAATGCGTTCCGTGGTGGTCCAGCGTATTATATGGAAAAGGGTTTAAAGAAACGCTGGCTAGGAGTTGTCTTCTCTGTTCTAATAACAGTTAGTTTCGGATTAATTTTCAACGCCGTGCAGTCAAACACAGTAGCGGCGGCTTTTGATGGAGCATTTAACACAGATGGTAAGTTTGTAGGTCTGTTTATGGCTGGTTTACTTGCAATCATTATCTTCGGCGGAGTAAAACGTATTGCACGTGCGGTTGAAATGATTGTTCCAGTAATGGCAATTATATATGTAGCAGTGGCATTATTCGTTGTTGTAACAAACATTACGGCAATTCCATATGTATTTAAAGAAATTTTCTTACATGCTTTCGGAATTAAAGAAGTAGTGGGCGGGGGATTAGGAGCTGCGATTTTACTAGGGGTAAAACGTGGATTATTCTCAAATGAAGCAGGTATGGGTAGTGCGCCAAACGCAGCTGCGACTGCAAACGTAACGCACCCAGTTAAACAAGGTTTCATTCAAACTTTAGGGGTATTTACAGATACATTATTAATTTGTAGTTGTACAGCATTTATCATTTTATTATCAGATGTGCCTGGAGCGGCTGATTTAAACGGAATTCAATTAACGCAACAAGCATTAAGTCAACATATCGGACCGTGGGCTTCTATATTTGTAGCAGTTGCAATCTTCTTGTTTGCATTTAGTTCATTAGTAGGTAACTACTACTATGGTGAAACAAATATTGAGTTTTTAAATGGAAGTAAAGTTTTACTAAATGTTTATCGAATCGCGGTACTTGGTATGGTTATGTTAGGTTCTGTAGCAACAATTCAAATTGTTTGGGACTTAGCAGATTTATTCATGGGTATCATGGCTATTATTAACTTAGTGGCGATTGTATTCCTTTCTAAGTATGCTTTCGCGGCATTATCAGATTACGTAAAACAAAAGAAACAAGGAAAAGATCCAGTCTTTTATGCGGAGTCTATTCCTGGTTTAAACAATACAGAGTGCTGGGACAAGCCAGCAGTAGCAGATAAAGAAAAAGCTGTATAATAAAAAGGAACGAGCATCAGAGAAATTTGATGCTCGTTTTTTTTATGGTGATAAACTAAAGGAAGAGGGAAAATACGAACATTAATGAGTGTTTTATAATAAAATGTATTTTTTTAAGAAAAGTGCGGATGTGAGTTATAATTTGTGTTAGAATGGAAAATGGCTTTGAGACAAGAAATTTTATGGTTTTTCATATCCGATTGAAGGTTTTGGAGGAGAAATGGAAAGTTCGGATTATTCCTTGTTTTGAGTAGTCAGACGTTCAACGTTAATGAAGAGTTAAATGGAGGATTTTATTAATGAAGTTTGTTATGTTTCTTGTAGGACTACTAGTTGTATTCGTACTCGGCTTTCTTATAAGTTCTGATCGTAAGAAGATTAAGTATAAACCAATCGCAATTATGCTTGTTATTCAGCTAGCGTTAACGTATTTCTTATTAAATACGCCAATTGGTTATATTTTAGTAAAAGGAATTTCAGATGGATTTGGAGCGCTTCTTGGATACGCGGAATCTGGAATCGTTTTCGTATTTGGTGGCCTTGTTAATAAAGGAGAGGTTTCATTCTTCTTAACAGCTTTATTACCAATCGTATTCTTTGCAGTGTTAATCGGAATTCTGCAACACTTTAAAATTTTACCGATATTTATTCGTGCTATTGGTACTATGCTAAGTAAAGTAAATGGTTTAGGAAAATTAGAATCATATAATGCAGTAGCGGCCGCAATTGTTGGGCAAGCAGAAGTATTTATTACAGTAAAAGATCAATTAAGTAAAATCCCAAAACATCGTTTATATACACTATGTGCATCTTCCATGTCGACAGTATCGATGTCGATCGTTGGTTCTTATATGAAAATGATTGAACCAAAATATGTAGTAACAGCACTTGTATTAAATTTATTTAGTGGTTTCATTATCATTCATATTATTAACCCGTACGATATTACAGAAGAAGAAGATACACTGAAGTTAGAAAATAAGAAAAAACAGTCATTCTTTGAAATGTTAAGCGAATATATTATGCTTGGTTTCACGATTGCGATTACGGTAGCAGCAATGTTACTTGGTTTCGTAGCATTAATTACAGCAATCAATAGCTTGTTTGATTCAGTGTTCGGTATTACATTCCAAGCTATTTTAGGATATATTTTCTCTCCATTAGCATTCGTAATGGGTATCCCGCAAGCAGAAATGGTAACAGCGGGACAAATTATGGCAACAAAATTAGTATCAAACGAGTTTGTTGCGATGCTTGATCTAGGAAAAGTAGCTGGTGATTTATCAGCTCGTACAGTTGGTATTCTTTCTGTATTCCTTGTATCATTCGCGAACTTCTCATCTATCGGAATTATTGCAGGTGCAACGAAAGGAATCGATGAAAACCAATCAAACGTTGTTTCATCATTCGGATTACGACTTGTATACGGTGCGACATTAGTAAGTCTTTTATCCGCGATTATCGTTGGTGTTATGTTATAAAGTGAAACTTTAATCAGTGGGGGCTTTATCCCCCGCTGATTATTAGCCTTCACCAATCGGGCTTTTACGGGCAGTTAATCACCCACCTAACTTCTTTGTTTTCGCTGAATTTTGAGGTGGGGGTCTTACTGCCCGTTAAAGCGGGGTAAAAAGGGAGGCCCTAGCTCATAGCTAGGGCTATTTTTTATGGTGAATTTACATAAAAAACCCAATCGGTTAGGAATATATTAACATATAAAAATCTTTTAAAATTTATATTGCATTTCAATTAGATAACGCTTACAATTTGATTTGTAGGTGGTATCCATTTCAGACGTTAAATACGGTAGAGAAGAAGAGACTACCTGTTATAAATTGCAATTTATGTAAACGCTTACCTATTTTAGAAGACAGTTCAAAATATTTTAGGGGTTCATATTTTTTAACATTAATGGTCAGACGTCATTCGTTATACGACTGATAACTCATGGAAGTGGAGGATTCACATATGAAGTTAGTAATGTTTCTAGTCGGTTTACTTGTAGTATTTGTACTAGGGTTCCTTATAAGTTCAGATCGTAAGAAAATTAAATATAAACCAATTGCAGTTATGCTTGTAATTCAATTGGTACTTGCGTATTTCTTACTAAATACAAAGGTCGGATTTGTATTAGTAAAAGGGATTGCAGATGGATTTGGCGCTATTTTAAAATTTGCGGAAGCAGGGGTTAATTTCGTATTTGGTGGTCTAGCAAATGATGGACAAGCACCATTCTTCTTAACAGTATTATTACCAATTATTTTCTTAGCAGTACTAATTGGAATCTTACAACATATTAAAGTTTTACCGATTATCATTCGTGCAGTCGGTTTCGTATTAAGTAAAATTAACGGTTTAGGAAAACTTGAATCATATAACGCAGTAGCAGCGGCAATTGTTGGTCAAGGTGAAGTATTTATTACAGTAAAAGATCAATTTAGCAAATTACCAAAAAATCGCTTATACACACTTTGTGCATCTTCTATGTCAACAGTATCGATGTCAATCGTCGGTTCTTATATGAAAATGATTGATCCAAAATATGTAGTAACAGCACTTGTACTAAACTTATTTAGTGGATTCATTATCGTTCATATTATTAATCCATATGACGTGAACGAAGAAGAAGACATTTTAGAATTACAAGAAGACAAGAAGCAAACATTCTTTGAAATGTTAGGCGAATATATCATGCTTGGTTTCTCTATCGCTGTAACAGTTGCGGCGATGTTAGTCGGTTTCGTAGCGTTAATTACAGCAATTAACGGTGTGTTCGATTCTATTTTCGGAATCACATTCCAAAGCATTTTAGGATACATCCTCTCACCATTAGCATTCGTAATGGGTATTCCAACACCAGAGATGCTAACAGCAGGACAAATTATGGCGACGAAATTAGTAACAAACGAATTTGTTGCGATGCTTGATCTTGGAAAAGTAGCTGGTGATTTATCAGCTCGTACAGTAGGTATTTTATCAATCTTCCTTGTATCATTTGCGAATTTCTCATCTATCGGAACTATCGCGGGTGCAACGAAGAGTATCGATGGAAAACAAGCAAACGTTGTATCTTCATTCGGATTAAAACTTGTATACGGTGCAACGTTAGTAAGTATATTATCAGCGATTATCGTTGGGGTTATGCTTTAATAAATTAAGAAAAGCAATGAGCGTGTGGGCTCATTGCTTTTTTTGTTTAACTTGCTTTATCCAAACTTCTTTTAAATCGTGGTCTCTCTAAATAAGTTCCCAGTCTCCATACATATTCAACAGGCCCCATTCGATATTTCCGTAGCCAATATGTGCTAACCAATAGTTGAATCGTATAAATTCCGATGGTTAAAAGAATACCGAAGAAGTATCCGATTTTACCGAATAAGCCAAAGCCATAAGCGTAAAAAATTGTTGTTGCGATAATGGATTGAGCTAAGTAATTACTAACCGACATTTTCCCCATATTCGCCATATATGTTAGTAAGCGCGATGCTTTTTTGTAATGAAATAATAAAATAATTGTGCTTCCGTAAAAGAATGTCATGGTTACTGATGTAAGGCCATCTTGTAACATAATTAAAATTGGATGCTTTACGAACATGGCTAAGGTTTTAATTGTGAAAGAGAAAATACTAGTGATAAGCCAAATCTTTTTGATAGAAGGTATGTGTTTATCAATCTCAAATAGCCAGCCCTTTTTTCCTACATACATCCCGAGTAAGAAAAGTGGGGACATAAAAATTATTGCGAAAATTGATATGAAAACTAGTCCGAAGAAACCATTAATCCCAATATACTCGAAAGGATTTTCAGTTAATCTAAAGTTGACATGATCCATATAGCTTCCAGTTTCATGAACTTTATGCTCTTTTTCAATATAAGGAGCAAAATCATTAATATTTGTATTTGGATCAGTTTGATAAGACATAAGTGTAATGAGTGCGAGTAGAATAGTTGCCCAAATCAATAATGTTTTTGGTTTTCTATTTATAAACATCATTAAGAAAATCCCGATAAGCCCGTATGCAAATAAAATATCTCCGGACCAAACAAAGGTGCCGTGAATGAAACCTAGTAGTAAAAGAATGCTAATACGCCTTATATATGTAGGGAAAAACTTTCTTCCTTTTGCGATAATACTTTTTTGTAACAAAATAATGCTAAGCCCAAATAAAAAAGAGAATAGGGAAATAAAATTCTGCGTGCCGAAAAATTGAATAAACCAATTAGCACTTTCATCGAGTTTTCCGAAAATATAAGTGGGTTTTTCATTGGCGAATAACCCGAATTGAATTAATGTTATATTAACAAGTAAAATGCCAAATAAAGCGAAACCACGAATGGCGTCAACAAATTCTACACGTTGGTTCATTTTTTCTCTCCTCGTATATTGTTTTATCCCGCTATTTGCGGGCAGTAAGACTCCCACCTCAAAATTCGGCGGGAGCAAAGAGGTTAGGGGGGAGATCAACTGCCCGTAAACGCCCGATTGGTGAGGGCTAATGATCCGTGGGGGATGAACAAAACCCCACGGATTAAAGTTTTACTTTATATTGAAAATAATACCATTTTTTTACTGATTCTATGTCAAATACGAGGAATTTTAAGGTTATTTTAAGCTAGAGAGAAAATAAAAAAATCACCTTAATACATTCATTAAGGTGATTGGAATACTACTCAGCTGGAGGCGTAAATGTACGTTTCTCTAATTCAGCATCTAGCATAAATAATGCGTTTGAATCGCTTGTAATACGTTTTAATTTTTGGATGATGCTATCGAATGAAGATTCTTCTTCTACTTGCTCATCGACGAACCATTTTAAGAATGTAATTGTTGCATGCTCACGCTCATCCCAAGCGATATCAGATAAGTTGTAAATACGCTTCGTTACTTCACGCTCGTGCTCAAGTGCCACTTCAAAAGCGTTCAGTACAGATTCGTATTTGTTATTTGGATTATCAAATCCAGTAATAATAGCGCGCTCACCGCGGTCATTAATGTAGTTGTAAAGCTTCATTGCGTGGAAACGTTCTTCTTCAGCTTGTACAAGGAAAAAGTTAGCGAATCCATCATAGCTCTCAGCTGTACAGTAAGCAGCCATTGCCATATAGGCGTGGGCAGAGTAAAATTCAAAGTTCATTTGATCGTTTAATGCGTCGTGCAATTTTTTAGATAACATAAAATCCCCCTTAGTATTGTGACAAGAACATTATACCATAATTGATAATATTCTCATTTGGATACTTCAAACCTTTTCGAAAGCTTTGTGACGTGTGCCTCCATAATGTCTTGTAAATCTAAATCATATTTTTGTGAAAGAATAATAAGATTAGATAGTACATCACCAAGTTCTTCTTTTAACTCTTGTTTTAGTTCTGCTTCTGTTTTCACTTTTTCGTCAGGACGATCACGGCCAATTTCGATTGCGCGAACAACGCGTGAAACTTCTCCAACTTCCTCTGTTAAGAAATTTAAGCGAATAAAGGAATTATACTGTGACCAGCTTCGTTTTTCGTAAAATTCCTCCACCCATCTTTGAAATGCGACGATATCCATTTCTTCCTCATCCCTTCAATATGTTGTACAATGTTCATTGTATCATAACAATATATAGTTTCGGGGTGTAGGGATGAGAAAGATTTGTGTATTTGCAGGTTCAAATTTAGGGGAAAGACCAGAATTTAAAGAGCAGGCAATAGAGTTAGGGAAAATGTTTGTTGAGAACGATTATGAGCTTGTATACGGCGGTTCATGCGTTGGATTAATGGGAGAAGTGGCAAACGAAGTTCTTCGTTTAGGTGGACGTGTAACAGGTGTTATGCCGCGCGGTCTATTTCGAGGAGAAATCGTACATACAGGATTAACAGAATTAATTGAAGTAGAAACGATGCATGAGCGAAAGGCGAAAATGGCAGAGCTTGCGGATGCTTTCATTGCATTACCAGGCGGATACGGAACGTTTGAAGAACTATTTGAAGTAGTATGTTGGTCACAAATTGGTATACATAATAAGCCGGTTGGTTTATTAAACATAAAAGACTTTTACGGACCAATTTTGCAAATGGTTGAACGGGCAGCAGAAGAAGGCTTTATGAATCCATCGAATAAAGAGTTAATTGTTTCCGCTGAGACGGCAGATAAACTAATTCATGAAATCCAAAATTACGAGCGTCCTGTCTTGGGGACGAAGTGGAAGCAATTATCATAGTACATTTTTATAGCGATTTATAGAAACACATGTCTTTTTTACCGTAAAAAGGCATGTGTTTTTAATTTGGTTAAATATATTGATAGTGAGATGTGAAATCGTTGGAAGAGGGGAAGTAGATGGAGGTATGTTTTGCTTACTTAAAAAAAGAACATCTGAATAAACGGTGAGTAAGGAATTATTGAGTGACATAGAATTGTTCCGTTAAAGGGTCAGATTGTGGAAGATGACGAATGTTTTTTATGAAGTTAATAGAGGTTTTTTTAATCGTAATCAGAATAAATTTTATAGATGTAATCCTTTGGGAATTTTTAAGCAGCTATGTATCATAATCTAATCATTAAAATGAAAATTGGAGGAGAAATGAGCATGGGTCGTTCTGTATTAAAAATGTATAATTACCACTTATGGGCAAATGAAGTTATTTTAAATCGCTTAAAAGAACTACCGCAAGACATTTTCCATAAGGAAGTTAAGAGTGGTTTTTCTTCGGTGGCAAAAGTAATGTCTCACATATACCTCACAGATTTAGCCTGGCTCGAGATCATTTCTGGCAAAAGTATGAGTGATGCAATGGTACACACAGACCAATTGAAAGAACAGCTAGAAACAAAAAATATTGAGGAAATGGAAACTAGTTTTTATGAATTATCTAAACGATATAAAGAACTTTTAAGTAGTCAACAAGATTATGAAAAAGTGTTTGAGGTTGATAATCCGTATGCTGGGCTCCTGGATACGACGGTTTCTGAAACAATACTACACGTCGTCACTCACGGAGCATATCACCGTGGGAATATAGCCACAATGTTGCGGCAAATGGGGCATACCTCTGTTATGCAAGATTTTGGACTATTTCTATATTCAAAATGAATTCTTTTTATTTACGATAGAATATGTGTTGTATGATGTTTTTGGGGACTGCTTTTATTAGTGGTTTAAGCTTAATTATGTATTAGAGAAAAAAGGCATTCCATATTATTTCGGAATGCCTTTATTGTTATTGTTACTTTGTTTTTTATACAGGTACCAGCCACCCCAGCCGCCACCAATTGCTACAACAACGAGGAAAGCATAGTCTTTAACCTCGACACGTATATTGAAAATATTAGCTATAAGTAAGAGAATCCCAACTGTTATTAACGCAAAAAATGCTCTAATTAAGTAGTCTTTCAACTGAACCACTCCCGCCATTTAAGTAGTAAATGATGAATATGGAAAAGCTTTTTTGGATCTATTTTACTAAAGGGTGTTACCTATATTTTAACATAAAAGGGATTGTAATATATTGATAAAAGTAGAGGAGAGGGGGGCTAATATTGTCGTGATTTGTCGGTAAGTCGATATAATTGGAAAATCGCTGATATAAATTTCATGTACTGATATGCATGACAACCCCATAGAAAAAAAGCGACTCTGAACGAGCCGCTTCCGCTTTAAGTGGTATCCAGCTCCGGTGGCTAGCTCTTCGTGTCTAAGAACCTTCCACATAAGAAGGCAAAAAGCGCCTTCTATGTGAAAGAACCTTAGCCAGTCAGAGCTGAACGAGCCACCTCCGCTTTAAAATCTATTATTGATTCAAGAACGCGCGTAGCATCCAAGCGTGTTTTTCTAGTTCTGTGTAGATGCCTAGTAGTAGGTCAGATGTCATTTCGTCGTCAGATTCTTGAGCGATTACCATGCCTTTTTTCAGTTCAGTTAGCATCATTTCGTAGTCTTTCATGATTGCTTCGACCATCCCTTCTGCAGTTTCTCCGTAAGCTGCTTCTTGAATAGAAGATAGTTCTAAGTATTCTTTCATTGTTGCTACTGGTTTGCCGCCAATTGCTAAAATACGTTCTGCGATTTCATCGATGTGAGTAGCTGATTCTGTGTAAAGCTCTTCAAATTTTTCATGTAGTGTGAAGAATTGAGGTCCTTTTACGTACCAATGGAAGTTGTGTAGTTTTGTAAATAAAACGCTCCAGTTTGCTACTTGTTTGTTTAATGCTTCGATTACTTGTGTATTCATTATGATCAATCTCCTCTTGAGTTATTATTTTATATGAATTACTAATTTATAATTATTATAATCTAGTAATTTGTATAAATCAACCCTTTTGCTGGAATTAATTTGAACAAATTATGAACTGTTGTAAATAAAAAATCCCTATTACTGTGAAGTAATAGGGATTTTTATTGTTAAATAGCTTGTTTCTTCTCTTCTAAATCTTGCCCATCCCAACACTCTGTATTTTTTAAGCCAGGGATAGAACTTGCAACGAAAACAGGATCTTTTCCTTGTTTCTTTTGTTTTATATAGTCTACTAATGCTGCGTAGGCAAATTTGCTAAGGAATGAGATGGCAATTAAGTTTGTGAATACCATTAGTCCCATAAATAAATCAGCTAAGCTCCAAACTGTTTGAAGGGCAGCGATTGATCCGAAGAACACCATTCCGACAACTGCAACACGATAAATCATTAACCATGTTTTGCTTTCTTTAATGAATGCGATATTTGTTTCACCATAATAGTAGTTTCCTAGTAAAGAACTGAAAGCGAATAGGAAAATAATAATCGCTAAGAAAGTGCTTGCCCATGGTCCGATTTGTGAACTTAATGCTTGTTGTGTTAATTCAATTCCTTGTAAATTTGATCCTTTGTAAAGTCCAGAACATAATACGATAAATGCTGTTGATGTACATACTAAGAATGTATCTACGAAAACACCTAGTGCTTGAACAAGTCCTTGTTTTACAGGATGAGATACATCTGATGTTGCAGCTGCGTTAGGAGAGCTACCCATACCTGCTTCTGTCGCGAATAAACCGCGCTGAATTCCGAATTTGATTGCTGCTCCAATACCACCAGCGATGGCTTGGTCTAAACCGAATGCACCGTTAAATATTTCCATGAAAATGCTTGGTAACATATTGAAGTTGTTAATAACGACAAAAACAGCCACACCAATATAAATGATTGCCATTGGCGGAACGATCATTTCTGTAATACGTGAAATGCTTTTAATACCACCAAAAATAATTACCGCAACTAATAAAGCTAATACAGCTCCTACGATAGTTCGTTCTAATCCAAAAGCATTTTCAAACGCTATTGTTACTGTATTTGCTTGTACTGAATTGAAAATTAATCCGTATGCAACTGTAATGAGAAGTGAAAACCAGACACCCATCCAGCGTTTGTTTAACCCTTTTTCCATATAATATGCTGGTCCACCACGGAATCTGCTTCCATCTTTTACTTTATAAATTTGCGCGAGCGTACATTCTACAAAACTAGTAGCTGCACCGATAATAGCGATAAACCACATCCAAAATATTGCGCCAGGTCCGCCCATTGAAATTGCTAGTGCTACACCAGCTAAGTTCCCGATACCAATACGTGCAGCTGCACTTAAGCAAAATGCTTGGAATGGAGAGACGCTATCTTTTTTCTTTTCTTTTCGATTGAACCCTTTACTAATTAAACTGACCATTTCACTGAAATGAGTAATTTGGACAAATTTTAATTTAAAAGAGAAATAAAGACCGAAGCCGATTAGCATTGCAATAAGAATATATGACCACAAAATATTATTCGTTACTTCAAGGAATCTGCTAAAGATATCAACCATATAATACACTTCCTTTTTTTCATAATAAGAAAAGTATATGCAAAAAATATATCAGAATCAAATTTTCTAAAAAAACATGTTACATAAACTTAGTTTATGTTATGATTAAGTTACATTGTAATATTTTTAAAATTATTTACATTTTAAAAAACTAAATTTAAAGCGAGAAAGAGGGGATAATTTGAAAGAAGAATCTTTATTGAAAGTAAGCCTTAAGATTTTGAAAACGAGAAGTAATTTATTTTTTATCGTTACATCTTCAAGTATGTTTCTAGGAGCTACTTATTATTACAATAAAAGATTTCCAAATCACAAATATCCTGAATGGTTAGAATTTCTAAAATTGATTGGATGAATAAAAGACAGAAAAACAGAAAATTTAAATATAAATCCGTTGAGGAGGAGTTAAAGATGAATATTAGAGAAAGTGAACTTCCAGGTATTGGTTACAAGTTTCAAATCGTTACGAAAGGTAACGAAAAAATGGTGATTGTTATTCATGATGATGGACGTAGAGAAATGTATCATTTCGATTCAGACCATGAAGAAAGTCTATCAAGCATTTCATTGCGCGACTCAGAGGCAAGACAAATTGCAGCAATATTAGGCGGGATGGTATATAAGCCTAGGGCACTAGAAAATGTTGAGATGGTCTTTGAAGGTTTAGCAATTGAGTGGTTCAAAGTGGAGAATGCAGCGCCAGCAATTGGAAAAACAATTGGTGATCTTGAAATAAGAAAAACATATAGCGTAACGATAATTGCAGTTATGAAAAAGAATATGAAAAAGCTATTTAATCCAGGTCCAGACACGGTGATTGAAGAAGGAGATATGCTTGTAGTTTCTGGTGAGAGAGAAGAAATTAAAAAGATTATTAATGAATTACTTTCGAATAGGGGGACTGACTAGATGGATACTTTAATTTTTGAAGTCGGTACAGCTTTAGTTTTAGTAGCAATTGCGGCGGTAATCGCTGGAAAGTTTAAATTCTCAGTAATTCCTTTTCTAATTGTTCTTGGCATGTTAGTAGGGCCGCACGCGCCGACAATAGGTGTTATCGATCTCAAATTTATTGAAAGTGCAAGTGTGATATCCTTCCTTGGAAGGATTGGCGTTCTGTTCCTTCTTTTCTATCTGGGATTAGAGTTTTCGATGAAAAAACTAATTAAATCTGGACGTTCTATCGCGATTGGCGGAACAATCTATATTTTGATTAACTTTTCACTAGGATTATTATACGGATTTATAATGGGGTTCCCGTTACTCGAAATCTTAATTATTGCGGGTATTATTACGATTTCTTCTAGTGCTATCGTTGCAAAGGTATTAGTTGATTTAAGAAGAACTGGTAATAATGAAACCGAATTAATTTTAGGAATTATTATGTTTGAAGATATATTCCTTGCTGTATATTTATCAGTTGTCTCTGGTTTAGTTCTAGGGGATCATGCTTCCTTCCTAGGCGCTCTTACCTCAATTGGAATTGCTTTAGGATATATGCTTCTATTCTTTATTGTAGCTAGAAAGGCGACACCGTTATTAAATAAATTGCTTAATATTAGTTCGGATGAAATTTTCATTATTGTAGTATTTGCTTCGTTGTTCTTTATTGCAGGTTTTTCAGAAACAATTCACGTTGCAGAAGCAATCGGGGCACTTCTTTTAGGGTTAGTTTTCTCTGAGACAGAGCATAGTGATCGAATTGAACATCTTGTTGTTCCATTTAGAGACTTCTTCGGAGCTATCTTCTTCTTCAGTTTCGGATTAAGTATCGATCCGTTTTCATTGGGCGGAGCAATATGGTTAACGTTAGGTGCTGTACTTCTGACGATAATCGGAAACTTTGTAGCAGGGATGATTGCAGGGCGACAAGCTGGATTATCTCATAAAGCGTCAACAAATATTGGATTAACAATCGTTTCAAGGGGAGAATTCTCAATCATTATGGCTAATATCGGTATCGCGGGTGGGTTAATGTCGGTATTGAAACCATTCTCAGCACTATATGTGCTTATACTATCCATTTTAGGTCCCCTTCTAACGAAAGAGTCAAAGAATGTATATAAACTTTTAAATAAAATCTTTAAGTGGGATACAAAGAATAGCTAAATTTTAAACAATTGACGTGTAAGTTCAGACTTTATATAAGGTATTATTGTGAAGGAATCTATAGTTAAATAGATTCCTTTTTTTATGGGAAATTAATAACTGGTTGTTATTTGTTAGAGAAGGATATGTTTAATATTTTACATATTGTGGCATACATATAGGAAAAGGGAGTTTAGGAAGGGGATTATTGAGAAATGGAACTCCAGTTTCAAAATGTATATCAACAAGTTGAGAATTGGTATGTGTTGGATTCGGAGCTTCCTTGGGATGTCAAAAAGTTAAGAAATGATTTGTTTTCTCTTATTGAAGTAAGTGCAACGCCAGTTATTTTTTGTGATACGTGTGATGCGAATCATGTACTTTTATCATTAGGAGAAGAAGAAGAGGAGTTTTTATTCCCAGTAGGTGGTTTTTATCATAAAGAAAAACAATTAATTTTCGTTTGTATGTGGGAAGAGTATGAGCAAGTGCTCAAAACGCTATTGCATGAATTCAGGCATGCGATGCAGCATAAGGACGATATACTATATGTTGGAAATGAACTATACGAAGAAAGATGGATTGAGAAAGATGCGAGGCATTTCGCGGAGAGGAAGCTAGATGAATATAAAAATAGAAATTTAATCTGAAGCATAAGTGGAGGAAAATCACTGTGCTTTTTTGCTAATTAAAAATAAGTAGTTGACCTTTAATAAGTTTAGTTCTAAACTAATAGTATCAAATGAGCGAGGTGATGGAATGAAAGCAGAGGAAAGACTTGGATTACTATTATGGTTTCGTTTATCACGCTTTTATAATAGAAGTATTCGTGAGACGAATCAGCATTTGAAAAAGTGGAATGTATCTGCCGCTCAGTTTGATGTATTAGTTCAAATCGGAGGAAACGATCGTTTAACGCAGCAAGAACTTGGAAATAAGTTGTTTGTTACGAAAGGAAATGTTACTCAACTTTTAAATAAGATGGAGCAACTAGATTGGATTCAGCGTGAACAAGAAGGTACCACGAAATATATTTCATTAACAGAAGAGGGAAAGGTTCTATATGAAGAAATAGTCCCGCCGCAAGAAACATTTCAAGCAGAGCAATTTGATAAGTTAAATAGAGAAGAACAAAAACAATTATTAGAATTACTGAAGAAGTTGCAGTGATAAAATTAAAAATAAATATCTCGATTTCGAGATAATATGAGGTGAAGGATATGTTTAGAAAAGTTGATCATAAAAATATGGGAAGAGCAAATCACGGTTGGTTAAATACACATTTTCATTTTTCCTTTGCAAATTATTATAATCCAAACAACATGAATTTTGGAGCAGTGCGTGTTATGAATGATGATTTAATAGCGCCACAAACTGGTTTTGATATGCATCCGCACCGTGATATGGAGATTATCTCTTACGTTATAGATGGTGAATTAACACATGAAGATAGTATGGGGAACCGCGGGACAATTGAGCGTGGGCATGTTCAATATATGAGTGCAGGTACTGGTGTATTTCACAGTGAGCATAACTTAGGAAGTGAAACATTACGTTTATTGCAAATTTGGATTTTACCAGACCGCGACGGTCATAAACCAAACTATGGTGAGTTTAAATTTGATTGGAGTAAACGTGAAAATGAGTGGTTCCATATGGTATCTCCTTCTGATGGAGATGCACCAATTCATATTCACCAAGATGCAAATTTATATTCTTTATCATTAGAAGCTGGTAAAGAAATTCATTTTCCTGTTAAAGAAGGACGTCAATTGTACCTTGTACAAATTGAAGGTTGCAGCGTTGTAAACGGTGAAACACTCGTAATGCGTGATGCAGCGGAGGCTGTAGAAGAAGATATTCACATTCAAGCGAAAGAAAACTCTCACTACTTAGCGATTGAAATGAAAATGGAATAAAGTGAAACTTTAACCCATGGCGGTTTTAAGTATGTGAATAGCGAGATGAAAAGTTATAGGGAAGAGGATATCGAAAACGATATCCTTTTTTGTGTGAGTTAAATTAACAGAAAAAACTTTCTCAATTTTTGAGAGCAGGTATTAGAGGGATTATTCAGAATATTTATAAAGGTGTTAAAAACTTTTAGGGAAATGGGGAGTGTTAGATTGAAAAAGCAAGTAATTTCATCAGCATTAGCATTAACTGTTATCGCAAGTGGGTTTGGGGCATTTGGAGCAACTACGACGAAAGCAGAAGAGCAAAAAATCCAGTATCACCAAGAGTTTAAAACGCCAGCTTACATAGGTGAAGAATGGAAAGCGCCGGAAGGACTAGATAAAAAAGAGACGGTCTTTCAATATTTAGAGAGTAAAAAGGATATGTTTAAACTAGCGGGAAATATTGACAAACATTTCAATATCGTTGGTGAAGAAAAAGATGCTGATTCTGGTACAACACATGTGAAGTTAGTTGAGAAGCATAATAACATTCCTGTGTATGGTTCAGATCAAACAGTTACGCTTGATAAAGAGAATAATGTAAAAGCATTTTTCGGACAAGTTATTCCGAATTTAGATAATAAAAATATTCCTGCATCTGCAAGTATTAGTGCGGAACAAGCAGAAACGATTGCAAAAGCTAATATTGAGAAAGAAATTGGTAAAGTAAAGAATTATGATGGTGTGAAAAAAGATTTATATGTGTATGAAAAAGATGGTCAATACTATCTTGCATATCTTGTAAAAGCGTCGGTTTCGAAACCAGCTCCAGGATATTGGCATTACTTTGTTGATGCAACAAATGGAAATGTTATTGAGAAATATAATGCTGTAGATAACATTACTGGATTTGGTTACGGAGTATTAGGTGCTAGACAATCATTTGAAATTGCTCAAGATACGAAAACAGGAGCGTTCAACTTATTTGATGGTACACGAGGACAAGGTGTCCATACATTTGATGCAGAGAATATGGATGAAAACTGGTTTAATTTATTCTCACAAATTCTTGGATATACAGGAGAAGAAGTTGTAAGTAAATCTAAGTTCTTCGAAGATAAAGCGGCAGTTGATGCGCATGTGAATGCAGGAAAAGTATATGATTATTATAAAAAGACATTTAACCGTAACTCTTTCGATGATAAAGGTGCGAGACTTATTTCTACTGTTCACGTAGGTGAATCTTGGAATAACGCAGCTTGGAACGGTGTTCAGATGATGTATGGTGATGGCGATGGCAAGACATTCATTCCATTATCTGCTGGACTAGATGTTATCGGTCACGAATTAACGCATGCTGTAACTGAACATACAGCAAACCTTGTTTATAAAGATGAGTCAGGTGCGTTAAATGAATCGTTATCTGATATCATGGGTGTCATGGTTGAGAAGAAGAGCTGGGATTTAGGTGCTGATATTTATACACCTGGTAAACCTGGTGATGCACTTCGTTCTCTGAAAGATCCAGCATCTATTCCAAACCCATTAAAACCAGGTGAAGGTTACCCAGATCACTACAATAAACGTTATACTGGAAAAGCTGATAATGGCGGCGTTCATATTAACAGTAGTATTAACAATAAGGCAGCGTATTTAGTGTCTGAGGGCGGCACACATTACGGTGTGAAAGTAACTGGAGTAGGCCGTGAAGCGACAGAAAAAATTTACTATCGTGCTCTTACGAAATATTTAACTGCAAACTCTGACTTTAAAATGATGCGTCAAGCAGCACTTCAATCAGCGGAAGACTTATACGGTAAAAACTCTAAAGCTGTACAAGCTGTAACGAAAGCTTATGATGCAGTAGGAGTAAAATAATAAGAGAAAAAAGACCTGACTGGATTGTCAGGTCTTTTCCTTATTTAATCACGAATACCTAATGCAATTTTTGCCATACGTGACATACGTTCTTTTGTCCACGGTGGGTTCCATACAACGTTTACTTCTATTTCATTTACTTCAGGTACGTTCGTTGATAATACTTTTTTAACGTCTGATACGATTTGGCCAGCCATTGGACAACCGATAGAAGTCATCGTCATTGTAATGACAGCATTATTATTTTCATCCGCTGTAACGTCATAAACTAATCCGAGATTGATAATATCAACACCTAATTCAGGGTCAATAACAGCTTCTAAGTTGGCATATAACTTTTCTTCAAATGCTTGTTGTGACATGTGTAGCACCCCCTAAATATTAATGATATCGGTTCTCATTATAACGGATATGCGGGATAAGTGCAGGAAATGAGCTCAAAAAAATATTCCTCCCTGAGAGAGGAATATTTTTTTGAAAAGCTATTCAGTTTTAAAATGAGATACAAGCTGATCTAATTCTTCAACTGTTTGTTTCATTTGTTTTGCAGTGAGAGTCATTTCATTCATCACGATGACTTTCTGTTCAGCAGATTGTGCCGTTGCAGCTGTTTCACTAGATACTTCATTTGAAATAGAAGCGATGTTATTAAGTGAAGCGTTCATTTCTTCAGCGCTTGCAGCCATTTCTTCAGCAGTTGCTGATATGTCTTGCATTTGAGTTGATACTTTATTTACTTGTTCAACAATTGTTGTGAAAGAAGTACCAGCCTCACGAACGACAGTAATGCCTTCAAATGCTTCAGAACGACCTTTAGACATCATAGAACTAGCTGTTTCTGTATCATTTTGAATTTGATGTAGTAATTGGTTAATATCTTTTGCAGCAGTTTTAGATTGTTCCGCAAGTTTACGAACTTCATCAGCTACGACAGCAAATCCTTTTCCTTGCTCACCAGCACGAGCTGCTTCAATAGAAGCGTTTAAAGCAAGTAAGTTTGTTTGCTCAGCGATATTAGAAATAGATTGTACAGCCGTATCAATATATTTCGTGTGAGTGATTAGACGTTCGACCACTTCTGATGTAGCATTTACAGCTTCATGTATCGTTGTCATTTGTGAAACAGATTTTTGGATAACAGTACTTCCGTCGTTAGCATGTTCAGATGTAGCTACAGCAAGTTCGGCTACAGATGAAGCAGATTCAGCGATACGCTGAACACTTATTGCCATATCATCCATCGCAGTCGAGCTTTCTTCCATACTAGAAGTTTGCGATTGAATACTTGAATTTAAGTTGGACATCGAGCTTTGAACTCTTATTGTTGCCTCGCGTGATGTATTAGTCTTTTCTAGCATATTTTCAGAAGCTGTTTGTACTTCTACAGATGTTTTTTGAACACGATTAATGATATGCTGCAAGTTTTCTAACATTTTATTAAATGATGTGGCAATAGCACCGATTTCATCATTGCTATTTACTTGTAGACGGGCTGTTAAGTCGCCTTCTTGAGAGGCTAATTCTTTTAGTTTAGTATCAATTTGTTGAATTGGTTTTACAAGCTTACCAGAGAACCACCATGCAAGAATAATTGCAGTTACAATACAAATAACAAGTGATAAGAAGACAACATATTCAATTCGTAGTGAAGATTGATCGATTTTTTCAATAGATTGTTCACGTAATTTAGCTTGTTCATTACTGTAATTTGTGAAATCACCGATTACTTTATAAACAGTGCCATTCTCTGTAGAAGCTACTTGTAAAGCTTCTTCCCATTTTTGTTCTTTTGCAAGAGTGAATACTTTCTCTTCAATGAACTTTCTCCAAGTGGATCCTAATTCCATTGTGCTTTTCACGGACTGAGAAGTGTTAGGGTTAGAAAGAAGTTGCCCTTTTGTATCTTCAAGACGTTTACTCATCTCATTAAACTTGTCTAATTCGACTTGATCATGTTGTAGTAAATAACCTCTTAAAGCAGAAAGTTGTACTTGATAAGCGTCTCCGCGCTCTTTCAATTCTGTTGCAAGAGGAGAAATTTCTTTTTGTAATGTTTCAGCTTTATGAGACTGATCCATGGTAAAGAATAAAATAAAAGCTAAGGCGATGCCGAATAAAGCACAAATCGTTCCCATCATGAACATAAGTTTTTTTCTGATACTTACAAAATTCATATTATAAAAAGCCTCCTTTGTGAAATCTTAGTATTAGGATTAATTAATGTTAAAAATTGAAAGAAAGCTTTACTCCATCTGGAATAAAGCTTTCTTATTTCCTTTAGGAATTATAGCAGACAGAGTGGGAGAGAGAAAGATATATTTTAAAGTGAAAAAGAGGGGCTAAAAAAAGAAACCCATTCTTTTTCCTATTATCCCATTATTTGCGGACAGTTAATTTCTCACCTCAAAATTAGGCGGGAAATTAACTGCCTGTAAAAGCCCGATTGGTGAAGGCTAATAATCAGTGGGGGAGGAGAAAAAATCACTGATTAAAGTTTCACTTTATGCATTTGTTTTGAAATGAGAAACGAGAACTTCAAGTTCTTGTACTGCGGTTTTCATTTCTGATGACTTTGTAGCAATGTCTTTCATTACATTTACTTGGCCACCAGCTGAATGTGCTGTCTGTGATGTTTCAGCGGCAACTTCGTTTGAAATAGAAGCGATGTTATTTAAAGCTGCATTCATTTCCTCAGAACTTGCGGCCATTTCTTCAGCAGTTGCAGACATTTCTTGCATCTGTGTAGAGACTTTATTAACGTGGTTAACAATTGCTGAGAATGAAGATCCAGCGGTACGAATGACTGTAATTCCTTCAGAAGCTTCTGACTGACCTTGTGTCATCATGTCATTTGCTATTTTTGTGTCCGCTTGAATTTGATGAAGTAAATGGTTAATGTCATTTGCTGCTAGCTGAGATTGTTCAGCAAGTTTTCGTACTTCATCGGCAACAACAGCGAATCCTTTTCCATGTTCACCAGCGCGGGCGGCTTCAATAGAAGCGTTTAAAGCAAGTAGATTCGTTTGTTCTGCAACGTTAGAAATGGATTGAAGAGCAGTATCAATATGATTCGTATGTGTAATGAGTCGCTCTACCACTTTTGATGTAGCGTTAACAGCGTCATTGATTGTATTCATCTGTGTAATAGATTTTTCAATTACTTTACTACCATCATCTGCTTTTTCAGAAGTTGTAACAGCTAAGCTAGCAACAGAAGAGGCAGATTCTGCAATGCGCTGAACACTTGTTGCCATATCATCCATTGCGGTTGAACTTTCTTCAATGCTAGAAACTTGTGAACGAATATTGTGCTCAAGAGCATTCATAGTCTCTTTAGTTTTTGCGGTATTTTCCATAGAAGCAGTTGTTTCGATAAACACATTTTCAGAAGCTTCTTTTACACTTGTTGATGTTTGTTGAACTTGCTTTATTATACGCTGTAAGTTAGCAAGCATTTGATTAAAGGAATTTGCGATGTCACCAATTTCATCTTTACTCGTTACGTGTAATCTAGCGGTTAAATCGCCATCTTGAGAAGCTAATTCTTTTAACTTCGCATCAATTTGTCGAATCGGTTTAACGAGTTTACCAGAGAACCACCATGCCAATAGAATAGACGTTAATGTACATGTAATGAGTGAGAAGAAAATAATATATTGAATAAGGGATGAAGAAGACTCTACGTCAGCAATTAATACGTCCCGTTTGTCATTTTCTTCATTTGCATATTTAGTAAAACGACTTAAAAGATCATTTACATAATCTGTTTGAGCAAGAGCAATTTTGGATGCTTCATCCCATTTTCCTTCCCGTGCAAGAGGGAGGACTTCATTATCTACGACGCTGCGCCATTTTGCTCCCATTAAAATGGCCTCTTTCATTCCTTCAGGGAGTTTTTTATCACTCGTTACTTTTTCTCTTGTATCAGCTAATTTCTTTCCTTCCCGGTTGAATTTATCTAATCCTTTTTGATCGTGCGATAGTAAATATTCTTGTAAGCCAGCAACTTGCGCCTGGAACCAATCACCGCGTTCTTTTAAAATGGTTGCTCTTTTTGATACATCATTTTTTAATGTTTCGATTTCACTTGCTTGGCTCATGGCGAACGAAAGAATAACAATAAGAGCAATGCTAAATAAAGAAGAAATGCTTAAGAGTGTGAACAGAAGTTTTTTTCGAATACTAATATATTTCATCGTTACCCCTACCTTTTTTGAAACTATTTATTACGATTTATAAATACAAGAAACGGAATTAATAAAAACATTATTATGAAGTTATTAATCTGTTCAGTGAAAATTATAGCAGATAATGGAAGGAGGCAAATTGATATGAATAAATGTTCTTAAAATGTATACATTTGTATATCAAAAAATTCATAAATAAAAATCAGAAATGGTATTGTAATTTGAAATAACATCCTGTATACTTCTAATTAGTTGATAACGATTATCACTATCGACTGAACATTACTCTTCGTTATGTTGGTCATACCCCTTTTTGACGACGTAAGTCAGAGACGAATGTTGAAATATCTTGTGTCCTATTCTACAGAATTATAGTAATCTCCAACCTCAACTTATATGCGTAAGCATGCAAAAAAAGGATCCTATCCGTGAAGGGATCCTTTTTTGCATGGTGTTGCAATTAATGTATATAGACCAGGTATACGCTCTTCAATTCCCTCTGGTGCAGTAGAAGGGAAAACCCACTTTTGATGAGATCCGTGTTCTTCAATCAATTTTTCAACCTTGAAATTTGTTTCTGCCATTGATGTAATTATTTCTCCTAGTGTCCAGCGCCTAATTTTTGTTCTCGGTAAAGCGTATTTCTGTGATCCCGTAAGGAGAGTACTATAAGCTACGTCATCTTCAATAAGTTCCTCGTCGAAATAATTTCCATTTGCTCGAAATGATGGATGATCTACTCCTAATAATTTTGTATAAACGGGATGATAGTCACGTAGTATAAATGTCCCATCTTGTTTTAGTAAGTGAGAGATTATATGAAAGAGTGGCTTTAAGTCTAAAAAGTAATGGAGCACGCCAAGTTCCAGTAACACGATATCAAATGATTGGGATAGATTTAAATCTAGTACATCGGAAATGATATATTGAATAGAGACACCAGCAGCTTCGGCTAGTTCGGTTGCGTATTTTTCATTACTTGCTGAAATGTCTACAACTGTTACATCGGCTCCTAAAAGAGCAAGAGCAACTGCTTTATTTCCTTTTGATCCGAGTAAATTAATAATACGCTTTCCTTTTGGAGATTGTATGTAGGGTAAATAATGAGTGACCTCGCGCACGGGATCTTCCATGAGCTTTTTCGCATAATCCTCTGGTGCCCCGTGGCGATTTGTCCAAGCTTCATAAGCAGCTGCGTTCCAGCTTTTTTCATTAATAGTACTTAGTTGTTTTTGATTCAATTTTATCACTCCTTTTGTGAACGTATAGTTATTCGGTGAATGAGTAGGATTTCCTGTTTTTTTGAATAAAAGTTTGATTTTTCTGTTGTTAAGTCGTAAAATACGTTTTATACATAAAAGCGTTGAAAAGGAAAAGTAGAATGGAACCATTCTTTCCAGAGAGCTTCGGTAGCTGAGAAGAAGCAAGAATATTCATTTGAACAATGGCCTTTGAGCTTCGTCCTGAACTTATCAAATGATAATAGTAGGCGGCGACGAGAGTTGGTACTCGTTATCAAAACCACAGTATAAGAGCATATAGCTCCGTACTTGTTAAGGTTAGTTATGCGAATGACTGACGAAATAAGGTGGTACCGCGACTGTTTATACAGCCCCGCCCTTATCTTTTTTAAGATAAGGGCGGGGCTTTTTATATTTTAAAGGAGGAATATAAGATGAGTATTTTTATTGGAGGCGCTTGGCCGTATGCAAATGGTTCGTTACACCTTGGACACATTGCTAGTTTGTTACCAGGAGATATTTTAGCACGTTATTACCGGGCAAAAGGTGAGAATGTGTTGTATGTTTCGGGAAGTGATTGTAATGGAACACCGATTACAATTAGAGCAAAACAAGAAGGTGTGACGGTGAAAAAAATTGCTGATAAGTATCATGAAGAGTTTGAGCGATGTTTTCGTAGCCTTGGTTTTACTTATGATTGCTATACACGTACAGATAGCGAGCATCATCATGAAACTGTTCAAAAAGTCTTTTTGCGACTATTAGAAGAAGGTTATATTTATAAAAAAGTAGTTGAACAAGCTTATTGCGAAACGTGTACGCAATTTTTACCGGATCGATATGTAGAAGGTATTTGTCCGCATTGTCATGAAGCAGCAAGGGGCGATCAATGCGATGCTTGTTCCGCTATTTTAGATCCACTCGATTTGTTAGAAAAGAAATGTAAGTTATGTGGTAGTACGCCATCAGTACAGGAAACAGAGCATTTCTATTTTGCATTGCATAAATTTCAGCAGCAAATTAAAGAGGTCGTAGAAATTGCAAAGCAGAAAGTAACATGGCGCGACAATGCAATTCAATTAACAGAGAGATATTTAAAGGAAGGATTACAAGATAGGGCAGTGTCACGTGATTTACCAATTGGGGTACCAATTCCAGTGGCAGGATATGAAGATAAGAAAATTTACGTATGGATTGAAGCAGTGACAGGATATTATTCGGCGAGTAAACGCTGGACTGAAGAAACAGGGAAAGATGATCAAGAGTTTTGGGATAAAGAAGCGAAAACATATTATGTGCACGGAAAGGATAATATTCCGTTTCATTCAATCATTTGGCCAGCGGTATTACTTGGAATAGGAGAAGAAGCAATCCCGCGTCATATCGTTTCGAATGAATATTTAACAGTTGAAAAAAGAAAATTATCTACAAGTAAAAACTGGGCAGTATGGGTGCCTGACATATTGGAACGCTACAATCCAGATTCTATTCGTTACTTTTTAACAGTTAACGCACCAGAAAATCGTGATACTGATTTTTCATGGCGTGAATTCATTTACAGTCATAATAGTGAATTGTTAGGTGCATACGGGAACTTTGTGAACCGGACATTAAAGTTTATTGAAAAATATTATGGTGGTACTGTACCGAAGGGAAGTATTGATGTAGAGCTGAAAGATAAAGTAGAAGGATTATATAAAAGTGTAGGAGAGGCGATTGAACAAACTAAATTTAAGGTGGCACTAGAAACAATATTTGATGCAGTACGCTTTGCAAATAAGTACTTTGATGAAAAGCAGCCTTGGAAACAAAGAGAAGACGACCCAGTTTCATGTGAGGAAACAATTTATAATTGTGTTTACCTAATAGCAAACTTTGCACAACTGCTTGAACCATTTTTACCGTTTTCAAGTGAAAGAGTTAGAAATACATTATCGAGTGTTAAAGTAAATTGGGAACCTCAAAATACGTTGCCAAACCGAATTGATAATGTACAGCCATTATTTGAGCGAATCGATGTAAAACAAATTGAACATGAGGTAGAGAAGTTATATGGAGCGGTAAAGTGAAATATAAGGAAAAGACCTTTCAAATAAATGAAAGGTCTTTAGTTATGCAGTAGGACTCTCTTTTTTATCTTTTAAAAAGAAAAGTACAGTAAGGATTACGAGAATAATAGCTGCAATATCATATGTTATTTTGAATGTAGTATTAAAGTTTAACATATCGTAACTTTATTCACATTTATATACAAGTTGATGTCTTCACGCACTATGCACACGATTATGTTTTTTTTCTTTCCTAGCAGTAAGTAGTTGCGGTGTAAAAATACCGAGTAATATAACTACAATCCCAATCCACTGCATAGGTGATACAACTTCATGAACAAGTGTAATAGAAGCGATAATTGCTGTTGGTAATTCAGCTGCACCTAATATTGTACCAAGTCCCGTTCCGACTTTTGGTACCCCAATTGAAAAACAAATGACAGGTATAATAACCCCGAACAGTCCAAGGAAGAAAGCATATTTCCATAGGCCTGCTTGTAAAGCGCCGTCCGTTAAAAAGGTAGGCGGGAAAAATAAGCATACAATAAGAGTAGCACTCGTTGTCATAAGAAAGCTTTTCGTATAAGGCGGAACATCTGTAGCAACGCGCCCGCTTACAAATACATAGAATGAGAAAGAGACGGCAGCTAATAGTCCGAAAATAATACCTTGCGTAGAAAAGTTTTGTCCAAGACCTTCAAATACTCCACCAGCAAACAATGTACCAGTAAATAAAATAATAATAGATATAACTTTCTCACGGCTTGGGAATGTTCGATTCGCAATCGCTTCGATGACTACACCAATCCAAGTGAACTGAAAGAGTAAAACGACAGCGATAGAGGCTGGCAGTTCTTCTACAGAAATAGCATAGAAAATACCTGTCATACTCATTGTTGTGCCGACTATTAGTAACGAAAAGAATTGTCTTTTTGATACTTTATGGCGTGAAAAGAAAAGAACGAGTAAAAGTAGTCCAATCCATCCGAAGACATATTGTCCTCCTAGTAGTTGGTGTGCTGAAAATCCGTCGATGAATCCGAGTTTAAAAATAGTTGAAAGTACGCCGTAGCTACAAGCGCCGAATAAAACTAGTAATGAATACTTAAATTTCTCCATGTGAAAACCTCCTTATATAAATAAAAAACGCCCGTTATCCTAATAAGGACAACGGGCGAACGAAACAGAGTAAGAGACTCTACAAAATTCCGCCACTCATACGAAGTATGAGTTTGGGGTATGAAATTATAGTAGTAGTTTACATTGCTTTTGGGAATACAATGGAGCATTTTACACCTTGAGGTGTGTTTTGTATCCCATAAGGGAACTGATGTTTATCTAATATTTGTTTTACAATATATAACCCAAGACCACTACCTTGTACTAAGCCATGTTTGCCAGGATTTGCGCGATAGAATGGCTCAAATAAATGGGCAAGTTTATCCTCATCGATTTGTGAACCTGTATTTAATACTTCTAATGCGTAACCGTTTGGCTTTTCATAAAGCTTTATATATACATGCTGATGATCAATTGTATAATGAATTGCATTTGAAATAATGTTAAAAATAGCAGTTTGAATAAATTTAGGATCAGCTAAAATTTGTACGTCTTGTTTAATGTTAGATTGAACATTTAATTGTTTTACAGATACAAAATAATCCACTTTTTTCATAACATCCTCAATAATAGTAGTTAATGAAATAACTTCTAAATTCGGTTTAAATTGAGGGTTTTGTATTTTGGATAATTCTGACATCTTTTCCGTTAATATGTTAATATCTTGCATCATCTCATATGAACGTTTTAAATATTTATCTCTATCTTTATAAGCGCCAATTCCGTGAATCATGCCATCGAGTTGTCCCATAACGGCTGCGATTGGTGTTTTTAATTCATGGGATACCATAGACATAAATTCTTTGCGAGATTGTTCTAATTGTTGTTCCTTCTTGAGTTCATTTCTTAAATCTTTATTGCTTTCATGTAAATTTTTCACAATAGTAGGTACTTGTGAGGCAGCTACTTGCAAATTAAAATCTGTTTGATCTGTATTTTTGTTAAGTAGCTTTTTATCTGAGAAATCAAGATTCATAATATCTTTTAAAGCATCGCTCATATATCGGAAAGGTTTGGCGATTATTTTTGCGTAGATTAAAGATCCAAGCAGAGATAATGCAAGCATTGTCGCCCCAATATGTGGAGCTAACTGCTGCAACACATCTGTTAACTTTGGATTATCATGTGTATCATTTGCTTTACTTGCTGCATTTTGTGTATGTAAGGAATCATTGTTAGTAACTTGCTTTTCCGCTTCTGTAAGTGAAGACGTTGTGTTACTTTTCCCCGGAATATTTTGTGCATGTTCTTTTGCTTTTGCAGTTTGGCTAGGCTGCAAAAGATGATTGATGGCTGTAGAGAGTGTTTTCATGTCTATTTGAGAAGATTGAAAATTAGAGATGCTACTCTCTGACACAGCTTTATTTTGCTTTGTTTTACTGTGGTCGTTTTGTTTGTCTGATTCCGCTTGTTCCGCAGTTTGCGTTCCAGAAGCTTTCAAACGATCTTTATCGTAATTTGAGGCTAGAAAATAAATAATTTGATAAAGACAAAGTGATAACAGAATACAAAATAATAAGGTTTTGATGAATATATTTTTGGTGATGTTGTCTTTGCTACGATTCGATTTTGTAGCCAATGCCTTTCACCGTTTTAATATAAGGAATTCCTAATTTTTTTCGTAAGTTTTTAATATGTGTATCTATAACTCTTACATCACCATAATGTTCATAGCCCCATACCTTATTCAACAAATCACTTCTTGATAATACTTTCCCCCGATTTTGCAGTAAAGTATATATAATTTCAAATTCTTTTGTTGTCAATTCAATTTGATTACCATGAACATAAGCGGCATATGCTGTAGAATTTAACATCAACTCATGGAATTGTAGTATAGTCGCAGTTTCTGCTTCCTTCGTTGCTGCCCTTCTTAATACAGCTTCTACACGTTTAATAAATACCGTATAATGGAACGGTTTCGTAATATAGTCATCAATACCTAATTCAAATCCTTTAATTTCACTTTCTTCATTATGTAAGCCTGTTAACATAATGATTGGTACATCAGATTGTCCTCGCATAATTTTACAAATACTATAGCCATCTATATCTGGTAACATCACATCAAGGAGGACAAGATCGTATGAATTTTTTTGGAAAAGAAGTATACCTTCTGTGCCAGCGCCAACGACATCAACGTTAAAGTTTTGTGCCATTAGAAATTCACGAATAAGTTCTTGTATATCTGGGTTGTCTTCAATCACCAGTATATGCGTCATAGTAACACCTCCTAAATAACGCTTTTTACTGCAATATTCGAATTCATCATTTTTCGGATGACTCAAATTGTTTATACATATAATAAGCCCCCGCTATAAAATAATCATGAAAGCAGCAAGGGGGATTGTTTAGTGTCACTGAATAGTTCAGAATTACAGTAGTTCTATTATAGTATGTATTGTAAAATTTATAAAATATTATAACTGTATAATTTTAATATCCATGTTTATCAATGTTACGATGATGTTGAAGGCAATCTATTTTTATTATATATGTAAATACAGTTATTTTGCTACTGTAAATGAATAAATAAAATAAGCCAAGACATAAAATTCTTGGCTACACATAAATCTTGTTCTTAGGCTAATTTACAGTGACAGTAGCTTGCTGTTGAACGCGCTCAAATAACCAGTGAATATCATTGTTAAACATACGAATACAACCAAGTGTTGTTGCTTTCCCGATTGCTTGATTATTGTTAGTTCCATGAATCGCATACGTTGTTCCGTAAGTTCCTGCCATATTTAATCCGAGCCAGCGGTCCCCAAGTGGATTACGTGGATCGCCGCCTTTAATTTTTCCTGTATAGTAAGGACGGTTTTTAATTTTATTTACGATTTGAAAAGTACCCTTAGGTGTTGGTGTTGCTGCTTTTCCAGTAGCGACAGTGAAACTTTTTATGAATTTTCCATCTTGATAATAATCCATTTTATTTATTTTTGTGTTTACGATAAGCTGATCTTTCGTCGTAGCTGCTTCTGCAGTAGTGAATGGAAGAGTTAAAAATCCTAATGATAATAGCGCACTTAATAATAGTTTTTTCATTATATTCTCCTTTTACTTGTTGTAGTAGTCTTACATACAATGAATTTGTAATCCTCGTAATGCTTGATTGACATTTTCATCTAATGTTTCAAAGAAGGTAGTAATCTTTGTATTACATTTGTTGTTTTTATCGATAAGTAATCTTTCATTTAATAAAAGCTCACCATGTAGTCCAAAACTTTGAACTCGAATATTTAGTTCATCTTCAGTTTCAGAAATAATCGGTAAGAAATAGTGAAAAGCTTTCGTTGGAATGATGTAGCTTTTGCCAATCATGCTTTCTTGATTTGAATTAACCCATTTTCTCGTGACGATCTTAATGTTCTTTTTTGAAACGATAAAAGACAGCGTTGTAGATTTTGTTAAACTTACGTCAAATTCATTTGTTTCACATATTTGTAAATTAAAAACGGTTTCATTTTGATGAGATTCAACATTCGTATTAATAAAATCGTGCATTTTATAAGCTTCCATTTCTTATTCACCCTTTTTTCAATTTCGAAAAGCGACTTATATTTATTCAGTTTAATGTTTAGTCATATATTAGCTAAATTTTTCAACAAATTCCGATATAATCTTACAATACGTATATGAAGCTAATATGAAGTTCATATGAGTTTGTGGTGGTTTTTTATAGAGAACAAAATAAGGTGGTTTTCGAGAGTTAAAAACTGGATGAAAAATGTATATTAATGGATTTCCTTCGCGTGATATATAGTTGTTAGCTTGTTTTTTAATGCTAATAGATATAAGTAAATAGAGAGCAAAAAACTTTAGAATGAGCCTTACAAAAATGTAATAAAAATGTAAGCTATTGTGATAGTTATTTCGACAATTTTTTTATACAATAATAGTAACAAGTTGTACGTGAATGAAAGGGGAGATGACATGGAATGGGTTCATGAATTATTTCAGCAATATGGGTATTATGTAGTACTTGTAGGCTTGCTGTTAGAATATATTGCACTTCCGTTTCCGGGAGAGCCAACATTAGCATATGCGGGGTTTTTAGCACAGAAGGGTGATCTAAGTTTACCTATTTTAATTATCCTATCCTTTATTGGGACAAGTGTAGGAATGACGATTCAATACTTTTTAGGTAATAAGCTTGGTATGCCTTTTGTTCAAAAATACGGGAAGTACGTATTTTTAACACAAAGAAAAATTGATTTAACGAGAATGTGGTTCGATAAATATGGATATTTCCTTATCTTTATTGGCTTCTTCATTCCTGGTGTACGTCATTTTACAGGATACTTTGCAGGTATCATTAACTTACCGTTTCGCCGCTTTGCAATTACAATTTATTCAGGTGCTTTATTCTGGGTATCGTTCTTCTTAATTGGCGGCTACTGGTTAGGTGGTAACTTACATGATATTTTCGGATTACTGGGAGATCATATCGGCAAAATCATTTTCGGAGCGATTGTCATTGTAGCAATTACGTTAAGCGTTCGTTTCCGCAAGCAACTAAAACGAGTATTTTTACAAAACGCAAGTTAATATGGAATCCATTCTATGTCAGATTTTAGGGAGGCAGTGCAAAAGCACTGCCTTTTTTATTGTATTTTCCAGTTTGCTTTTATTTTTCCATCGATACCGTAACCGGTGGCTGGTATATAATACGTTCCCGTTCTATTAGGTGAAAGTTCATACGTATCGTCGCTTAGTTCGGAAAGGGGTTCATATTTATTAAATTCACTAGAAAAGCCAGTGCTATAACCTTGGTAGGTGCTATTTTCAGTAATAAGGAAGTTTACGTTGACCTCAATTATGTAGTTCTTGAAGATTATTATATACGTTATGTTTAGTATAATATATATTCGTTTTTGACATGTATCTACGTCAAAATGACAATTATAATTGACAAAGATAAGGATATTATTTACAATTTTAATTAAATAAATGAAAAAGAGGGAAGACATGAAGCTTCAAAATCGAGTGAGGGAATTTCGAGCAAAGCATCGTTTATCACAAGGGGATTTAGGGAAAGCGATTGGCTCATCACGGCAAACCATTAGTTTAATTGAGCGCGGAGATTATGCACCATCTATTGTGTTATCGCTAAAAATCGCACAAATTTTTGGAGCGCCGGTGGAGGAGATATTTATGTTGGTGGAGGGGGAAGAGGACGATGAAGATGAAGAGTAAACGAAAAAAACAATTTGATTTTGTGGGGAAAATAGTATTAAGTATGATGGGTGGCTTTTTAACATCTTATATAGCTTTAAATTTACTCTCGAATGAACCGAGAAAATTATCATCTAATACATTTATAGGTGTATGTACTATTTTTGGAATCTTAATGATGTACTACACTTGGAAGAATACACGTATGTTAGCGGAGGCACGCGATGAAGAAGAGAGCGTACAAGGCAGAAAATTAGGCATTATAAGTATATATTTACGTGTAGGTGATATAGTTACGCAGGCATGGTTTGTATATGCAGTTATTACATGTAGACGTGCACTGTTACAGGATACAAATGTGTCATTTGCAGTGTGGAATTTAGTAGCTTCTATTGTCTGTTTAACTATTGTAGTGGTTATCGGGCTCATAACAAAAAATCGTTATAATAAGCTATATCCTGAACAAGGTGTAACATATATGGAATCTATGAAAATGTGGACGAAAAACGCAGATGAAGGATTAAAGCACATTGTGCATGAGGCTGGATATAAAGCATATGAATTTACGAATACAATATTGGCATATGTATGGTGGGCTGCCGTTATATATACAGCGGCTAGTGATATCGATTTTGTATTAATTGGCTTAATCTCATTTATTTGGATATTGCATCTCGGAAAATTCATGTACGAAATGCAGAGAAAAATGATTTATTAAGGGGAGAAAAAGGTGGATATTTTAAGAAGGCCAGCTGGTTCCATGACGGCGGCGCTAGTTCTGTCCATTTTATACGGAGTAATTCGAACTGGGAAATTAGAAGTAATGTTGAATATATGGGCAGTATTTGGAATTGTATTATTAGTGTTAGCCATTCATGAGCTAGGGCACGTAGTATTTGGTTTGATAGGTGGTTTGAATTTTAAATTTATGACAGTAGGACCTATCACTGTTCAAAAAGAAAAGGGGAAATTACGCATTCGAGAAAATAAATTATGGGCGTACTTTGGTGGCGTGGTGATGTTAGCACCGTCTTCTATAGAGACACCGAACCTTTCAAAGAAATGGGCGTGGATGACTTTAGGCGGACCAATTATGAGTTTATTATTCGGTATTACTTCAGGTTACATATACATGGTGAGCTATTATCAATATCTTTTATATTTTTCCGTTTTCCACTTTGTGATTTTTGTAGTTACAATCGTGCCGATAAAAGGAACGCTTCTGAGTGATGGCATGCAATTTCTCATTTTAATTAAAGATGATGAAAAAGCTAAGCAACATTTATATACGATTCAAATATCGAGTGAGTTATTTAGTTATAAAAGACCGAAAGATTGGGATGAGAGATTAGTAGAACTTAGTGAGGAAAAATTAAAAGAGGATAAAAGTATAAGAGAGATAATGAGCGGACTTATGCTCGTCTTTTATGCCCGAGCTGATCAAAAGGGAATAGAAAGAGCGATACCGTATATAGAACAAATTGTTCAGCTATCTGTAACGAAGGAAAATAGATTTTTCGTTGGTAGTTTTCATAGTTGGTATCTTTTATATAAAGCTCTTTATCAGATGGATAGCCTTTCTCTGCAAGAAGCAAAGGAACATGCAAAGGCCATTACCAAAATGGATTTAAACGGATATTACCGTACACAAGGAATTATTAAATATTTAGAGGACGATATGGAAGCTTCCCGCTTTTATATGAAGAAAGCTGATAAAGAATTGGAGAGTGCTGAGAAGAGTGGAATGGGATATTTACAAGTAGAGAGAGAATGGTTTGAGCAGCTACAGGCGAGGGTATCTTACGATGGGTGAGGTATCCTCTTTTTTATATGTCATCTTATCCGATTTCATAAAAAACGAAGTACAGGTAGAATAAAAGAGATAGGAGGAGATACATATGGAAATTTTATCGATTATTTTGATAGTCTTGCTCATTTATGCTGTTTTTAAAGTGGCGTATGTAGCATTAAAGGTACTCGCGATCCTATTAATTATCTTTTTAATCGTTGAGTTCGGCAGTAAGTTACTTGGGGGATAGGCATGTTGTGCGTTTTGAGTGTCGAACCGTCGATATAATGAAAAAATCGCTGATATAAGTGGAGAAACGATCGATATATTTTAAAAATCGTTGATATATTTAATTGAATACTAAGTGGGGTATATGGGAAAGAAGTTGCCGTGGAGGTAACTTCTTTTTATTTTGGTGATGGGGTATGAACACATCGCTATCAAGCTAATATTTTTAATTACCCCCATAACGAAAATTTTATGCATCGTTGACTATTGATAATGATACGTTATGTTAACCGATCATGTATGGAATATACAGGGATTTATAACTTGATATAGAACATAAAAGGAGGAGTTTATACTGTAAATAAGGAGACATACATGATGTGGTGAATCTTTACACCCTTATTATAGTAAACGTTTATATATATATATAATGATGTATTTTAATATGAAATATTGCATTTTTATACATTTAGACCTCTATTAGTCATCTCTTAATGGTATCATAGCGAGGTGAGAGTCTTCAAGGGTTCTCCTTAATAGGAGGAAACGATATATGGAAAGAGTGCAATCGATTGACAGTAATATGAAACTCAAGAGCTGGGGTAAACAGGTACTAGCTGTAGGCGGAATGTTAGGGTTCTGCTACTTGGTGTTATATGTTTTCAGTTTCTTAGTTGTTATATAAATACTATACAACTACACTAGTGGGGTCTTGCCTACAGAGGTAAGGCTCTTTTGTTGTACCTGAGGTAAACATACTATACACAATACCTCTCAAGATTTTCGGATTACCCTGTATGGTGCCTTGTTCCTCAGATGGTACAAATATAGGTTGATGGGCATGTGGCGGTACCCCATCGCTATCAAGCTAAGCTCATACAACGTCAATTATAGTAGAGAGTGTTTCTTTTTTCTAAAGGTTATGTGTAAGGAATTTAAAGATTTGCATACGAAATAAACCCTAGCGGGTTTCATTTTTTTGAATTAAGCCGCTTGATTATCAGACATGGTACAATTGTAAACGACACCTAATATATCAAAGACTGTTTTTTTCTCATATCGATGAAATTTTCTCCCGTTTTGCTGTAGGAGATTGAACAGGCGAAGTAACACCTTTGATAGCTCTTGGGTGTTTTTTTTGTATAGTTTGGAATAGAAGAAGGAAATAGTCTTTAATCATATATATGGCTTTATACTCACTAAGCTCTCGTTTTTTCTTCATGAGGAGCAATTGGCGCATTTGAAACATGATAGAAGAACAGAGTAGAATGGCAATCAATTGACCATATAAATGGCACTCCAATCGTTCTTGTTTTATCTTTTTACAATGATGGATTTGAAAGAATGACTTCCACGTTTTAAATAAAATTTCGATTTGCCAACGCAAAGAATACCAGTCATGTACATGTCCCATCGGGACAATATCTGTAGGGGTGTTTGTCATATATACATTGATACCACTGAGTCGTTTACTACGAGGAGAATACTTCATTCCTTTCTTTTTTTCTCTTACAGCTTGATCTTGTAATCGTTTTTGTTGCTGTTGTTTTGTTAATCGATGAACAATTACACGAGCTGGCACTTTATCAATCATTCCTACATAAGTATCAGCTATTTCACATGTTTTTCCTGGTTGAAGGGAGTTCATTAACGTCTCCATATCTATCTGTATATACTCTGTACCTTTCTTAATTCTTCCATCTTGAAAATAATCAGGGTTAGGATTTTTTTGATAAATACGCGTATTCGACTTGATACGAGAGATATAGTAGGCCTCTTTATCTTGTATATATTGAAGGTCTTTTAAATGAAAATAACCTAAATCTCGGATACATAAATCATTCGCTGTCACAGTTGGGGCACACAGAGAGCCGTAAGTGCGATCATGTTGTTTACCTGGTCCTGTATGAATATGGAGGAATTGTCCACTTAAAAGGTCATATTCAAGTTGAATTTTTACACCAGCCTTATGGCTACAACCTCCTGCACCAGGATAAACCGATGAAAATACATCTGGAAGTTGAAATGCAGTGGAATCTAAGATACGAATACGCTTAAAAATAGAAGTAAATGAAGAAGAAAACAACCTAGATGAAGATAATTTTTGGTTCAGAAGTTTAGCTAATACTTGTTGTAGAAACTGCACGGCTGCGGCATTAAATCGTTGATTTAGTCCTTCTGTTGATGCTTCTAAACAACTACATAACTGGATTAAGGAAGTTTTTGCTATCCATACGCATAAAGCTACTAAATCTTGTGCTTGATACTTACTTGTTCGCTGTACAAACCCAACATCCCTAGCTAGATTCTGTAAGATATTTGGGGATAAAAAATTCTGAATCTCCTGTGCAAATAGTTGTAACTCGTCAGATATCGACATATAAAAACACCATCCTTTCCTATGATTCTACAGAAAGAATAGCGTATTTTTTCATTTTAAGAAAGTTTAGTTTTGTTAGCTTAATAGCGATGGGTCTTTACTCCAACAAGGGGATTTATGGAAAATTGTAGAATGTATTAATTTTAAATTCTTATACCCAATTTTTTAGGAGTGACTACAAATGCGAATATACCCTGATTGTCCAATTATTACTAGAACAGTAGAGGTTGGCGGACTTACGAAATCACAGCTTATTCAGAAATTGCAACAATACTCCATTTTGATGAATGAGTATGGAGAAAGACTGCTAGCTGATGATAAATTTACGACTTCTAATACAAAGTACAGCCTGCAGACCGTTGAACTAACCGTTATAGACCTTGGCTTTCCTGATGGAGCTACTACGGCTCATCTCTTTAAAAGAGCGAGCGAACTTGGTTTGGAATTGTGTCCGCTTGAGCTGGGACCTCAACTAAGATTGGAGTATCTGGAACAGCCTGAAGGTTATTTGGGGAATGCCTCACAACAACATCAAGCTCCATCTGGCTCCATCACAATAGCATCGGAAATATTAACTAAAGACGATGATTTTCCGAAAGGCTTTTATCTTAGACGAATTAATGGCGTGTTGTGGCTACGCGGATACATCGCTGACCATCTGCACGTTTGGAAGCCTGAAGACCACTTTATCTTTGTCAAACAAAAAAATTTTAAGAAGTGAGAAATCATGAGAAACTTACCTGCTTTTGTTCAACTAAAGGGGGGCTTTACTTCATGAGACCGTCGTTAGACGGTCTTTTTTATTGTCCTTGTTTTTAGGAATCACCATATCACCATCAAGCTAAGAAAAGCAAATACCTCAAAACAAAAAAATAAGCTTTTTTTGTTACAAGTTAATACAAAATTTCGTTCTGGGGGTACTATAAAATATTAGCTTGATAGCAATGGGGTATGAACAGGAAAGAAGAGGAAACAAAAAAGCTGGAAGAATATCTTCCAGCCTACGAGTTACTTTCAATTTGACGACCATTTTCTTCTTCGTGGTCTTGTAGTAGGTTGAATACATCTGCTAGGCAGAATGCGATAAACCAAGTCCATAGACCGTGGAAGAAAGCTGAGCTTAATTGAAGTGGTAATGTATAGTTTGTCATTGAGTAGGAAATACATCCACCAACGATTCCGATCATTGTTAATAACATTGTTTTTTGAGCATTTTCTTCTGGATTGAAGAGGAAGAAAATGTATCCGCCTAAAATTGAAGCGCTTACAAGGGTTTCGATTCCATTAAAAATGATATTCTCTCCAAGCTCTGTGTTTGTCCAGAAACAGATCACGCCGCCGACGATCGCAAATAGGACAGCTAGTGTGTATCGTATATATTGATTCATATGTTCATCTCCTTATGTAATAAGATGATTTGGAAGTCAAAAAGGTAGGTATAGTATATTGAAGTGAATTTTAGTTGTACGTATCTTTTATAAAAAGATCAGTGAAGAATAACTAAGATGATCGGTTTTTTTTAAACCGTTACGTGTATGGTGTCTGAAATATACCCGACTGCTCGTTTCTTTTTGCTTATAAAAATAAGAGAAACTTCCAAGTCTATATACTCTTTTTTGTAAGTCTAGTTTTATTATAACATATTTAGTGATACAATAATAGAATTATCTGATTTTGTAATAAGTGTAAAAAATAAAAAGCGCAAGGAATTGTAGTTCCTTGCGCTTTTTTATATACGTTTGAAACGGCCGACAATTTCAACTGTTTCAGTAATGTTCATAAATGCTTTATTATCCACTTGGCGGATAATACGTTTCATTTCGCCCAACTCGTAGCGAGTTACGACAGTGTAGATCATTTTTTTCTTATGGTTTGTATAGCCGCCGACAGCATCTACCATTGTTACGCCACGTATGCCGTGATGTAATAGTGAGCTTTTTATTTCCTCACCTTTTTCTGTAATTGTCATTATCGTTAATTTAATATGTTTTGTATGCACGGCATCAATTACTTTGCTGACTACAAACCGACTAATTAACGTATAAAGCGTAATATCCCATCCGAAAATAAATCCTGCTGCAACAAGTAAGATTAAGTTGAATCCAAAGATGATTGCTCCAATTGAAACATCGCGATGTTTCGCTACAATCAATCCAACAACATCAAAACCACCTGTTGAAGAAGCAAATCGGAATATGATTCCTGAGGCAGCACCGCAGATGACACCACCGAATACAGAAGACAGTAAAATATCGTCTGAAACTTGGTGTACTGGGATAATGTTCATCGCTAAAGATGATACAGCCACAAAGTATGCCGTTAAAAAGGTTGTCTTCTTTCCTAAGTAAAAGTGACTAAAAATAAGAAGTGGAATGTTTAGTAAAAAGATAAGTGCTCCGATATTGTAGTGCATTAAATAACCGATAATCATCCCTACACCAGCGAACCCACCGCTAATCATATTATGCGGGATAAAAAACATATTCATAGAAATTGCATACAAAATAGAAGCTATAAAAATAACAACTAACTGTATGATAAATTCTAAATGAAATGTTTTAGCTGCTGGGAAGGATAAAAAGGCGGTGTCGGGAACGTAATCGGCGTCTCCTAGTTGACCCATAGTATGTTTCATCTCCATATTCATTTTTGATTACAAGAAGAGAATAAAGCTTTTTTCAAAAACTGGCAATAGTTTTATTATAATGCAAAAATTTTATAAATTTCTAACAAATTAAACCTATTCAAAGATACGTGTGAATATACTAAAGAAAGCGAATACATTGGTTTTCTAGCATAATTTTTTGAGAAAATATGCAAAAAAACTTTTGAGAACAAAAGGAAATAGAGAATGTTTGCTGAATATGCTAAAATGACTTTATTAAGGATGTGAAGCGATGGAATTTTTATTGCAGGATGCAATTCTATATATATCGTTTGTAACGACAGCGCTTTGTGTATTAGAAGTCTTTTTTCTTGCTAACGTTTCTCGCTTTGTGCGTCAGCAAGCATCGAGCGGTAGACAGAGAGCTTTTAAACTAGTAGATACGTGTGAAGAGGGTACAAGAAATGTACCGCTATTTTCTATTTTTTATAAATATGGAATGATTCGTTCTGTCCGCAGACAAGAATCGAGTGGAGAGAGTGACGAGGTAGGTCCGTATACACCAATGTTTCGCTAATTAATTACGAAACATTGGAGGAATGAACATGTTAAAATCATACCGAGCTAGGCTCATTAGTTTATCATTATTACTTGTTTTTGTTTTATCTGGCTGCAGCAATGCAGGTACAATTGATTCACATAGTACGGGAATTTGGAACCATTATTTCGTATATCCAATCTCATTTATGATTCAATTTGTTGCTCATCATATACCTGGAGCTAGCTTCGGGATTGCCATCATTATCATGACGCTCGTTATTCGTTCAGCAATGATTCCATTAGCTGTTTCGCAATATCGTAGCCAAGCGAAAATGAAAAAAATGCAACCTGAATTACAGAAGCTGAAACAGAAATACGGTGATGTGGGTAAAGATCTTGAAAAACAAAAGCAGTATCAAAAAGAAATGTCAGAACTAATGAAATCAGGCGGTTGGAATCCGTTAGCTGGGTGCTGGCCAATCTTTATACAAATGCCGATTTTCTCTGCTTTGTATTATGCCATTAGCCGAACTGAAGAGATTCGTACATCTTCATTTTTATGGGTGAACCTAGGACATGCAGATCCATATCATATATTACCGATTATCGCAGCGTTAACAACATTTATTCAAATGAAGGTGTTCCAATCAAATGTAACGCCTGGAGAACAAGTTCAAATGCTGAAAATACAGCAAATTATGATGCCTGCAATGATTCTATTTATGGGATTTGCGGCGCCATCAGGACTTGTGCTGTATTGGATTACAGGTAATTTATTTACAATGACGCAAACAATTGTATTAAGAAAAGTAATGGAACGTGAAGAATTACAATTACAAAAAGCTTAGAAAAACGCCGCTCGTGATGAGCGGTGTTTTTTATTTAAATCGTTAAGGAAATTTTAAGAAACCAACATTACTATTGGCATTGTATACGAAAGTGTACATGCTTTAGAACTATGAAGGAGGAAATTTCCTATGAAGAAGAAAACAGTTGGGTATTTAGTAATTGCAGGTGCTCTATCATTTGGAATTGTAGGAGGAGCTGGTATACCAGCGTTTGCGGCAACGAATACCCCGGCGGCTGAGCAGCCTACAAAAACTGCGAAGAAGGATTTAGATGAAGCAACAAAACAAAAAGTAAAAACAATTATGGATGATACAAAGAAACAGTTAGAGGGATTAGGTGTGAAATTGCCAGAGAAGGGTAAGCACAAGGAAATGTTTGCAGGACTAGATGATCAGGCGAAAGAAAAAGCAAAGTCGATTTTAGAACAAGAGAAGTCCGGAAAATTAACACGTGAACAAGCGCAAGAGGAATTAACAAAGTTAGGTGTGAAATTGCCAGAGAAGGGTAAGCACAAAGATATATTCGCGAATTTAGATGAGGCGACAAAAGAAAAAGCGAAGTCCATTTTTGAGCAAGAAAAGTCCGGAGCATTAACGCATGAGCAAGTGAAAGAGAAATTGAAAGAATTAGGCGTAACGCTTCCAGAGAAAGGGAAGCACGGTGACATGTTCGCGGATTTAGATGAGGCGACAAAAGAAAAAGCGGAAGCAATTTTGAAGAAAGAAAAGTCTGGAACACTAACTCGTGAGCAAGCGAAAGCGAAGTTGAAAGAACTAGGTGTGAAATTCCCAGAGAAAGGGAAGCACGGTGATATGTTCGCGAATCTAGATGAGGCGACAAAAGAAAAAGCGAAGTCCATTTTTGAGCAAGAAAAGTCCGGGAAATTAACTCGCGAGCAAGCGAAAGAAGAATTGACAAAACTAGGTGTGAATCTTCCAGAGAAAGGGAAGCATGAAGACATCTTTGCAAACTTAGATGAGGCGACAAAAGAAAAAGCGAAAGCGATTCTAGAAAAGGAAAAGAAACAATTAGCAGATTTAAATGTGGATCTTCCAAATCATAAATTTTTTATGAAAAAAGATGATAAATAATTGAACTATGTAGTATCTTTCGTGTGGGCAACCGAAAGGTACATACGACAAATGCGAGGACCGATTTCTGTAAGCAGAAATCGGTCCCTTTTAATGATTCATTGAAATTCTTTTCATTGTTAGTATGTATCCAAAGATGCAGTAGAAGATTGCAAAACCGATAAACACTTCAGTATATTGGTATTTACCTAATACGTAGAAGGAAGCAGCTGGTATAATAGCTACCGCTAAAATGCTATAACCAGGATACTTATATCGATACATGATAGCGAATATAAAAGAAAGAACCGTAGCGATGATACAAAAAATAGCAATCATTATTAGTACACCTCCTACATGAATTATACCATTTTTAGGGAATTAGAGAAGTGTCGGAACTTCTGTTATAATATAAGAAGAGAAATGTTTCTTATGTTATATAAAAAATATATTGATTTTTTATAACAATTCAATATAATGGGAAACAACTACAAAATTCGACATCAAGAAGTGATGATGAGGATATGATCAGTTTTTTACGATTATCAGAGAGGGAGGCCTTTGGCTGTGAGCTTCCTAATACGGGAAAATCGATTACCACCTCTGAACTGCAGCAGTGAACGGATATCTAGTAATTGCATGCCGGCAAAAACCGTTATTTAGACTTGAGAAATTGGTGAAGTGTGTCACTTTACTAATTGAAACAAGGGTGGAACCACGAATACAACACTCGTCCCTTTTTTAGGGAGGAGTGTTTTTTTATTTCATTTTTGCATCACACTAGAATTGGAAGGAGGATACGCAGCATGCATCATGATGAGAAAAACAAAATTGGTTTAACAGTAGCACTTTCTATCGTAGTAGGAACTATTATTGGGTCTGGTGTGTTTATGAAACCAGGGAGCGTATTAGATTACTCAGGGAGTTCTAATATGGCTATTCTTGCTTGGGTAATTGGTGGTCTGTTGACGTTAGCAAGTGGTTTAACAGTAGCTGAAATTGGAGCGCAAATTCCGAAAAATGGTGGGTTGTATACGTATTTAGAGGAGATTTACGGAAGTTTTTGGGGGTATTTATCTGGCTGGATGCAAACAATTGTTTATGGACCAGCTATTATTGGAACGTTAGGTTTATATTTTAGTTCTTTAATGATCAATTTTTTCTATTTAGATAAAGTCTGGAATTTACCAATCGCAATTGGAACAGTTGTGTTCCTAGGCGTTATAAATAGTTTGGGAACAAAATATGGGGGCATCGTCCAAACGGTTACGACAGTTGGGAAGATGATTCCAATTATATTAATTGTTGTGCTAGGGTTTTGGAAAGGGAATAGTGATATCTTCAACGTAGTTGTACCGATATCAGAAAATCAAAGTATCGGGATGGCAATTTTAGCAACTTTATTTGCCTATGATGGCTGGATTTTACTTGCTTCTATTGGCGGAGAAATGAAGAATCCAACAAAGTTATTACCAAAGGCAATGACAGTTGGGATTTTAATTGTAACAGCTGCTTACGTATTAATTAACTTAGCGTTACTAAATGTATTACCAGCAGCGAAAATTGTAGCCCTTGGAGAAAACGCAACGGCGACAGCTGCGGGAATGTTACTTGGAGAATATGGCGGGAAAATTATTAGTATCGGTATTATCATTTCTATTTTCGGTTGTTTAAATGGAAAGATTTTAACATTCCCACGTATTCCGATGTCGATGGCAGAGCGTGGACACCTTCCGTTTTCTAAGTTTATTGCAAAAGAAAATTCGAGATTTAAAACACCAGCAAATGCGATTACTGTTGAAATCATATTAGGAATTATTTTAATGATTATTAGTGATCCGAATAAGCTATCCGAGATTTCCGTATTCATTATTTATATTTTCTATGTAATGACATTTATAGGTGTCTTCATTTTAAGAAAACGTAACAAGAATAAAGAGCGTGCATACAGTGTACCGTTATTCCCAATCGTACCAATCGTCGCGATTTTAGGATCATTGTTTGTACTTGGAAGTGCTATTATTAACGATCCGGTAAGTTGCTTCTTATCAATTGGAATTGTATTTACTGGACTTCCGGTATATTGGTACTTAAATAAGAAGAAAGAAACTGGAGTTTAATGATTGAAGGGCAGGCGTATTATACGCCTGCTTTTTTGCTGTAAAAAAATTTGTACTTGCGTCCACTTTCTCTTTTGGTTACTATAATGGTAGTAACCAAAAGAGAAAGTGTGGGGAAAGGCTTGAATTTTCGTGTATATATTTTAGCTATTGCGGCTTTCGTAGTCGGAACGGTTGAGCTAATTATAGGAGGAACGCTTGATTTAGTTGCTAATGATTTAGGTGTATCGATTAGTGCAGCTGGTCAGCTTATTACAATATTTTCAGTAGTATTTGCTCTATCGGGGCCAGTTTTATTAGCATTAACAGGCAAGTTTGAAAGAAAGAAATTGTATGTTGTGGCATTATCAATTTTCTTAATTGGAAATATCATTTCGGCATTTAGTGTGAATTACGAGATGTTAATGTTCTCGAGAGTAATTTGTGCAGCGAGTGGTTCGCTTATTATTGCACTATCGGTAACACTTGCTTCTAGTGTAGTAGAGCCGCATTTTCGTGCGCGTGCAATTGGAATCATTTTCATGGGTATTAGTGGATCACTCGTACTTGGAGTACCGCTAGGTCTTGTGCTCGGAAATGCATATGGATGGCGTGCACCATTTGTATTAATTTCGGTATTAACAGTTATAGCAATCGCTTGTATTTCATTATTTTTAACGAAAGTACCACCGACATCAGTACTATCGATAAGAGAACAAATTGCTACGTTAAAGGATAAAAAAATTGTAAGCGCACAGTTAACATCATTTTTATTTTTAACAGGTCATTTAACGCTATACGCATATTTAACACCGTTTTTAAAAGATGTGATGCATGTTGAAGCAAATTGGATTAGTGTGTTTTACTTCATTTTCGGAATTGCAGCGGTACTTGGAGGTGGCCTTGGCGGCTGGCTTGCTGATAAATGGGGATCGAAGAAAAGTATTATTTCCATCATTATCGTATTTGCATGTGCAATCTTTATGTTGCCGATGATGACATTCTCATTCCCGCTCTTCATTATTATGATGGGGCTTTGGAGTATGCTAAGCTGGGCAATTTCGCCAGCACAGCAAAACTATTTAATTGAAATTGCGCCAGAATCAGCTGGTATTCAGCAAGGTTTAAATAACTCTGCACTTCATTTAGGAATTGCACTTGGCTCAACAGTGGGCGGAGTTGTTATTGAGAAATCATCTGTTATATATAACGCTTGGGTAGGCGGCGTTTTCATTATATTGGCACTGCTTTGTGCGATTTTCTCTATTACGAGAGGACGTTCGAATCAGCTTACAAAAGAAGAATCTATCATTTGATAGGTTCTTTTTTGTGTGAAAAATTGCAGGGGTTAGTAGAGAAATGGAGAAGGGAGTATATAGCGAGGTGATAGTATATGGAGTCTAATTTTTCAATTATTGGTTTTCTAATTTCTTTAGTCCCATTATTTCTTATTATTTTTGTATTTAGATGGATTCGTTTCATCTATCAAAATTCTGAGAAACAAGTAGAGCAAAATGAGAAGATTATTGAGCTTTTGATGGAGATAAAGGAGCAAAAAAAATCGTAAAATGAATGTTCTGTATTTACAAATCAAAACCATCCGAAAAACCAACTACATAAAATTGAATTAGCGAAAGCGTAAAAAAGAGCTGTACCAAATGAGTATGTAAAACTCCGTTTGGTACAGCTTTTTTTGTATAAAAAATTATATTATCTATTCAAATGGTAGAATCGATTTTGGGATTTGTTAATACCTCAACTTCATCAACAATTCCTTAATTTCCTCATCCTGCATAAAGAGATCATGGTGCTTCTCTGTAATCTTCGCAAGTGCAACGTCATGATAGAAGAACTCCGTAAAGAACTTCACGAAAGGTTGTGACATTGTTTTCATCGCTTGCCATGATTCTTGCTCTACACCAGCAAATAAAATTTCACGATCGTCAACGATGAGTAGTAAATAACGCTCTAATGCGTTAGGTTCTTGAGCTGGGATTAAAAAATGCATGTTTTCTAAGTCAGTTTCCACTTTTCCAACTATGAGGGACTCGACTTGGACGCCTTGTTTTTCTTTTTGTTCTAGTAAAGGAAGATATTCTAAAAGGGTATCGTTCCATGCGGAGATGCGTATGGATTCTTTCGCATCTTCTATAAGTTGCCTACTTTGTACTTTAATAGAAGACTGCATTTTTAAACTCCAAACGCGGTCATCTGTAAATGACTTTTTAGAAATATTATTTTCAAGTTCTTTAATATTAGATTGGAATTCTGTCGTTAACTTTTCAATTGCTAGCTTGAGTGGTAATGCTGTATACAATTTTTTCTTTTCAGAAACAGAATCCATTACCATCCCTTTATCAATGAGTCGTGCTAACACTTCGTATATTTTTGCTTTTGGAACACCTGAATGTTTAACGATAGTTGTTGCATCTAATGGGTCATTGCTTGATACGACAACTTCATAAGCTTGGCTTTCATATTGTGAGAAACCGAATTTTTGTAGCATAGTTCCCTCCGAACGAATGAGATTATATGTTAAGGATAATGAACTATTTGTTTTTACACAAGTGTTGAGATAACAAGTAAGTTGATTGAAATGAGAATAAATTTCAATTTTTTAAACTATATGGATTGAGCTTTCTGATTTATCTATTATACTTAATATAGTGATTAATACGATTGAATTTCACCGAGAAGGGGATGCTTGAGGGAATATGTTGAGAAGTTTACGTTTAAAAATTGCAGTAGTATTTTCGGTACTTATTTCTATGATGTTTGTAATATTAGGTACAGCTGTGTATCAATTGCAAAAAGAGAAAGAAACGCACTCATTAGACCAGTATTCTGAAAATACGATGGATCTTGTGACAGAGCAGTTAACTGCATTTATGCAGCGAATTGAAGAAGATATGGGTCATTATGGATCTCATGATGATATTCAAAACATGCTACAAGATGGGGTTACTCCAGAAGAGGAGAGTTTTATTTTAAAGGAATTTTCAAGGTTTAAAAAGAATCATCCTGATATTTTAGATGTCTACATTGGGACGAAAGATAAAAAAACGTTGAGTGCAAATCTTGCAGATGGTGGGACAGTTCCAGAAGGATATGATCCGACGAGTCGCCCTTGGTATAAAGCGTCAGAAGCAGCTACAGAATCGACTATTTGGGGAGAACCACAATATGAAATCGCGACGGGTAAGTTAAGTATTGGAGTTTCAAAAGCCATTGTCGGACAAGATGGTTCTGTGTTAGGTGTTGTAGCAATGGATGTATCACTAGGAACGATTCAAAAGCTACTCCATAATATTCAATATAATAATGGCGGAGAAATGTTTGTTATAAATGATAAAAATGTTGCCATTGTGTACCCGGAGAAAGTAGGAAAAGATGTTTCGAAAGAACCACTTGTTAAAAGTTTAAATAAAGATGAAACGAAATTTGCGGCGGCGACATTAGGTGGAAAAGATGTAGTAGCTTATAGTCAATTGTTTGATAAGATGAAATGGAAAATCGGGATTGTATATCCGAAAGAGTCCATTGATAACTTACTAATAGAAACAAGAAATACAGTTATTATAATGGCATGTATAAGTTTATTGATTGGAATATTAGCTTCATATGTATTCTCAAGAAGATTAGCAAGACCATTACAACTATTAACAAATCACGTTCAAAAAGTAGCGGAAGGTGATTTAACACTACAAATGAAGGTGACAAGTAAAGATGAGGTTGGTATGCTTACGACTCACTTTAATGATATGGTTGAGCAAATGAATGAAATGGTAAGTAAAATTAAAAATAGTGTATCGACAGTACAGAAATCGACTCACAATCTGCATTATTTAACGAATGAAACTGTAGCAGCTAGTAGAGAAGTATCAGGTGCAATGGATGATGTGAGCGGAGGAGCGTCCACTCTTGCTAATAGTGTAGATGAAGTTTCAGAACAGCTCGAGAATATGGCGCAGTCAGTGGAACAAATGAATAACTCCGTTGGTGAAATAAAAGGAGTGGCTGGCAAAGCTGAAGAGGCATCTAAGCAAGGATTAAATACGATGCGTAATTTAGTTCGTACAAGAGAACAATCATCTTCTATCGTTGTTCATACGGAAGAAGCGTCCGGTAAGTTAGAGCAAAGGGTTGGATCGATTCAAAATGTGGTAGAACTTATAAAAGGTCTTTCGGATCAAACGAATTTACTGGCTTTAAACGCTTCAATTGAAGCAGCACGTGCAGGTGAGCAAGGTAAGGGCTTTGCTGTTGTTGCTGAAGAGGTTCGGAAATTAGCTGAACAATCAAAAGAGGCAACGGGTGAGATTACAATAATGATTAGAGATGTGCAGTTAGAAGTAAAACGAGTTGTAGAAGTTGTAAGTAAATTGAAAGACATTGCGGATATACAAAATAAAGTTACGACAGAGGCGGAGACAGAATTCCGCACAATTATGTCAGTTGTAAATACTATTAGTACCTCAGTTGAAAAAATTGTAGAAGAGGTAAATAATATAGGTCACGAGCAAGAAGAAATTACAGAAGTTATGCAAACAATTGCTAGCACGAGTCAAGAGAGTGCAGCTGTTTCTGAAGAGGTAAATGCAGCAACTGAGTCACAAGTGAATCATTTAGAAAAAGTAGCTCATACGATGGAAAGTTTGACAGAGAATATGCAGGACTTAGAAAGATTGGTTGAGCAGTTTAAAGTAGAAGAGTAACGTATTAGTAAAATGATGAGAATTTCGGTAAAATAGACAATGGATATATAAGAAGCAGTAATAGGAGGAAGATTATTATGGCAATTGTTGATGTATCGATTATTCCAGTAGGAACAGGTAATCCAAGTGTTAGTGAATATGTAGCAGAAGTACAAAAGGTACTAGAGAAAAATGCTGATCGCGTGAAGTATCAATTAACACCGATGAATACAGTAATTGAAGGAGATCTTCCTGTCATTTTAGAAGTCATTCAACAAATGCATGAAGTTCCATACACGAAAGGTGCACAGCGCGTTGCGACAACAATTCGTATCGATGATCGCCGTGATAAAGTAAGTACGATGGAGAAGAAATTAAACTCTGTTCAATCAAAATTATAAGAAAAAGCAGCGATCTTCGCTGCTTTTTTCATATAGGAGGAAAATAAGATGAGTGAAAAGTTTAATGAGCAGTTTGATGGCTTGCTAGAGAAATACACGGAACTATTACTTGGAGAGAGCAACGAAGAGCGAAAAGAGCAGGTACAGAAATGGGCACTTTATTCTTATATGGCTAAGACGATGCCAGCTTTAGTGAAACATTGGAATGAGACGTATCCAGATGCAAAAGAAGAGATGGTACAGTTAATTACAAATATTAAAAAGCTGAATGATGAGAAGCGAAATGAGAAGTAAGAAGGCTTGAGAAAATGTTACCTCAAGTTTTTGTTATTAATATCCTCATATAATTTAGATGAAATATAAATGGTTTTGTGAGCATGTCGAATATTTTCGGCATGCTCATTTTTTCCCTAGTAAACTCGTTTTTTCTGAATGTCGAAAAATATTTTCTTCATATTTAGAAACGAGAATATAGGGTTTTAAATGTTTTGATAGTATTTTATAAATTATCTAAATAATTATTTGTATCAAATAATTTTAAACAATGATATAATTTCGAAGAGGGGTAAAAAACAGATAAATCATAGTCGTAGGGGTGAATTACATGGAACAATTAATGCGAAATTCGTTTCTTTTCTTGTCTAAAAATAAAGCGCTAACAAAACTGGCTAAAAAGTACGGTTTACGCTTTGGTGCAGGTCGTTTCGTCGCAGGGGAGACGATTGAATTAGCGACAGCTGCAATTAAAGCATTAAATAAGCAAGGGCTTTGTGTAACAATCGATTATTTGGGTGAATTCGTTGATAACGAAGCGGAAGCAAATGAAATGGCTAGCGAATCAATTGAAGCGATTCGTGCAATTGGAAGAGAAGGTCTTAATTCACAGCTTTCTTTAAAGATGACTTCTATGGGGTTAGATATCTCTGACGAAATCGTAATGAACAATATGCGCCGTATTTTAGAAGCTGCGAAAGAAAATGGTGTGTTTATTACAATTGATATGGAAGATTATACGCGCTGCGGAAAAACAATTGATATCTTTAAACAATTAAAATCTGAATACGATAATATTGGTACTGTTATTCAAGCTTATTTATATCGTACAGAAAAAGATATTGAAGATTTAAACGCTTACAATCCTAATTTACGTCTTGTAAAAGGGGCCTATAAAGAACCTGAAGAAGTAGCGTTCCCGGAAAAGAAAGATGTAGATGACAATTATAAAAAAATTATTAAAATGCACTTATTAAATGGAAATTACACTGCAATTGCTTCACATGACGAAGCGATTATTGAATATACGAAAAAACTTGCGGAAGAACACAATATTCCAAGGGATCAATTTGAATTCCAAATGTTATTTGGTATTCGTACAGAGCGTCAACTTGAGCTAGTAAAAGAAGGTTACAAAATGCGCGTTTACGTGCCTTATGGAAACGACTGGTATGGCTATTTCATGCGCCGTCTAGCAGAGCGCCCAGCAAACGTTGCGTTCGTATTAAAAGGTATGATCAAAAAATAACCAAGGAGAAAATTCTCCTTGGTTATTTTAATTGCTGAAATGCATAGTGTGCCATCTTCTTCGTATCAGGGTATAGCTGCGCGCGAGTAGAAGATAATACGACATTGATGACGTGTTTACCGTCTTTTTCATCAACAGTTACGACTGTATAGTTTCCGAGTGCAGATAAACCGCTTTTACTTCCAATTGCATATGGATCGTCATATAGTTCTTCCCGTCCATAGTTTGCAATTTTTGGAGAACGCTCTGAAGTATGTAGTGTTGTATGTATTGAATTCATATATTCTAAAACGATTGGATACTTTAATGCTTCTTTCGTAATAATAGCAATGTCATAAGGTGATACTTTATTTCCAAGTGCATCAGCACCACTTGCGTTTTTGAAAGTCGCATGCTTTGTACCAAGTTCCTTCGCTCTAGCATTCATCATTTTTACAAACTCTGCTTTTGATCCTGCAATATGTTCAGCGATTGACTCAGCGATTGGGTCTGCACTAATAATAAGCATAAGTTTTAACGCCTCATCACGTTTTAACTTTTCACCCGCGCGAAGCTTAATCTTCTTACTTTGACTTTCCGTTTTAATCGCATTCTCTGTAACCGTAATTTCCTCATCTTCTTTTACATTCTCTAGTAAGAGAAGAGTCGTCATCATTTTGGCTATACTAGCCGGATAAGAGCGTTCATCTTCACGTTTTCCATACAAAATTTTCCCTGTGTCTGCATCGATTGTAATCCCATATTGACCAGTAATGTTAGGTTGATCTACTCTTACATCTTTTTGCCTTTGCGCGTAAGAAAAGAAAATCATCCCTGTAAATAACGTGGCGATCATTACAATCATAATTATTGTTCGTTTCATCGTCGTTCCCTCTTTTGTTTTCCATATGTACAAATAAATTGGGCAGAAAAAGCAGCCATTAATCATTATGCCACGTTCTCTGCCCAAAAATATAGCGTTATTTTTCGCCCATATTATGCTTCTTATATTGTTGGTTATTACTTTGACGCCCTTTTTCAACACCGTGATTATGCGGACCTGCATTTCCAGTTACGCTTGCTGCGCTAATTCCAGCTTTTGAAGGGTTCTTCTTAAGTTTTGCCATATATATTCCTCCAGTTTCGTCAGATTATAAAAAGGGAAAGTGCATTTTAATGAAGAAAATACACATGTATAGCATAGCCAAATGAAAGAAATATATTTATTTCAGAAAATTTTATCAATAAATATATTGCGAAAATTCAAACTGTATCATATATTTATTAGTAGAGGCTCACTCATTGATTGCGACTTATGTCGAAAAATTGAATGAGCATTCATTCAAGAATAGGGGGAGAAATGGATGTTCCAAATTAAAAAGGCTGCTGTTCTAGGTTCAGGCGTAATGGGTTCAGGAATTGCGGCACACTTAGCTAATATTGGTATTCCGACATTATTGCTTGATATTGTACCACCGGCGCTTACGAAAGAAGAAGAAGCGAAGGGACTTACATTAGAACATAAAAGTGTGAGAAATCGTTTTAGTAATACGGCTTTGCAAAAACTAGTAAAGCAAAAACCAGCTCCTCTGACAGTGAAAGGTAATCTAGCACTGATTGAAGCAGGAAACTTTGAAGATGATCTTGAGCGTCTTGCTGATGTAGATTGGATTATTGAAGTAGTTGTTGAAAACTTAGATGTTAAAAAGACACTATTTGAAAAAGTAGATGCTGTTCGTAAACCTGGCTCAATTGTGAGCTCAAATACATCAGGCATTTCCGTTGAAAAAATGGCAGAAGGTCGTTCAGACGACTTCCAGAAACACTTCTTAGGAACACACTTTTTTAACCCACCACGATATTTAAAACTTCTAGAGGTAATACCGACGAAAGAAACTGATCCACAAGTATTAAGCTTCATGAAACTATTTGGCGAAGACGTTCTTGGAAAAGGCGTTGTTATCGCAAAAGACACACCAAACTTTATTGGAAACCGTATCGGTACGTATGGATTGCTTGTAACATTACAAGAAATGATTAAGCGTGGCTATAGCATTGGAGAAGTTGACTCTGTAACAGGTCCATTAATTGGTCGTCCGAAGAGCGCAACGTTCCGCACATTAGATGTTGTTGGTTTAGATACATTTGTACACGTTGCAAATAACGTATATGAAAATGTACAAGAAGAAGAGCGTGATGTATTTAAAGTACCTGCTTTCATGCATGACATGCTTGATAAAAAATGGCTTGGAAGTAAAACTGGTCAAGGTTTCTTCTTAAAACAAGGAAAAGAAATTTTAGAATTAAATCCTGAAACGATGGAATACGAAGCGCGCAAAAAATTAAAAGCTGCATCCGTAGAGTTAAGTAAACAAGAAAAAGGATTAGCGAATAAATTGAAAGCGCTTGTATACGCAAAAGATCGTGCAGGAGAGTTACTATGGAACATTATTACACCAACTCTTTTATACTCTGCAAAACTTCATAAAGAAATTGCTGACGATATCGTTGCAATTGACCAAGCGATGAAATGGGGCTTCGGCTGGGAGCAAGGACCATTCGAAATTTGGGATGCAATTGGCGTTGAAAAGTCCGTTCAAAAGATGGAAGAAAACGGTGCAGTTGTTCCGACTTGGGTGAAAGAAATGGTAGAGAAAGGTTTCACTACTTTCTACAAACATGATAACGGAGATAGCTACTATTACGATAATGGCGAATATAAGCTAATCGAACGTAATAAAAAGGCAATTTCTCTTAAGCAATTAAAAGCGAAAAATGGCGTATTAAAGAAAAATAGCGGAGCGAGCTTAATTGATTTAGGTGACGGCATCCTTTGCTTAGAATTCCATTCGAAGAGCAATGCAATCGGTATGGATATTACGCAAATGATTAACTACGCTGTTGATGAAGTAGAAAAGAATTATAAAGGTCTTGTTATCGGTAACCAATCGAAGAACTTCTGCGTTGGTGCGAACCTAGCAATGATCTTAATGGAAGCGCAAGATGACAACTACTTTGAAATTGAGTTGGTTGTGAAGAACTTCCAAGATGCAATGACGAAAATTAAATACTCTTCTAAGCCAGTTGTAGCAGCACCATACGGTATGACGCTTGGTGGAGGTACAGAAGTTTGCTTACCAGCAGCGAGCATTCAAGCTTCTAGTGAAACGTATATGGGCTTAGTAGAAGTTGGTGTTGGCTTAATCCCTGGCGGAGGCGGTAATAAAGAGCTATACATTAAACACTTAAATAAAATGCCAAACGGTGTAGAGTTTGATCTGCAAAAAGTTGCGAATAAAGTATTCGAATCTGTAGCGATGGCGAAAGTTTCTACATCAGCACAAGAAGCTGTATCGAATAACTTCTTAGGCGATAAAGACGGTATTAGTGTGAATGGTGATCACTTACTATATGATGCGAAACAAAAAGCACTTGCTTTATATGAAGCTGGCTATAAAGCACCAATCCGTAAAAAGATACCAGTTGTTGGTGAAACAGGATATGCAACTCTTGTACTTGGTGCAGAAGCAATGCACTTATCAGGTTACATTTCTGAACATGATCTTCACATTGCGAAGAAACTTGCATATGTCATCGCGGGCGGAAAAGTGCCGTACGGAACAGAAGTTGATGAGCAGTATTTATTAGATGTAGAACGTGAAGCATTTATTAGCTTAGTAAGTGAGATGAAATCACAAGCAAGAATGCAGCACATGCTTGTAAAAGGAAAACCATTACGTAACTAATAACGAGGGGAGATATCGTTCATGAGAGAAGCTGTCATTGTTGCGGGAGCAAGAACACCAATTGGAAAAGCAAAGAGGGGTTCATTAAAAACAGTTCGTCCTGACGATCTAGGGGCGTTAGTAGTAAAGGAAACATTAAAGCGTGCGAATTATGAAGGACCAATCGATGATTTAATTTTCGGTTGTGCGATGCCAGAAGCAGAGCAAGGGTTAAATATGGCTCGTAATATCGGCGGACTAGCAGGACTTTCTTACGATGTTCCAGCTATTACAATTAACCGTTACTGTTCTTCAGGGTTACAAAGTATTGCTTACGGAGCGGAGCGCATTATGCTTGGTCACTCGGAAGCTGTATTATCAGGCGGAGCGGAATCAATGAGTTTAGTTCCGATGATGGGACACGTTGTTCGTCCAAATAGTCGCCTTGTTGAAGCAGCTCCAGAATATTATATGGGTATGGGACATACAGCAGAGCAAGTTGCTGTGAAATATGGAATTTCTCGTGAAGAACAAGATGCATTTGCAGTAAGAAGTCATCAACGTGCTGCGAAAGCATTAGCTGCAGGGAACTTTGCTGATGAAACAGTATCTGTAGATGTAACGTTACGTACTGTTGGATCAAACAATAAACTGCAAGAAGAAACAATCATTTTCGCACAAGACGAAGGTGTAAGAGCAGAAACGTCGCTAGACATTTTAGGTAAATTACGTCCAGCATTTAACGTTCGCGGTTCTGTAACAGCTGGTAACTCTTCACAAATGAGCGACGGTGCAGCATCTGTACTATTAATGGATCGTGAAAAAGCAGTGAGCGATGGCATGAAGCCACTTGCAAAATTCCGTTCATTCGCAGTAGCTGGAGTACCACCAGAAGTAATGGGAATCGGCCCAATTGCTGCAATTCCGAAAGCGTTAAAATTAGCTGGTTTAGAGCTATCTGATATCGGTCTATTTGAACTAAATGAAGCATTCGCTTCTCAATCTATCCAAGTTATTCGTGAACTTGGTTTAGATGAAGAAAAAGTAAACGTAAACGGTGGTGCAATCGCACTTGGACATCCACTTGGCTGTACAGGAGCAAAACTAACACTATCTCTTATTCACGAAATGAAACGCCGCAACCAACAATTCGGTATCGTAACAATGTGTATCGGCGGCGGAATGGGAGCAGCGGGAGTGTTTGAATTACTATAAAAAAAGTGTAAGCGGCTCGCTCAGAACAAGAGGACGCTAAAGCAAAGAATGGAAGCAACAAACGGGTATAAAAAAAATTGAGAGCCAGCTTCTTGCAAAAAGAAAGAAGCGGCTCATGAAAATATGAAGGAGGAAATTTTCATGGAAAAAACAGTAGGAAATGCGGTTAAAGGCGGTAGCTTTTTAGTAGAGGAAATTACAATTGATCAAGTGTTTACGCCAGAAGATTTTTCATCTGAGCATAAAATGATTGCAAAAACGACAGAGGACTTTATCGTAAATGAAGTTCTTCCAGAGCTTGAATATTTAGAGCAACACGAGTTTGATCGTTCTGTTCGTCTTTTAAAAGAAGCTGGTGAACTTGGTTTACTAGGCGCTGACGTACCAGAAGAGTACGGCGGAATTGGTCTTGATAAAGTAAGCTCAGCGTTAATCGCAGAGAAATTCTCGCGCGCTGGTGGTTTTGCAATTACTCACGGTGCTCACGTTGGTATCGGATCTTTACCAATCGTATTATTCGGTAACGAAGAGCAAAAGAAAAAATATTTACCACTACTTGCAACTGGTGAAAAATTAGCTGCATATGCATTAACTGAGCCAGGTTCAGGATCTGACGCATTAGGTGCAAAAACAACGGCACGTTTAAATGCTGAAGGTACACATTACGTATTAAACGGTGAAAAACAATGGATTACAAACTCTGCATTCGCTGACGTATTTATCGTATACGCAAAAATAGATGGTGAGCACTTCTCAGCATTTATCGTAGAGAAAGAATACGCTGGTGTATCTACAAGCCCAGAAGAAAAGAAAATGGGTATTAAATGTTCTTCAACTCGTACGTTAATTTTAGAAGATGCATTAGTACCGAAAGAAAACTTACTTGGTGAAATCGGTAAAGGCCATATTATCGCGTTCAACATTTTAAATATCGGCCGTTATAAATTAGGTGTTGGTACAGTTGGATCTGCGAAACGTGCAGTAGAAATTTCAGCACAATATGCAAACCAACGTCAACAGTTCAAACAACCAATTGCTCGCTTCCCATTAATTCAAGAGAAACTTGCGAATATGGCAGCGAAAACATATGCAGCTGAAAGCTCTGTATATCGTACAGTAGGTTTATTCGAAAGCCGTATGAGCACATTATCTGAAGAAGAAGTAAAAGACGGTAAAGCAGTAGCAGCTTCTATCGCTGAATATGCAATCGAGTGCTCTTTAAATAAAGTATTCGGTTCTGAAGTGTTAGATTATACAGTAGATGAAGGTGTTCAAATTCATGGTGGTTACGGATTTATGGCAGAGTACGAGATTGAAAGAATGTACCGCGATTCTCGTATTAACCGTATTTTCGAAGGCACGAACGAAATTAACCGCCTAATCGTACCAGGTACGTTCTTACGTAAAGCGATGAAAGGTGAATTACCATTACTACAAAAAGCACAAAAATTACAAGAAGAGTTAATGATGATGATGCCAGAAGAAGTAGGCGATGAGCCATTAGCACTTCAAAAATATTTAGTAAAGAACGCGAAGAAAATTGGTTTAATGGTAGCTGGATTAGCTGCTCAAAAATACGGTAAAGCATTAGATAAAGAGCAAGAAATTCTTGTGAATATCGCTGACATCGTAAGCAATCTTTACGCAATGGAATCAGCTCTTCTTCGTACAGAAAAAGCAATTAAAACAACTGGTCTTGAAAAGAATAAACAAAAAGTGTTATACACTGAAGTATTCTGCCAAGAAGCATTCAACGAAATCGAAGCGGATGCGAAAGAAACACTTATCGCAGTTGAAAATGGCGACATGCTGCGCATGATGTTATCGTCATTACGCAAACTAACACGCCACACACCACTTAACGTAATTCCGAAGAAACGTGAAATCGCTGCGAAAATTTTAGAAGATGAGCGTTATACAGTTTAATAGATGAAAGAGAACCAGTGGCCGGTTGGCTGCTGGTTTTTTTATTGATGGATTCTTGAAAAGGGCTGTTTTACATATGTATTTGTAAACAGCTCTTTTTTAATGGAGGTAGAGGAGATGAAAGTAATAAAAGTAGGAACAGTTCATCAAATCGCATTTTTACCGCGTTTATTTCCAATCAACTGTTATTTTGTTGAGGAGGAAAAGGGATTAACTTTAATTGATGCAGCTTTACCATTTTGTGCAAAGAAGATTTTAGAAGCAGCTCGAAAAATAGGAAAACCGATTACGAATATTATTATTACTCATGCTCATGATGACCATATAGGAGCGCTCGATGCAATAAAACAAGAATTGCCGGATGTTCCGGTCTATATTTCTAATAGAGATGCTCGTTTACTTGAAGGAGATATGGAGCTGCAAAAGGGAGAACGAAACACGCCGATAAAAGTGGGGGTGTCAAAAAAGATAAAGACGATTCCAGATATTCTTCTTCAAGAGGGAGATAAAATTGGTTCTCTTGTAGCGATTGGAGCTCCAGGCCATACACCAGGATCAATGGCGTTTTTAGACACGAGAAATGATGCACTCATTGTTGGAGATGCATTTCAAACGAGAGGTGGAGTGGCGGTAGCAGGGCAATTAAATTGGCTTTTTCCGTTTCCTATGTTTGGTACTTGGGATGCAGAAGTTTCATTAACAAGTGCTCAGAAATTGCTGGATTATAAGCCTTCTATATTGGCGACAGGGCATGGGAAGATGATTAAAGATCCATTACCGCAAATGCAACGGGCGATTGAAGATGCAAAGCGGAATTTAACAAGGAAGAGCCTCAAATAATTTAGAGGCTCTTTTTGTTTTGCTAGATGATATTATTTTGCGGGTTTTAAAAATGTGTATATGGCTAAGGAAAAGCAAACGAAAATAAATGCGATAGGATCTTGATATGGATTAGGTTCAGAGCCCTTCTGGATTTCTGTAAGGAAGTCATGTGTTTTCATGTTCATTTCTCCTTTAATTAATAAGTTTTATATGATGCGAGGGTTATGGTGGATAGATAAGAAATTTTTGAAATTTCATCTAATAATTATTCTATAGTAATCTAATTCAACTATAGAATACAAAGCTTTCATGATATGTAAAATTGCATATTATTCTTTTTGGAAATTTTTTTATATTATCTATATATTTGTATTAAGGGTTTTTTGTTAAGATAAATGAAAACAAATGGAGGAATAGTATGAGTAAAACAGTATTAGACGCGTATAATGCGGAAAGAGAAGTAGATAACATAACATATAAAAATCTAGTTGTAATGATTGCAAGCATTCTAGGGTTCTCACTCTTAGGGGGATTATTTCTTGCTTTAGCTCTTGGAATTTTTGGAGAAGAGGTATTACGTGCTAATTTAGAGGGATATTATTTATTTCTATTTGATGCAGCTGTTGTTACTATTGTTTTATTTGCTTATAAACCAGTGCTTCATTTTATTAAGAACATTTGGGATGTATCTGTTTTAAAAAATGGGAAAACCTACTTGTATTTATTAATAGGTTTTATCGTCATTGCATTAACTCAGTATGTAATGTTAGAGTTGTTTAGCTTTGAAAGTGCAGAGCAGCAACGAGATCAATTAGGGGGAGAGACACTTCAAAATAGTTTGATACAAAGCAGTATATATGTGTTAAGTGTTGCTATAATTACACCAGTTAAAGAAGAGGTTTATATAGAGGTATTTTGTATCGGTTTTTTGAAAAGAAATATAGCTTTCTAGTTGGTATCATTAGTTCTTCCTTCATTTTTGGGATTCTTCATGGTGGTTTTCCAATTACGGCAATGATGATGGGGATTGTGTCTCCATGAAATTGAATCAATATTTTGCATAAAAGATGAATGGCCTAGCTATTCATCTTTTATTTTGTTTATAAGTAGGAAAAGTTAATGCATACAAACCAAAAAGAACCAAATACTAATGACGAATGAACAAAGAAAGGCAGGTATGATCTATGCAAAATTTAACAGAGCTTGAAGTGGAAAATTTACGTCATTTAATTGGTGGTCATGCGACGATTATTAACAAATTGGACCAGTATGCACAGGCTTGTACAGATCCAGAGTTGAAACAAATGCTACAAAAGGATGCACAAGATGCACGAAATACGAAACAGCAATTAATGACTTTTCTAGGATAGGAGGAAGAGAGAAATGAATGAAAAAGATATGGTAAATGATTATTTAGCAGGGTTAAACTCAAGTTTAACAAGTTATGCAAATTATATTTCTCAGTCTGATAATGAACAGTTACATCAAACGTTAATTCAAATTCGTAATCAAGATGAGATGCGTCAACGTAATATGTATGAATATGCAAAGCAAAAGAGTTATTACAAACCGGCAGCGCCTGCTAATCCAATGATTGTACAGCAATTGAAAAGTCAATTAAGTGCGGAATAGTGTGATGAAAAAAACGAGCGAATGGATTCGCTCGTTTTTTTGTTTGGTATATGTCAATAAATACATAAAAAATATTTTTCCGGTTGTAACCAATATGACGAAAATGTAATATGACAATTCACAAAAAGGACAAAAACTTTGCTCAATATTTCACAAAGTATCCATGGTTTCTATCGTGAGAACCTCTATAATTAGGGGTGTAAAGAACGAAAGAAATAGACTACATGATCAATTAGGAGAGATTGCTATGAAAAGAAATACAAGAAAAATTGCAATTATCGGTACTGGATTAGTTGGATCAAGTTGTGCATATTCCATTGTAAATCAAGGCATTTGCGAAGAGCTATTGTTAATTGATATAAATCATGAACGTGCAGTTGGAGAAGCAATGGATTTATCGCACTGCATTAACTTTACAAATACAAGAACAAAAGTATATGCAGGAAGCTATGAAGAATGCAAAGATATGGACATTGTTATTATTACAGCAGGACCAGCGCCGAAGCCTGGACAAAGTCGTTTAGACACTTTAGGAGCCAGCGCTAAGATTATGGAGGGTGTTGTTGGCGGCGTAATGGAAAGTGGATTTGATGGCATTTTCTTACTCGCATCGAACCCAGTTGACATTATTACATATCAAGTGTGGAAGCTATCTGGATTACCTAGAAATCGTGTGATTGGTACAGGTACATCACTAGATTCTTCTCGCTTAAGAACAATTTTATCTGAAATGTTACATGTAGACCCTCGTAGTATTCATGGGTATTCATTAGGAGAACATGGTGATTCTCAAATGGTTGCTTGGTCTCACGTAACTGTTGGTGGAAAACCGATTTTACAAATTTTAGAAGAGAAAAAAGACCAATTTGGTGAAATAGATTTAGATGAAATTGTTGAGAAGACTGCAAAAGCTGGATGGGAAATTTATAAGCGCAAAGGAACTACTTATTACGGAATCGGAAATTCTTTAGCTTATATTGCTCGCTCAATTTTCAATGATGATCACCGTGTTATCGCTGTTTCAGCTATTTTAGATGGTGAATATGGCGAATACGATATTTGTACAGGAGTACCAGCAATTATTACTAGAGATGGTATAAGAGAAGTGGTAGAACTAAACTTATCAGAAGATGAAGAAAGTCGCTTTGCAAAATCAAACGATGTTTTACGCGATTATATGAAAACAATTGGTTACTAAATTATAGGAGAAGGTGAAACAAATGAAGGAATATATAATGTCTCGTGTGTTTAAAGCTTCTGCCGGAATCGCACAGGGTATTTTCGTATCCCTTGGAATTGGTTTACTGATCGAAAATATAGGAAGAATTGTTGATATACCATTACTTATTACAATCGGAGTTGTTGCAAAATCACTTATGGCACCAGCAATTGGAGCCGGGATTGCCTTTATGCTCGGTGCAAACGGACTCGTAATTTTCTCAGCGATGGTAGCTGGAGCAATTGGAGCTGGTTCAATTTCAATTACTGAAGCTGGTCTTATCATTAAAACAGGTGAACCAATCGGTGCATTATTAACAGCGACTTTAGCAGTTTATATTGGTAAACGATTAAGTGGAAAAACTGCTTTAGATATGATGCTCGTTCCATTTGCAGCAATATTAGGTTCTGGTTTAGTCGGTATTTGGTTAGCTCAAAATATTAGCCCAGTTTTAAATACAGTTGGAGCATTCATTAAAGATAGTTCAGCTGGTAGCCCGTTTATCGCTTCTATCGTGATTGCTGTAGTTTGGGGATTGTTACTTATCTCTCCAGCTTCATCAGCTGCGTTAGCAATAGCACTTAGTTTAGACGGCGTTGCAGGCGGTGCAGCACTTGCAGGATGTGTTGCTCAATTTATCGGATTCTCTGTTATTTCAGCGAAAGAAAATAATTTAGGTGGCATATTAGCTCAGGCACTTTGTACTCCAAAAGTGCAGTTACCGAACATTACTAAAAATCCAATGATTCTCGTCCCAACTGTCGTCGCCAGTGCAATAGTTGGCCCAGTATCGGCACTAATTTTCCAACTGGAAGCAGGAAAAGAAATTGCAGGTCTTGGATTAAGCTCTCTTATCGCACCAATTAATTTAATTTCCAGCCAAGGGTGGGAAGTTGTCCCAGCGATGGTAATCACTTATATCATCATTCCAGTAGCTGTTTCTTATATACTGTACATTGCTCTTAAAAAAGCAGGTCGTATTCATTCTGGTGACATGACTGTACCACAATCTTAATTTGAAAATCTCCTTAATATAGAGAAAAGCAGACTGAAGCCACAGTCTGCTTTTTACATTTTTTGATTTTGTTTTACTGGAACACGTACGGTTTCTTTTGCTAATAACAACTGAACGCCGAAGTAAAGTACGCTTGCAAGCGTCATTCCAGAAACTGCATCTACAAAGGCATGCTGCTTCGTAAATAATGTTGATAAAATAATAAGCGTACCGAAGAAAGTAAGGATGTAATATTCCAAAGTATGCTGTTCTCTACGCTTAAAGGCAGCTAACATAATTACAAATGTCGTAAGGACATGAATGCTTGGGAAGCAGTTTACTGGATGATCAATACTATAAATATAGCGGACTAGTTCGGAAAATACATCTGTTCCAACGACGGTTGGGCGTGGTACAGTTGTCTGCCAAAAAAAATAAATCGAAAAACAAGCAAGTTTTCCAAGAATTACACTACTTAAAGTGACATAATATTGCTTTCGATCAGCAAAACAGTAATAAATAAGTGCACCGTATAAGTATGGAAACCAAAGTAAGTAAGGAATAATAAATGCTTTCACAAATGGAATCCAATCATCTACTACAGTTGTGACATCTACTGCGTGAACAGTAGATTTATTTAATACATCGTAAAGGGGACTTACGAGTACGAGTAGAAGTATATAACTTAACGGAAGAAGAGATGAAAGTTTAAATTTCTTCATGATAATCTCCTATGTTTTAGTAATGTAAATAAATTCAATTGATTATAATATAGAAAATCCAATTGGGCTATCGATTTTACTTACATTTTCTTGAATTCACCTTACATTTTTGTCACTTGACTTAAAAGAGGGGGAGGGTGCTATATGAAGCGTTCACTGTATTTCTTAGTTTTTATATTGTTATGCCTAGTGAGTACTGGGTGTGCAAAGGATAAAGAAGGAGAGAATTTAGAATATAACGGGAGAGCACTCGTCATTGGAGTTGTTGGTGAAAAGCCGAAAGATACATTTAGAAATATAAAGTTTGAAAACGTGAAGTTAGAAGAACTGAAAAAGGAATCTGGAGCAGTAGATGGTTTTCTAATAATGAAAGAGCACTTTCAAGAAGCTTCGAAAGAGCAGTATAAAGATTTATTTTTATCGTTAAAGAAACCAGTGTTTTTTATTGGCTTACAAGATAAATCATATTCGACTTTTATTACAAAAAATATAGAGTATAACAGTGCACCAAAAGATGTAAATGCTATGTATGCGCAAGGTTTTGCAAATATTGGAAGTGGCGAAGGGCAACAATGGGGAGTAGGTTTATCGAATGGTGGAAATACAGAAGAAAGTATTCATAATATGTATATAGTAGTGTTTCAAACCATTTCGGACTATTTAAGTCGATGATGAAGGAGCCTGTAAAAGGGCTTCTTATTTTTTAAATAAAGTGAAACTTTAATCAGTGGGGGTTTTGTCCATCCACACTGATTATTAGACCGCACCAATCAGGCTTTTACGGGCAGTTATCTCCCACCTAACTTCCTCGCATTTGCCGAATTTCGAGGTGGGAGTCTTACTGCCCGTTAATGCGGGATAAACGTTTGTTTAAGATATATGTTCGGTATAGAAAATCATGTATTCCAAAGGTGATATAGAAAAACATGAAATTAATCAAACGTTTGTTTAAGAGGTATGTTCGGTATGGAAGAATTCATGTATTCCAAAGGTTGGGGTAGAAAAACATGAAATTAATCAAACGTTTGTTTAAGGTATATGTTCGGTATAAAAGAATCTACGTATTCCGAAGGTTGAGGTAGAAAAATATGAAATTAATCAAACGTTTGTTTAAGATATATGTTCGGCATGGGATGAGAAAAAATTTTTAAAAAATTATATATTTATTTTTTCTTAATAAATGGCGGAAAAATAAGAAAAATTAGCAGGATTATTAAAAATTATCACGAAATAAGTAAAAGTTTAGCGAATAATCGTTTGAAATAATAAAATGTTTTCTATATGATAAAGGTAAAGGTTAGTAAAAAAGTAGGTGAATTTATGACAGTAACATTTTATTCATATCCAAAATGTGGCACATGTCAAAAAGCAAAGAAATGGTTTGAGGCAAACGATGTAGCATATGAGATGATTCATATTGTTGAAAATCCACCGTCAAAAGAAGATTTACGTAATTTACATGAGAAAAGTGAATTACCATTAAAAAAATTCTTTAATACAAGTGGAATGCGTTACCGCGAACTTGGTTTAAAAGATAAGTTAAAGGATGCAAGCGAAGAAGAAATGTATGAGCTTTTAGCATCTGATGGCATGTTAATTAAACGTCCAATTGTAACAGATGGAACGAGTGTAACACTTGGTTTTAACGAAGAGCAGTTTGAAAGTGTGTGGAAAAAGTACCAATAAGGTATTTTTACATAATTAATACATTCACTGGAGGTACAGTCATGAGCATTCCAAATAATTTACGTTACTCTGAAGAACACGAATGGGTAAAAACAGAAGGTAATGCGGTTGTTATCGGTATTACTCATTTTGCGCAAGGTGAGTTAGGCGATATCGTATTCGTTGAACTTCCTGAAGTAGGTGCAACAATCCAAGCTGACGAGCCATTCGGAAGCGTAGAATCTGTTAAAACAGTTTCTGAATTATACGCACCTGTAAGTGGTAAAGTTGTAGCAGTAAACGAAGAATTAAGTGACCAACCAGAACTAGTTAACGAATCTCCATACGAGGGTGCATGGATGGTTAAAGTTGAACTTTCTGATGCAAGCCAAGTTGAGAAGTTATTAACTGCAGAAAAATATGCAGAAATGACAAACCAAGACTAATTATAGTCGAAGAAAAGGACAGCCTTTGTGCTGTCCTTTTTTATGTTGTGTACATAATGAATTTAAAAACATATATATTAATTATTATGTAGGAGAACGTTTTTGAAAAACTTTTTTCATGGAGGCTTCATGCTGAGCGAGCCGCTTGCGCTTTTCATTGTCTAGCTCCACCTCCTAGCCCTTCACGTCTAAGAACCTTCCGTACGAGAAGACAAAAAGCGTCTTCTGTACGAAAGAACCTTAGCCAACAGGGCTAAACAGTCGGTTCCGCTTTTCTTTATTGTCCAGCTCCAGCGGCTAGATTGTTCGGTGGCTTCGCGTCTTCCTGTGAGGCAAAAGGCGCCTTTACGTCAGAAGCTCCATCCCCCTCACAATCTGAGCGAGCCGCTTGCGCTTTTCTTTGTGATCCAGCTCCAGCGGCTAGAACAGTCGGTCATTTCACTCCTTCACTTGAGGCAAAAAGCGCCTCTAGTTCAGGGGTTCCAATGCCCTCTTGTTCTGAGCGAGCCGCTTCCGCTTTTCATTGTCTAGCTCCACCTCCTAGCCCTTCATGGCTAAGGTTCTTCCGTACGAGAAGACAAAAAGCGTCTTCTGTACGAAAGAACCTTAGCCAACAGGGCTAAACAGTCGGTTCCGCTTTTCTTTATTGTCCAGCTTCAGCGGCTAGATTGTTCGGTGGCTTCGCTTCTTCCTACAAGGCAAAAAGCGCCTTTACGTCAGAAGCTCCATCCCCCTCACAATCTGAGCAAGCCGCTTCCGCTTTTCTTTTGCAAAAATAAACAGGAAACAACATGAAAATAACGAATATACTATATACTAAGTTAAAGGTTGTATAGTATATGGTGATCGGGTGATGACATATGATTTATGTGGAAAAAGTCATTATTGTAGAAGGTAAATCGGATAGAAGAAAGATTGAATCTATTATTCGTGAACCAGTGGAAATTGTTTGTACAAATGGTACAATTGGTTTGTCGAAAATGGATGAGCTCATTGATCAATTTTTTGATAAGGACGTATATGTGCTAGTGGATGCTGATGATGCAGGAGAAAAGTTAAGGAAACAATTCCGAAAAGAATTTCCGCAAGCAGAGCATATTTATATTGATCGCTCGTATCGCGAGGTGGCGACTGCACCTTCTTCACATTTAGCAAATGTATTATGGGGAGCAGACATTGACGTTTATACAGAATATTTACGGTAAGGAATGATAGAAGTGATTGATTGGACAGGTGCCGAAGCTACAGCCCTAATAGGAAATGAAGAAAAAACAGTGTTATATGTGTATACACCAATGTGTGGAACATGCCAATTGGCAAAGAAGATGTTAACGGTCGTTGAGATGACGATTGAAGATTTGAAAATTGGAATGTTAGATTTAAATTATGCCCCGCATTTAGCGAAAGAGTATGGGATAGAAAGTGTACCGTGTTTACTTATTTTTGAAAATGGGACACTGATGAAGAAAATATATGCATTTCATTCGGTTGAATATTTATATACGGAATTAAAGTAGGCGGCAAAGTTTTTGCCGCCTCGACATATTTCTCGGGAAATATGTCGACATGCGTGATAGATACAGTATTTGTCGAGCGAAAATAACAGGATTGCCCTTTAATAAGAGGGAATGGTATGTAATAGAAAGTGATATGAGGGATGTGGTTTAGGATGAAATTATATTCTTTGCTTCAATCATTTGTAAATTACGCTAATGGTCAATATCATTTAGAACCGCTTTTAAGGCAAGGAGAAAGAACTGTTAATTTTCGTTTTGGAGATGAATGCTGTTCGTTACAAATTTCAAGAGATTATATAGAACTTTTGAAAGAGGCGAGAGGAACGGAACAAATCGTTTGTTTAGAGGAAGAGGATGTACAAAAATTAGTGACTGGAAATATGAGGTTGCAAAAGTTAATGAGTGATGGACGGGTACAATATTCTGGAACGTATCGAACGATGTTATTAGTTGAATCGATGTTTCATATATGTAAACCGATGTCAGTCGGAGCTTAAAATTCTGAAGTTTCTTTTTTTACGAAAATTTCTGTTGACAGCGCGTGTGGATATTGATACAATTCAATTCATAAAATATAGACAATTTCATAAATTTTAAATCAGACGAAAATTTAATCTGATTTCTCTTATTAAGAGAGGTGGAGGGACTGTGCCCTGTGAAGCCCGGCAACCGTCAACTTATGTTGAAATGGTGCCAATTCCTGCAAAGCAAATGCTTTGAGAGATGAGAGAGAGGGATAATGTTGTTATATACGCATATAAACCTTTCTGCTTCTCTAGAAGCGGAAAGGTTTTTTGTCGTTTGAATGCGGAGGACATTCAAATAATAAGAGGAGCTATAACGATGGACTACACGCATGAAAAATAAAAAAATTGCAGAGTCTATCCAAATTTTTATGAAATCCAGCTCCAGCGGCTAGAATGTTCGATGGCTTCGCTTCTTCCTATGAGGCAAAAAGCGCCTCATAGGAAGAAGCTCCATCCACTTCACATTCTAAACGAGCCGCCTACGCTTTTTAAACAAAAATAGGGGTGAACATCATGATCTTATTAGAAAATGTAAAGAAAATATATAAGGCAAAAAGCGGTGATGTCACTGCTGTAGATAACGCCAACTTAAAAGTAGATAAGGGTGAAATATTTGGTGTTATTGGATATAGTGGCGCTGGGAAAAGTTCGTTAATTAGATTGTTTAATCAGTTAGAGAAACCAACTTCTGGCCAAATTACAATTGCGAATCGTGTGATTTCAGCGATTACTGGAAATGAACTTCGTAAGGCAAGACAAGAAATTGGAATGATTTTTCAGCATTTCAACTTACTTTGGTCACGAACTGTGCGTGAAAATATCGCATTCCCACTTGAAATTGCAGGTGTCGATAAGGCGGAGAGAAGAAAACGTGTCGATGAGTTAATTCATCTTGTTGGATTAGAAGGAAGAGGAGACGCGTACCCATCTCAGCTAAGTGGTGGACAAAAGCAGCGCGTCGGGATTGCAAGAGCGTTAGCAAATAATCCACAAGTACTTTTATGTGATGAAGCAACGTCAGCTCTTGATCCGGAAACGACAGATCAAATTTTAGATTTATTGTTAGATATTAATAAGCGTCTCGGCTTAACAATTGTATTGATTACGCATGAGATGCACGTTATTCGCAAAATTTGTAATCGAGTTGCTGTAATGGAGAAAGGGAAGATCGTAGAAACGGGTCCAGTACTTGACGTATTCCGTAATCCACAGCAAGACATTACAAAACGATTTGTACAGCAGTTAACTGATTCTGAAGATACAAATGAAACGATTGAAAGTTTAATAGAAAAGTATCCAGATGGAAAAGTAATTCGTTTGCAGTTTGTCGGTGAAGCGGTAGAAAGACCGGTACTTCAAAGGTTAATGCAGCGCGGTGATATAGAAGTTAGCATTTTGCAAGGAAATATCGCGCAAACGAATAACGGATCTTACGGAAGTTTAGTCGTTCATTTAAATGGTGAAGAAACAGCGATCCAGCAAGCAATAGAAGGGATTCATCAAGATCAAGTAGAGCTGGAGGTGATTGCACATGGATAAGTTAATCGCAAATATTGATTGGAATCAAATGTTAGAAGCAACTGGTGAAACGTTATATATGACGGCAATCGCAGCGCTTGCCACATTTGTTTTAGGACTTATTTTAGGATTATTACTCTTTATGACAGCGAAAGATAATTTATGGGAAAATAAAGCGATTAATACGGTGATTGGAGCGTTCGTAAACATTTTCCGTTCTATACCGTTCATCATTTTAATTATTTTATTAATCCCATTCACAAAGATTCTTCTTGGAACAATTCTCGGAGCGAGTGCAGCGCTGCCAGCTTTAATTATTGGAGCGGCACCATTTTACGCGAGAATGGTTGAAATCGCGCTTCGCGAGATTGATAAAGGTGTAATTGAAGCTTCAAAAGCAATGGGAGCAAAAACAAGCACAATCATTTTGAAAGTATTAATTCCAGAATCGTTACCAGCTTTAGTATCTGGTATTACGGTAACGACAATTGCTTTAGTAGGCTATACAGCAATGGCAGGTGTTGTTGGTGCTGGTGGCCTTGGAACACTTGCTTATTTAGAAGGGTTCCAGCGAGGAAATAACGATGTAACAATCGTTGCGACAATTTGTGTATTACTCGTTGTATTTTTAATTCAGTGGATTGGTGATAGTTTAACGACTCGAATAGATAAAAGATAATGAAAACAGGGGGATATTTCAAATGAAAAAATTATTACTTACAGCACTTATTTCAACTTCAATTTTTGGGTTAGCTGCTTGTGGCGGGAAAGATAAAGATGAAAAGAAACTTGTTGTTGGTGCTTCTAACGTACCGCACGCTGAAATTTTAGAAAAGGCAAAACCGTTACTTGAGAAAAAAGGAATTGAGTTAGAGATTAAAAAATTCCAAGACTACGTGTTACCGAATAAATCGTTAGCAGATAAAGAATTAGATGCAAACTACTTCCAGCACATTCCTTATTTAGAAAAAGAGATTAAAGATAAGAAATATGATTTTGAAATAGCAGGAAAAATTCATTTAGAACCGATTGGTGTGTATTCTCAAAAATATAAGAGCTTAAAAGAACTTCCAAACGGGGCGACAATTATTATGAGTAATTCTGTTACTGATCATGGTCGTGGTTTAGCAATTTTACAAAAAGAAGGCATTTTAAAAATTAAAGACGGAGTAGAGCCAGTTAAAGCAACTCCAAAAGATATTGCGGATAATCCGAAAAACTTAAAATTCAAAACAGATATCGAGCCGGGTCTATTGCCACAAGTGTATAACAATAAAGAAGGCGACGCTGTTCTAATTAATTCTAACTATGCAATTGATGCGAAATTAAACCCAGAAAAAGATGCAATTGCAATTGAAGGCGATGATTCTCCATACGCAAACGTAGTAGCTGTTCGTAAAGGCGATAAAGATAAAAAAGAGATTAAAGCTCTTATAGAAGTACTGCATTCTAAAGAAATTGAAGACTTTATTACTAAAGAATATAAAGGGGCAGTTGTTCCTGTAAAAGAATAATTGCGGAAAAAGGGCTGGTGTATGCCGGTCTTTTTTTACTACATAACTATAGGGGAGAAGGGGACATCATATGAAAAAGATTATATTGTCAGTTGTTACAGCATTATCTGTATTTACATTAGCCGCTTGCGGGGGGAAAGAGGAGAATAAGCTTGTTGTTGGAGCTTCTAACGTGCCGCACTCTGTTATTTTAGAGAAAGCACAGCCGATATTAGAGAAAAAGGGTATTAAATTAGAGATTAAAAAATTTCAGGACTATGTTCTGCCGAATAAAGCGTTAGCGGATAAAGAAATTGATGCGAACTACTTCCAGCACATTCCTTACTTAGATAAAGAAATTCAAGAAAAGGGATATAAAATTGTAAACGCAGGAAAAATCCATTTAGAGCCAATGGGCATTTATTCTAAGAAATATAAAAGTTTAAAAGAACTTCCAGATGGTGGAACAGTTATTATGAGTAATAACGTAGCGGAGCGTGGCCGTATGCTCGCATTGTTACAAAAAGGCGGCGTTATTAAATTAAAAGACGGTGTAGATGTTGTTAAAGCAACAGTAAAAGATGTTGTAGAAAATCCGAAAAATTTAAAGTTTAAAACAGATGTAGAACCTGGACTTTCACCGAAGCTGTACGAAAACAATGAAGGTGATGCTTTATTTATTAATTCAAACTATGCAATTGATGCGAAATTAAATCCAACAAAGGATGCAATTGCAATTGAAGGATCAGACTCTCCTTATGCAAATATTATCGCAGTTCGTAAAGGTGACGAGAAGAAAAAAGAAATTAAAGAGTTAGTAGACGTATTGCATTCAAAAGAAATTCAAGACTTTATCAATAAAGAATATAAAGGTGCTGTACTTCCAGTAAATGAATAGGTGCTGGGAAGGACTGGGAATAATCCAGTCCTTTTTTCTTTATATATATAAGAAGAAAGGTGTATCATAAGAGGATGTAAAGGAAATACTTATATACATTTGTGAAAAAATTGTTACATTTTCTTAGTGTTTGCGATATCATTTTATTTGATATAAGATTAGAATGAGAATAAAATGAGAATATGAACGTTTTAGTAATTTTTAAAATGTATATATAGGATTAATGGAGGTATTGAGATGGCTGGTTCTACATTAACGGTTAAAGACTTACACGTATCAATCGATGGCAAAGAAATTTTAAAAGGTGTAAACCTTGAAGTAAAAGGTGGAGAAATCCACGCAATTATGGGACCTAACGGAACAGGTAAATCAACTTTATCTTCTGCGATTATGGGTCACCCAAAGTATGAAGTAACAGAAGGTAGCATCATCATCGACGGTGAAGATGTATTAGAAATGGAAGTAGATGAGCGTGCGCTAGCAGGTCTATTCTTAGCAATGCAATATCCAAGTGAAATTAGCGGAGTAACAAACGCGGACTTCTTACGTTCTGCAATTAATGCACGTCGTGAAGAAGGCGATGAAATTTCTCTTATGAAATTTATCCGTACTTTAGATAAAAACATGGAATTCCTAGAAATGGATCCAGAAATGGCACAACGTTACTTAAACGAAGGTTTCTCTGGTGGAGAGAAAAAACGTAACGAAATTCTTCAATTAATGATGATTGAGCCAAAAATCGCAATCTTAGATGAAATCGACTCAGGTCTTGATATCGATGCATTAAAAGTTGTATCTAAAGGTATTAACCAAATGCGCGGCGAAGAGTTCGGCTGCCTAATGATTACGCATTACCAACGTTTATTAAACTACATCACTCCAGACTTCGTTCACGTTATGATGAACGGTCGTATCGTTAAATCTGGTGGCCCTGAGCTTGCACAACGTCTAGAAGCTGAAGGTTACGACTGGATTAAAAAAGAATTAGGTATTGAAGACGAAACAGCAGAGCAAGAAGCGTAAGAGAGGAGCATAAACATGACAATCGGTACATTACCTTTCGATCAAGAAACAATCCGTCAGCGCGCAAGCGAAGTAAACGAAGCTGCTTGGTTGACTGAGTTCCGCTTACAAGCTCTTGCACAAGCAACTGAACTTCCAATGCCAACGCCTGATAAAACGAAAATTGAAAAATGGGACTTTATCGGAAAAGGCGACGCTGCTAAGCAAGAGCCTGTAAGTTCTTTAACAGAGCTTCCAGAAGCAGTGAAAAACTTAATCGATGAAAATAACAGCGTATTAGTACAACGTACTGGTACAACTGCGTTCGTTTCTTTAGCAGACGAAGCAAAAGAAAAAGGTGTTATTTTTACAGACATCGTAACAGCTGCGACAGAGCATGCTGAACTAGTACAAAAGTACTTAATGAAAGACGGCGTGAAGGTAGACGAGCATCGTCTAACTGCACTTCATGCTGCATTAATCAACGGTGGTGCATTCGTATATGTTCCGAAAAACGTTGTTCTTGAAACTCCACTTCAAGCTGTATTCTTAGTAGACGGCGAAGAAGCTAACGTATATAACCACGTATTATTCGTAGCTGATGCGAACAGTACTGCAACATATGTAGAAAACTACGTTGCAAATGAAAATGCTAAAGGTATTGCAAATATCGTAGCAGAAGTAATCGTGGAACAAGGCGCACAAGTGAAATTCGGTGCGGTTGATCTATTAGCAAAAGAAGTAACAACTTACGTTAACCGCCGCGGCATTGTTGGACGCGACGGCCGTATTGATTGGGCTCTAGGCCTTATGAATGACGGAAACACAATCTCAGAGAACGTTACGAACTTAATGGGCGACGGTTCATATGCTGATACAAAAACAGTAACAATTGGCCGTGGTAACCAAACACAAAACTTTACAACTAAAGTTGTTCACTTCGGTAAACACTCTGAAGGTTGGATTTTAAAACACGGAGTACAAAAAGATAGTGCAACATCTATCTTTAACGGAATTGGTAAGATTGAACACGGTGCATCTAAATCAAATGCACAACAATCTTCTCGCGTTCTTATGTTAGATGAGAAAGCTCGCGGTGATGCAAACCCAATTCTTTTAATTGATGAAGATGATGTAATGGCAGGTCACGCAGCTTCAGTAGGCCGCGTAGATCCATACCAATTATACTACTTGATGAGCCGTGGGATTCCAAAACGCGAAGCGGAACGTTTAGTCATCCATGGATTCTTAGCACCTGTAGTAAATGAGCTTCCAATTGAAGGAGTAAAGGCACAGCTTGTTGAGGTAATTGAAAGGAAAGTTCGCTAATGAATATTCATGAAATACGCAAACAGTTTCCAATTCTTAATCAAAAAGTGAACGGCAAACAACTTGTTTATTTCGATAGTGCAGCAACTTCTCAAAAACCAATTCAAGTCATTGAAACGTTAGAACGTTACTATAAAGAATATAATTCTAACGTGCATCGCGGTGTTCATACGCTCGGTACGAAAGCTACCGACGCGTATGAAGGTGCACGTGAGAAAGTTCGCAAGTTTATTAATGCGAAATCAATGGAAGAGATTATTTTCACGCGCGGAACGACAACTGCATTAAATACAGTAGCAGCTAGTTATGGTCTTGATAATGTAAAAGAAGGCGATGAAATTGTCATCTCTTACATGGAGCACCATAGTAACATCATTCCGTGGCAACAAGTTGCGAAGAAAACTGGTGCAACTTTAAAATACCTTCCGCTTCAACTAGACGGTACAATTTCTTTAGAAGATGTTCGTCAAACAGTTACACCGAATACAAAAATCGTTTCTATCATGCACGTTTCTAACGTACTTGGAACGATTAACCCTGTAAAAGAAATCGGAGCAATCGCACATGAAAACGGTGCAATCATGATCGTTGATGGAGCACAAAGTGCACCTCATATGAAAGTGGATGTACAAGATTTAAACTGTGATTTCTACGCATTATCTGCTCATAAGATGTGCGGACCAACAGGTGTCGGCGTATTATATGGTAAGAAAGAATTGCTAAACAATATGGAACCAATTGAATTTGGTGGTGAAATGATTGATTTCGTAGACTTACAAGAGTCTACTTGGAAAGAGCTTCCGTGGAAGTTCGAAGCAGGTACACCGATTATCGGTAATGCAATCGGACTTGGTGCGGCAATTGATTTCCTAGAAGAAATCGGTCTTCATAATATTGAAAAGCATGAACATGAATTAGCGCAATACGCTTTAGAGAGACTATCAGAAGTAGATGGCGTTACAATTTATGGTCCAAAGCATCGCGCTGGTCTAGTTACATTTAATATTGAAGACGTACATCCTCACGATGTAGCAACTGTATTAGATGTAGAAGGCATTGCGGTTCGCGCAGGACATCACTGTGCACAACCGCTTATGAAGTGGCTAAAAGCTTCTTCTACAGCACGTGCGAGCTTCTATTTATATAATACAAAAGAAGAAATTGATACATTTGTTGAATCACTAATCAAGACAAAGGAGTATTTCACAAATGTCATTTAATAATTTAGATACGTTATATCGTCAAGTTATTATGGATCATTATAAAAATCCTCGTAACCATGGCGTGTTAGAAGATAGTGTTACCGTTAACTTGAACAATCCAACTTGTGGCGATCGTATTCAACTTACGATGAAAGTAGAAGAGGGTATTGTACAAGAAGCGAAGTTTGAAGGCGAAGGATGTTCAATTTCAATGTCTTCAGCTTCAATGATGACACAAGCAGTAAAAGGAAAGAAAATTGAAGAGGCCCTTAAGCTTTCTAAAATTTTCTCTGACATGATGCTAGGAAAAGAGTATGATGACAGCATTGATTTAGGAGATATTGAAGCATTACAAGGCGTATGCAAGTTCCCGGCACGTATTAAATGTGCAACATTAGCGTGGAAAGCGTTAGAAAAGGGCTTAAACGAAGATAAGTAATGTTAAAGGTTCCTAAAAACGAGGTTATATAAGGAGGGACACACCAACATGGCGAAGCAACTGCCAGATATCGGCGATTATAAATATGGTTTCAAGGATAAAGACGTTTCGATTTTCCGTGCTGGACGCGGTTTAACAAAAGAAATCGTTGAAGAGATTTCACGTATGAAAGAAGAACCACAGTGGATGTTAGACTTCCGTTTAAAATCACTGGATAAGTTCTATGAAATGCCAATGCCACAATGGGGCGGCGACTTAAACGACTTAGATTTCGATGAAATTACGTACTACGTAAAACCATCTGAGAAATCTGAGAAGTCTTGGGATGAAGTACCTGAGGAAATTAAAGCGACATTTGATAAATTAGGTATTCCTGAAGCTGAGCAAAAATATTTAGCTGGTGTATCTGCACAGTACGAATCTGAAGTTGTATACCACAACATGAAAGAAGACCTAGAAGATCTAGGAGTCGTCTTCAAAGATACAGATAGCGCATTAAAAGAGAACGAAGATATTTTCCGTGAGCATTTCGGAAAAGTAATCCCGCCAACAGACAACAAATTCTCTGCATTAAACTCTGCAGTTTGGTCTGGTGGATCATTCATCTACGTTCCAAAAGGTATTAAAGTTGATACACCACTTCAAGCGTATTTCCGTATTAACTCTGAAAATATGGGACAATTCGAGCGTACGCTTATCATCGTAGACGAAGGCGCACACGTACACTACGTAGAAGGTTGTACAGCACCTGTTTACACGACTAACTCACTTCATAGTGCGGTAGTAGAAATCATCATTAAAAAAGATGCATATTGCCGTTATACAACAATCCAAAACTGGGCGAACAACGTATACAACCTAGTTACAAAACGTGCGGTTTGTGAAGAAAACGCAACGATGGAATGGATTGACGGTAACATCGGATCTAAATTAACGATGAAATACCCAGCAGTTATCTTAAAAGGCGAAGGCGCTCGTGGTTTAACATTATCTATCGCGATTGCTGGTAAAGGCCAACACCAAGATGCTGGTGCGAAAATGATTCACTTAGCACCAAACACGTCTTCAACAATCGTTTCTAAATCGATTGCGAAGCATGGTGGTAAAGTAACTTACCGTGGTATCGTACAATTCGGACCAAAAGCGAAAAACTCTCGCTCTAACATCGAGTGTGACACGTTAATCATGGATAACCAATCTACATCTGATACAATTCCTTACAACGAAATCAAAAACGATTACGTTTCACTTGAGCACGAAGCGAAAGTATCTAAAGTATCAGAAGAACAATTATTCTACCTAATGAGCCGCGGTATTTCTGAGCAAGAAGCTACAGAAATGATCGTAATGGGCTTCATCGAGCCATTCACTCGCGAACTTCCAATGGAATACGCAGTTGAAATGAACCGCCTAATCAAGTTTGAGATGGAAGGTTCTATTGGTTAAATAGAAATGCGGAGCCGACTGTTCAGACCCGTTGGCTAAGGTTCTTTCGCACAGAAGATGCTTTTATCTTCTGGTGCGGAAGGTTCTTAGACATGAGGGTCTAGGAGGCGAAGCTGGACAGTATTTAAAGTGGAAGCGGCTCGTTCAGAATGTGAGGGGGATGGAGCTTCTGACGTAGAGGCGCTTTTTGCCTCATAGGAAGAAGTGAAGCCACCGAACATTCTAGCCGCTGGAACTGGATAATATATGTATGAAGAAAGCGCCCTGCTGTGCAGGGCGCTTTTTTATGTTGTGCTGGGTTCAGGGCAGGCTGGGATACCCCCGAACCTAAATCGTATCTACCTTATCCACAGATTTAATACGCTCCCAAATATGTTTCATCCCAATGAAGGAACCATATCCAATTAAAGCACCTAGCATATTCAATATGATGTCATCAATATCAAAAACACCAGTAAAAGTAAGGAGTTGTAACGATTCAATTAATAAAATAAACTTAATGAAAATTTTAGACGCCATTTTTACATTGTTAATTTGTTTAAATAATAAAGGTAGTAGGAATCCGAATGGGATAAATATGATGACGTTTCCTAATGTATTCATAAGTACGATGTCTATATTATAAGGATCTAGTAGATGTGTTAGATCGAATCCACTTAAATAGCGGATTGTACTTTTGAGCGGGATTAAGTTTATTAACCCACCGTGTATAGAATGCCAGTCACCTGTTTCAAAGAAGTACTTCAGATTACCAAAGTAAAAAGCTGGCCTCCCGAGCAACAGTTTAAATAATAAAACAAATGAATACGGTAAAAATAATCCCCAACCAATCCACTGTACATATTTTTGCGTAGAAGATTGCATCGCTTTTTCAATTTCAGTTCCTAAAGTAGAGGCTTCTCCGAAGTTTTGAATGGCTAATGTAGTAGCTTCTTCTTCAGATTTTCCTTGATCGAGAAATTCTTGTTTTAAACTTGTAAGATGATCGTAAATTTCGAAGTAAAGTTCGTCTCTATCAGATTGGGATAGGTTTGTTTTTTGAACGATACTCTTTATGTATTCTTCAATTGTCATTAATTTAAAGCTCCTTTCTGACAAGTTTTAATAAGAGCTGTAACTGAATCCCACGCTGTTAGTTTTTCTTCTAAAATTTTCTTGCCGCTCGTAGTAATGCGATAAAATTTTCGTTTCATACCAGTTTCAGATTCACCCCAGTAGGAATTGATTAAATCCTTTTGTTCCAAGCGCTTAAGTGCTGGATAGAGTGTACCTTGGCTCATCGTGTATAGATCATTGCTGTTTTCTTTTAGCCTTTGAATAATTTCATAGCCGTACGTATCGTGCTGTTTAATGATGGAGAGAAGTAAAATATCAATACTTCCTTTTAATATCTCTTTATCCATTTTATGGTTCACCACCTTATGATGAGATTGTAACACGACATATGTCGTGTTACAAGGTATATGTGTAGGATAATACTCATCTAGGAGGCAGCAAAAAGCTCTTCGCCAATCCATCCAACAAACTTCCTGACAAATAGGTCCCCACCACCGACTACAAAGAAAATCCTCTTCCAACTAATCCACAGATTATAAAAAATAAAGTTTTCCATATTAAAAGGGCAATCTTTGGCTTTTTCTTATAATGCGAGTACAATGTAGAATAGCAAGAAAAGACGAAAAGTATTTACAGGATTATTGCGTACGTATAGCGTAAATGGCAGTAAGGAACTGAGAGGAGGTTTTTTCTCTGAATATAAATAAAGAAATGATCATCCACCTTTATCATACAAACGATATACATAGTCATTTTGAAAATTGGCCGCAAATTTCTCGGTTTGTACGAGGGGAGAAAAAGCGAAGACAGGAAGCGGGAGAGACTGTTTTAACTGTGGATATTGGCGATCATGTGGATCGTTTTCATAGTATTTCGGAAGCGACAAATGGACTTGGGAATACAAAATTATTAAATGAGGCGTTATATGATTATGTAACGATCGGAAATAATGAAGGAATTACGTTAGCGAAAGAGCATTTGAATCGTCTATATGATGATGCTGGTTTTGAGGTGCTTGTAGCGAATTTATTTGAAAAAGAAGGTGTACGTCCGGCGTGGGCGCAGCCTTATAAATTACATACAACGACAGATGGGATTACGATTGCCTTTATTGGATTAACGGTAGCTTATCCAGAGTTTTATCATATGTTAGACTGGCATATTGAAGATCCAATCATCCATTTAGAGTCTATTTTAGAAGAAGTTAAGGATACAGCTCATATTACTGTTGTGCTTTCTCATCTTGGAAAAAGTATGGATGAGTATATGGCGGAGCATTATGATATAGATGTTATTTTAGGGGCACATACGCATCATTTATTTGAGCGCGGTGTTCTTGTGGATAATACTTTGCTTTGCTGTTGTGAAAAGTGGGGACATTACGTCGGTCACGTTCAGCTTACTGTGGATAAAGAGACGAAGAGACTGTTGAAAAAAGACGGTAGAGCGATTAAGACAGAACGGTTAGGTGCTTATAGCGAGCCGTTATCCACAATTGAAATGCTAAAGGAAGAAAGTAAACAGATAATGGCTGAGCCTGTCGTTCATTTAAAAGAATCATTGCCGGTCGATTGGTTTAAGGAGACGCCATTTTCTCATATGTTGGCAAGTGCACTTAAAGAGTGGTGTAATGCGGATGTTGGGATGGTGAACGCTGGTGTACTACTTGAGGGATTAAATGAAGGTGTTGTGACGCGCGGAGATATTCATCGGATTTGTCCACATCCAATTAATCCATGTATGTTAAAAGTACCAGGGAAAACGTTAAGAGAAGTTATTTTGAAAGCGCGCCGCCCGAATATGGAGAATCTTGAGGTGAAAGGATTCGGATTTCGTGGAAAAGTAATGGGGAAAATGATTTACGATGGTTTGGAAGTGATTCCAGATACGATTCCAGGGAATAAAATTTTACTAGAAGATGTATTGATTAACGGCGAATCGCTGGAATTAGACCGGATATATACGGTAGGAACGATTGATATGTTTACATTCGGATACTTATACCCAGAGCTATCCACACTTTCTGACAAACAATATTATATGCCGGAATTGCTTAGAGATGTACTAACAGACATGTTGATAACTTATACATCTTCAGTCAAACTATAGGCTAGTTAACTTGTAACACTCATTTTTCTCTTGTCATAAAGATAAGAAAGAGAGGAGTGTGAACTATGGTTAATGTAGAGCCAATTATAATTGATAACTATACGTTCATTGCTGTTAGCGTAAAACTTCCAAAGACAAATTTGCTAGCTGTAATGAGCGATAAAGGATATATTATGTGCGGTGCTTTAGATGTAGGTCTTCTAAATGAGAAGTTAGGTGATCGAGGAATTATTGCTGGCCGTGCGGTTGGTGTAAGAACGATTGAACAACTTCTTGAAGCACCGCTGGAATCAGTAACGACTGGAGCCGAAGCTTTAGGTATTCCGGTAGGCACAATCGGAAAAGATGCACTATTAAAAATGAGATAAGCATATATCATCCCTCTTTCTTGCATAGAAATAATATAAGAAGGAGGGTTTTCTTATGGGCATATTTCGTTCGAAAAATTCGCGGTTTCGAAGGGGACCGATTTCCTTTCGGTATATACTGCTTATTTCATTTATTATTTTTATCGTAATGGTAGTTCAAGGTTTATGGATTGTAAATAAAAGTATTCAGCCAACGTTAATTAAGTATGGGGAAACAGAGACTCATAAAATGGCAACAGCAGTTATGACGAAAGCGGTAAAAGACCGGATTAATGAAGGGTTTGATGTAGATTCATTAATGAAAGTACAAACGGATAGGAACGGGAAAGTATCTACAATTGATTTAAATACAAAACAAGTAAATGAAATATTAACATCGACTACTGCATACATAGAAAAATATTTACAACAAGTAGAAAAAGGGGATACGAAAGCACTTGGTATTTTTGAAGAGAATGGGGTATCTATGTCAGTTCCTTTTGGGCGCATAACTGATAATGCGCTTCTTGGTAATATAGGACCAGATATTCCGATTAATTTTACGCCAATTGGTCATGTGAATACGGATATTAAACAATTAGTTGAGCCGCAAGGAATTAATAATACGGCGATCAAAATTATTATGGAAGTGGAAGTGACGTTACAAGTTATGATTCCGTTACGCACGAAAGAAATTAAGGTGAAGCAAAACATTCCGATTGCAACGCGCATCGTTCAAGGTGAGGTGCCTACTTATTACGGAAGTGGCGGAGTTGTTGTACCAGATAAAAAGAAAACGGATAGTTAGCGAATATAAAAAAAATAACTGTAGCAATTTGCTACGGTTATTTTTTTGTATTTGCTCGTTCTTTTCGTTCCCAAAGGCTTAAATGCATGTATGGATCGAAAGCCCATTCTGTATAGCCATTGTCTTTATACATGCCGAAATGTAAGTGAGGCGGGAACTTTCCAGCTGTACCAGGAGGACCGTAGCCGGTACTACCGACAAATCCGATTACTTTTCCTGGTTCGACAATTTGTCCGAGCTGTATTTCTTTAGAGAACCCGCCTAAATGAGCGTAATAGTGGTAATTATTATGAAGGTCACGAATACCAATGCGCCATCCACCAAGGCGATTCCATCCTTTTGTTTCAATAACGCCATAGCAAGTTGATCGTACTGGTACGCCATATCCAGCAAAAATATCGGTTCCTTCATGAATCCTCCTGCCGCCAAAGCTTCTACCAGCACCGAAAGTACTACGATAGCTATGGTCACTGCGAATCGGGAGAGGGAAAGCATTACCTTCTAAATTAATGCGTCCATAATGTTTATAAATTCGGGCGTATTCTGTAATTAATTCAACTGTTTTTGCACGTCTATAATATTCCCAAAGCATAATGTTAATACGGTCTTCCGACGTTCCTTGTTTCTTTAAAATAGTTGCTGCTGTATGCAGAAGATCACGGTCGTTATTTGCATTTGCAAATCCATCTTTGTCACCATCTAAACCCATTCCGCCAAATAGAGAAATTGTATGGGGGAGAGTATCATTACTATTAACAGGTCCAGCCCATATTTCAGGTTTGAAATAAAGGGAAATGATGGCATCTGGTTTTTTCGGAATATTTTTTCTGACGCTCCGTATGTTTCTTTCGTATTGATCCATTGCGGCTAAGTAATACCACGGAATACCGGAAGATTGCTCAGTTTCTTTATATAGTGCCATGCGCTTTTCATATATGCTTTGCTGATTATCTTCACCGTAAGCGATGTTTTGGTGGAGAAGAAAGCAAATCGAAAGCAAAAGAGAAATTTTTCGAAGCATGAAATAGACTCCTTTCACAACATCACTCTTTTTAGTGTGGGATATACGGAGTATTTCATTATAGGGAACGATTGGAAAAAATCTTAGAATCTTCATTTGAGCAAATCGCTTTCATACGTTAGAATAGATATGTTACATTGAAAGAAGCGAACACGGTAAACTATTTCATATTGTGCGGAGTTGATAACCATGACAAAACAAACAGAGTATAAGCGCAAGCCCGAATGGTTGAAAATTAAGTTAAACACGAATGAAAACTATACAGGCTTAAAGAAAATGATGCGTTCTAAGAATCTTCATACAGTTTGTGAAGAGGCGAAATGTCCGAATATTCATGAATGCTGGGCTGTAAGGAAAACAGCAACATTTATGATCTTAGGTGCGGTTTGTACACGTGCTTGTCGTTTTTGTGCGGTTAAAACAGGCTTACCAACTGAGCTTGATTTACAAGAGCCAGAACGCGTAGCAGATTCTGTAGTACAAATGGGCTTAAAGCACGTTGTTATAACAGCGGTTGCACGTGATGATTTAAAGGACGGCGGAGCAGCTGTTTTTGCTGAAACAGTACGCGCTGTACGTCGTGAAAATCCATTCACGTCTATCGAAGTATTACCATCTGATATGGGTGGGGTAGAAGAAAACTTAAAAATGTTAATGGATGCAAAACCAGATATTTTGAACCATAACATTGAAACAGTACGTCGATTATCTAACCGAGTTCGCGCTAGAGCAAAATATGACCGTTCATTAGAGTTTTTACGTCGAGCAAAAGAAATGCAGCCTGATATTCCAACTAAATCGAGCATTATGCTGGGCTTAGGTGAAACGAGAGAAGATTTAATTGAAGCAATGGATGACTTACGTGCAAACAATGTGGATATTTTAACTCTTGGACAATACCTACAACCATCTAAGAAGCATTTACCAGTTATTAAATATTATCCACCAGCAGAATTTGCAGAGCTAAAAGAAATTGCACTTAGCAAAGGATTTAGCCACTGTGAAGCTGGTCCACTTGTACGTTCTTCTTATCATGCGGACGAGCAAGTACGTTCTGCAAAAGAAAAAACAGCAGAAGCGAAATAATGAAAAAAGAGAGCTAATCATTAGCTCTCTTTTTTCTTATACTCTAAAACTTTATTTTGACATGTGGATAAAATCTTTTTTAATTCCTCTGTGGATAATTCAATTGTAAATTCAGGTACACCAGGTGTAATTAAAATTTTATCGTAAGTATAAATTGAACTGTCCACAATAATCGTTACATTTTGTGAATAACCGAAAGGAGCTACACATCCAGGAGTGCAACCAGTCTCTTCTCTTAGCTCATTAGGAGAACAGAGAGATAAGCTCTCTCCTGTTATTTCCTTCATCTCTCCTCGGTTGAGGCGAGTGCCTTCTAACGTAAAGAATACGTAATGCTCCCCGGATTTTGATTTTAAAAATAAGCTTTTACTTGGAGTGCCTTGCAAACCAAGTCTTTCACGAACGATACGATCTGTTTCATAGTCAAGTACTGGTTCGTGTTCAAATTTTTCATAAGAAGCATTTGTTTTATGTAGTAAAGAAAGTACATCTTCATACATATGGAATGATACCCCTCTCTATTGTTAATACAGTCTCTTCTCGTGGCGTCAACTGAGTGTTTTGGAAAGGGATACTACTTGGACGATGCTTCCCATAATCGTTTTATGAAACTTTGTTCATCGATTGTAATTTCGTAAACATCAGGATTCGTTAAAGTTCTCCATTCACTAAAGCCGATCGTACGATCAAAGTGCTTTAAAATGAGCGTAAGTAAGTTTCCATGTGTAACGAGTAGTGTTGTAGTATGGTTTAACTTTAAAACGTCTTGGATAAGCGATATAGCACGGTCCGTTGCTTGTTTTGTTGACTCTCCGCCTGAAAAGGCAATATCTATGTTTGTAAAAGTAGATTCTAGTTTTTGCATCCAATCATCCATCGGAACGTTGCTTAATATACGTTCAGCTAATCGTTCATCCTCTTCGATAGATAGGTTAGCTTGAATGGAATAGGGCCGAATGGAATCGATAGCTCGGACAAATGGGCTCGAAATAATATGATCTATTTGTAGCTGATTTTCTAAGAGGAATGCAGCAAGGGTGTTAGCTTGATCTTTTCCGGCAAACGTTAATTCGGCATCACGTTTTTGTCCAGTTGCGGAACAATGTCGTATTACAATAATTTTCTTCATAATTCATCCCCATCTTTCAAGTTGACGCTATATACTTCGACAAATGTGGAAAAAATTCCTTTTTATTGGAAACGGAATAGTGATCTAAGTATGTGGAAAAGTAATGTGGATAATGAAAATTTGAGGTGCAATTATGAAAAAAATGATATGCATTGTATTCAGTATTTGTTTTCTCGCGCAATTGTCCACAACATATGCACAATCAAATCAAAAATTAGACTATCCGAGCAATCGAAATAAGCCATTTGTGAGTGAGGATGTGTTTTACGAACAGTTAGATAAAAAGGTGTATAAAGAATATAAAAATGCAGCATATAGTGTTCGGAAAAAGATTTTATTTAAAGAAGTGCCCGATGAAGAATTTTCTTTCAGACAAAAAACAGCCGTGGGTTGTCGGAGTAGCGTGGTGTTTCAAGATTTTTTTATTCACCCTGATCGCCAAGTTTACCCCGCATTAACGGGCAGTAAGACTCCCACCTCAAAATTCAGTTTTAAAGAAAAGTAGTTAAATGGGAGATCAACTGCCCGTAAAAGCCCGATTGGTTCAACTAATAATCAGTGGATAAACCCCCACTGATTAAAGTTTCACTTTATTTTTTTGCTTCCTTTTCTCAAAATGAAGCAGAAGAGTTTCATAAGTACATCGTTATAGATGCGGAAACAAAGAGGGAGCTGCAAGGGGGGAAAAGTTATCATCACTACGAAAATCCATATAAAAAATAACCCACCAACTGGTGGGTTATTTTTTACTCTGGCACACTTACTAATTTCGCTTTCATTTTACGAATAAGAATGAAACCACCAATCGCGAAGAGAAGAGTAATTCCTTCTGCAACAAAGATGTTAATTGTTTTTGTTTGGTAAAGTGCCGCGAAAAAGTCTACAAATGCGTGGAATAATATAGCGTAAACAAGGAAAATATATTTCTTCTGTTTTACAGCGTATAAGACAAGCATTGTGAAGGCAATTTGCAATACAAGAGCCATAATTCTTTCCAAGCTGCCAAGGAAGTATAAATAAGCAGGTTGTTCTATTAACATATCCTTTACAAGATTTAATTGTGGTAGTTTTTCTGCCATTTGAGCGAAGCTACCATTGTTAATAGCATTAGCGAATATAATTGTCTGCAATGCAGAGAATCCGCCAACTAAAATGGATTCAATCCCGCCATGACCAATTCCATAAGCGAAGCCATCTTTATATTCTAGATATTTTTTTAGTAGGAAGAAGAAGGCAACGAAGCGTCCTAATTCTTCAAAAATACCAGCAGTTAGTCCGCCATAAATTGCAAAGACATACGGATTTTCTAAAAATGGAGCGATTGCTGGATTACCACGCATAAATAGGTGGAACGGTGTTTCGAGAATTTGGGTAAATCCAATAAAGATAAGAACACCAACGCCGACCACTTTCCAATTAATATTATATTTTTTACGGAAATAAACGAGTACAATAATTGGGACCAGAACCGAAACAACGAGTTGAAATATGATACTGGCAATTACAATATTTGAAACCATACTTTCACCGCTTTCTAATATATGTACATATCTATTATGCATGAAATATGGGAGAGATGAAACTTTTAGAGATAAATGAATTTACTTATTGACTCTAACGTTGCGTCATACTTTATTGTATGTACTAAGGGGGAGATACACATGACAATGAAGGTAAAAGAAGTAGCTAATTTAGTTGGAATTAGTGTGCGCACACTGCATCATTACGATGAAATTGGGTTATTAACCCCAGACGAGACGACAGAGTCTGGATATCGTCTGTATTCCAATGAAAATTTAGAGACACTGCAGCAAATTTTATTTTTTAAAGAACTAGACTTCCCTTTGAAGAAGATTAAAGAAATTATCATGAGTCCATCATTTGACCACAAAGAAGCACTACAGCTTCATAAGAAAATGCTTCTTGAAAAGCGTGCCAGGTTAGATAAAGTGATAGCGACGATTAATAAAACAATTCAGCATACAAAAGGAGAGATTGATATGACGAATAAAGAGAAATTTGAAGGATTTGATTTTAGTCATAACCCGTACGAAGAAGAAGCACGTGAACGATGGGGAGATGAGGCTGTAGATAAAGCGAATAAAACAGCGAAGGGGATGTCTAAAGAGAAACAGGAGGAGTTTAATAATATTTACAGAAATCTAGCAACACTTCGAAATGGAGCACCGGATTCTAAAGAGGCGCAATCCGCAATCGGGGTATGGTACGATTACTTGCAAAACTTCGGTGAATATTCATTAGAGGCCTTTAAGGGACTCGGTCAAATGTATGTTGCTGATGAGCGTTTTACGAAAAATATTGATAAGTTTGGTGAAGGTTTAGCGCAGTTTATGTGTGATGCGATGGAGGTTTATGCGGATCGTAAGGAATAGTAAAAAGGTGGAGGTTTTCTCCACCTTTTTATTTTTTAATCATATCATTCAAAGTTTGATCCCCCGTATTGTTCAAATGAGGATTATCGCTCATTTCACGTTTTAACATATCAAGACTTTGTTCATATTCTTTATCGTTTAAGCTACCAGATTGAAGACCTTGAATTTGAGAAATCAACTTTTGGTTTGTTGATACATATGCTTTATAATAGCGAGGAACGATGGACAAAGCAGTTTTATATACTTGATCTGTTACGAGTTTCGGATCCGTTGTGTTTGCACGGTATACAACGAACACTTCGTCGTCGGTAACGAGTGTAGCGGCATTGGTGACGTCAGGAAGTTTGACTGTCATGCTTGTAATCATTTCAGCGACTTTCTCACGGTTAATGGCGCCTACTTGTTTGTTAGATACTTCATGTTTTTGTTTAGATGAATAGCCCACCCTTGTGAGCCGTGTATTTGTATTTTCCGTATGATACATGTCGTTTTTATTGGAAACAAGAACACGACTTCCTTCTTCACGCTCCATTTCGGCTTTATTAGTTGATTGGCAGCCTGCAAATAAGGAAAGAGAGAGAAGAGAGAGAAGAGAGAGTATAATTTGTTTTTTCACGATGTAGCACCTCCTTCTCCATAGCATGCACTAATTTTCAATTTTTTGTATTTGAAATTGTTGGTTGTTATGCTTTGTGATACGATAAAAAGAAGAATGCTTAGAGAGGAAGTTCATAATGGAGCAAAAGCAAGAGAGTCATACTACGGTGAGCGTTAATAATGTTCAGTACGAAGTAATTAAAAACTTTCGTGACGGTTTTAGTGAAGAAGCACTTAAAGAGCGCTATGCAGAAATTTTAAATAAATATGATTATATCGTTGGAGACTGGGGTTATGAGCAACTTAGATTGCGCGGATTCTTTGATGATAGTAATCAACGTTCGACATATGATACGAAAATTAGTACTTTATCAGAGTATTTATACGAGTACTGTAACTTCGGTTGTGCACACTTTGTATTACGAAAAGTGAAGAAATGAAAAAATCCTCTTACGATTGTAAGAGGATTTTTTTTATACTCGCTCACAAACAAATCGAAATATGATCGCCTTCAGAAAGTATTGCGTTTGGTTTCATTTGTTGTCGGTTCAATTGGATATGCCCATTTTTAATTTTATCCACAATGATAGTTCGGCTCCAATCTGAAATATATGTGGATAGCACTTTATCAATCCGGTGGGAACCGAAAACTATGTCTAATACGATCGTTATTTCGGCTATACCACTTTCTTTGTATTGTGTAATGGAAATGGTAGTACTTGTTTCCGTTTGTTCTTGCTGAGTCATATCGACAGTTTCGACGTGATCAGTAAATGATTTATAAATATGAAGTTTTTGATTCCACGTATGATCTTTCGGACATTTATAAATTGCAAATCCGTATATGTTTTTTCCGTTTGCGTTATGCCTGCGAATATTCGTATCAGTAAAAAGGGTAGTGTGTCTGCAATTTTTATAGCCCTTTCTGAACGAGTAGCCCATCTTTTTTAGGTATGGATTTAAAGTGAGGTTGGATACGGATTACTACTATGAAATCGTTTAAGTATCCAAAGTATATTTCTTAGAGCTTTTTTGTTATGATTTTTCGGAAATAACTGATAAATTATAAGTATGGTTAATGATTAGAGAAGAATGAAAACAATCGTATCATTTTGTATTTTGTAAATGATACAGAAGAAAGGTTTTTTAATATACTATCAACACTTAGTCCTGTTGATGCAATGGCAAATATAACACAGCGTTTGAGAGAAGGATCCTCTTATCTTCATGTAGTTGCAAAGTTTATGGACACGTTCCTTTTTTATTTCTCCTGCTGGAAATGTATCCAATGAGATAATCAAACAGTGTGTTGAAAATCAAAAAACAAGGGGGATGAAACGTATGTCACAAACCCTAACAGTAAAAGTGAAATTGATTCCAACAAAAGAACAAATCCGTTTATTGGAACAAAGTAGTCACGAATATATCAAAGTTATTAATACACTTGTATCGGAAATGGTTGAAGCAAAGAAAAGCACGAAAAAAAGTACGAAAGATATTGAAGCGAATATTCCAAGTGCGGTGAAGAATCAAGCAATCAAAGACGCGAAAAGTTTATTTGTTACAAAAGTAAAGAAAAGTAAGTATAAAATCATTCCGATTCTAAAGAAACCTGTTTGTGTATGGAACAATCAAAATTATTCATTTGATTCCAATTATATTTCAGTCCCGCTGATGATAAATGGAAAGTCAACTCGTTTAAAGGTACGTGCTTTATTAATCGATAAAAACAATCGCAATTTGGATTTGTTAACACATAAGTTAGGTACACTTCGTATCACAAAGAAATCGGATAAGTGGAGTGCCCAAATATCTGTTACGCTTCCTAGAAGTGAAAAAGCAGGTACGAAAATTTTAGGAGTAGACTTAGGTCTCAAAGTCCCCGCGGTAGCGATCACAGATAATGACAAGATTCGTTTCTTTGGGAATGGTAGGCAAAACAAATATAGGAAGCGTAAGTTTCGTAGTGCTCGTAAGAAGTTAGGAAGAGACAAAAAGGTGAATGCTATCCGGCGATTTAATGATAAAGAACAAAGATGGATGCAAGATAAAGATCACAAAATAAGTCGTGAAATCATTGATTTTGCGATAGAGAATCATATTTCTGTCATTCGATTAGAAAAACTAACGAATATAAGACAGACGGCAAGAACAAGCCGTAAAAACGAAAAAAATCTACATACTTGGTCATTCTATCGTTTGTCACAATTTATTGCGTATAAAGCGACATTAGCCGGTATTAAGATTGAATATGTGGATCCAGCTTATACAAGTCAAAGTTGTCCAAAATGCGCTGAAAAGAATAAGGCACAAGACAGAAAATACAAGTGTTCATGTGGGTTTGAGACACATCGTGATATCGTTGGGGCGATGAATATTCGTTACGCAACTGTGATTGATGGTAACAGTCAATCAGCCTAAGCACCTATATGGTCTGGTTTAGGAGGGGCAATGAGATGCCCTCATCTTGAAGACTGTTCAAAACAGAAATGGACTGCGAACGTTTAGTCATTCAAGAATCCCACCCGTAACTCCGTAAGGATTCGGGCTTGAGATTTTAGTCATGGGAGTCTCAAAAAGTAAATGTTGGCATACGTAGATAACGTCCTTTCTATCCAAATAGATTTGTTCATAAGTATAACATATAAGATTGAAAATTCGAAATATAAATTGTAAAAAAACACCAGCTAAAATAGCTGGTGCACCAGATAAATTATATAAGTTCAAATAAAAATGAGCGTAATTCTTCTGCAATTTCTTCAGACATCGAAAATGCATGCTCTAAGTAGCCTTGTTCATTTAAATCGTCAGGACCGATGATAGCAAATTTGTTGCTTTGCATATCAAGGACTATTGTTTTACCGTAATGACGATCGGAGTATAGAAGCGCTAAATCATGACGCTCATTTTCCCCCAAAAAGCTAACGAAACGCGTTTTTGTAGCGACTGTATCGTCGTACAGAAAGAAACGTTCTTCCATACACATGGCTCCTTTATTAAATATCTAAGTTTAAGTGTGGTTTATGATCTAAATGGTGATGCGTTTTAATGAAACGTACTGTTCTTGTTTTGTAACGCATTACGATAGAATATGTTTCAGCTAAATCTCCGCCAAGGAATTTCACGCCGTCTAATAATTCACCAGCAGATACACCTGTTGCTGAGAAGATTGCATCATCACCAGATACTAAGTCATCTAACATAAGAAGTTGACGAGGATCTTCTAATCCCATTTCACGACAACGAGCTTCTTCTTCTTCGTTCATTGGAACTAAGCGAGCTTGCATTTCACCTTCAAGGCATTTTAATGCTGCTGCAGAAATAACGCCTTCTGGAGCTCCGCCAATACCTACGAATAAGTCGATACCTGTTCCAGGTAAAGCTGTTGCGATTGATGCACCAACATCTCCATCACCAAATAGTTTTACGCGTGCACCTTTTGCACGAACACGGTCAATAATATCTTGATGACGTTCACGTTCTTGGATGATAACCGTTAGGTCACGAATTTTTTTATTGTTTGCTTCTGCTACAATATCAATTGTTTTTTCAATTGGATCATCTAAGCTAATTTTACCAGCTGCTTTTGGACCAACCGCGATTTTTTCCATGTACATATCCGGAGCATGAAGAAGGTTTCCTTTATCCGCGATTGCAATAACTGCCATTGCATTTGCAAGACCTTTTGCAACGATGTTTGTGCCTTCTAATGGGTCAACGGCGATATCTACTTCTGGACCGTTACCTGTTCCTAGTTCTTCACCAATATATAACATCGGTGCTTCATCAAGTTCTCCTTCACCAATTACAACTGTACCTGCCATGTTTACTGAATCGAACATATCACGCATAGCTGTAGTTGCTGCATCATCTGCTTCGTTTTTCTTTCCGCGGCCCATCCACTGTGCGGATGCTAAGGCTGCTGCTTCTGTTACACGGACAATTTCTAGTGCGAGTTCACGTTCCAAGGTTGCATTCCTCCAATTTCAAAAATCATACAAATATAACTATAACAAATAACGAGGAAAAGGTGAATTCGAAAAATTGTCGATTTTTTCAGAAGAAAGCGTTACAATTAAAATGTAAATGCTTTAATTTCCAGGTAGGTGACATTCATGTACTTCGTAGACAGAAAAAAAATAGAACAAATGCTAGTATGTTTAGAACGAGCAACAAATACATTTCAAGAGAAAAAGACATATGAAACCGAGTTTGAATTTTATGCATTAGAGCGCATGGCGCATCTTATTATCGATTGTATATTAGATGTAGGGAATGCGATGATTGATGGATTTATTATGCGCGATCCAGGAAGTTACGAAGATATTATTGATATTTTAATGGACGAGAGAGTTATAAGTGGAGAAGAGGGAGCGTATATTAAAGAAATTATTCTTCTTCGAAAAATGCTTACGCAAGATTATATTCAAATGAATCATGATGAATTATATAAGACGATTCAAAAACATATCGCGGTGGTAGAGAAATACCCAGCGAATATTTACAGTTATTTAGAAAAGGAATTAGGACCTGTATCTGCATTTGTACCAGAATAATTGTGCTTATAAGATCCCCGGGAATTCTTTTGGGGATCTTATATTGTATATGAGAAAGAAAAGGGAGAAGGGTGAGCTATGGGGGAAGCACGTACGACGAAAGAAGAGATTGTACAATTGTTGAAGGTAAAGGGCGAGCATACTGTAGCAGAATTAGCCGAAGTTTTAGAAATTACGGAAATGGCAATCCGAAGGCATTTAAGTAATCTTGAGAGAGATGAGCTAATTTATTCAAAGATGGTAAGACAGCATGTTGGACGACCAACATATTTGTATGGATTAAGTCAAAAGGGAGAAGATACATTCCCGAAAGAATATAAGCAGTTTGCTATTGAAATATTAGATGATTTAGCTCGAATGGGCGATGAAAAAATACTTCGTTACGTTTTACAAGCGAGAACGAAACGAATGGAAGAGCAGTTGCAAAAGAAGATAAGTAATCAAAGCAATTTAGCGTATAAAGTACAGGAAGTAGCTGCTATGCAAGAGAAAAATGGTTATATGGTTCAAATAAAAAGGGATGGGGAACGCTCTTTCATACTTGAAAAGCAAAACTGTCCGTTAAAGGAAATAGCGGAGAAATTCCCGCAAGTGTGTGAGGATGAAAAAGATATGTACAAGCGGTTATTTACAGGTGCAAATGTGAAGGCGTTAACGAACATTTGCGTGGGCGATTGTAATTGTTCGTACCAAATAAAAGAGAAAAAATGAACGTTATGGGACGCTTTAAGGTAAAGCGTTTTTTTCTTTTGAAAAAGGGGTTAATATAAGAGTGGTATGATAGGTGAGAACGTTAGCATAGAAGGAGAGACAAACAGATGTATAAAGGCTATTTAATTGACTTAGACGGTACGATGTATCGCGGAGAAGAACAAATTGAAGAAGCAAGCGACTTCGTAAAAGCGTTAGGAGAAAGAGGTATTCCATATTTATTTGTTACGAATAACTCAACTCGTAAACCAGAACAAGTTGCAGAAAAACTTGTTCGTTTCGATATTCCAGCGAAAGCGGAGCAAGTATTCACAACGAGCATGGCTACAGCGAACTTTATTTATGAGCGCAAACAAGATGCAACTGTATATATGATTGGTGAAGAGGGCTTACACGCTGCTCTTGTGGAAAAGGGATTTGAACTTGTGGATGAAAATCCTGATTTCGTCATTGTTGGTTTAGATCGCGATATCACATATGAAAAATTAGCAAAAGCATGTCTTGCTGTGCGTAACGGTGCAACGTTTATTTCAACAAATGGGGATATCGCAATTCCAACTGAGCGCGGATTATTACCAGGTAACGGTTCATTAACATCAGTTGTTGCAGTATCAACAGGTGTGGACCCAATCTTTATTGGTAAACCAGAATCAATCATTATGGAACAAGCGTTAAACGTGCTTGGCATAGGAAAAGAAGAAGCTTTAATGGTTGGGGATAACTACGATACAGATATTTTAGCGGGGATAAATGCTAGTATGCATACCCTTCTTGTCCACACTGGAGTAACAACTGTGGACAAGTTAACAGAATATGAAGTACAACCGACGCAAGTTGTGCACAACTTGACGGAGTGGATTGAGAAGATGTAATGAAAGGCAGGTAACCGGAAGAGGTTGCCTGTTTTTTTATGCACAATTGCATATGTACTATAGGGATTTAAAATGTAAAATTTATATGTAATGATGTGAAGGGGGAAAATAAGAGTGTACTGGATGTCATGTATTATGTTTATTTTTACATTATGTGTTTTATTCTTTGTTCTATGGAAGATATATAAAATAAATGAAATGAAAAAAAGTGCGGGAAAGCTTATTGCAGCATATCCTCGGGTGAAACGACGTTGGATTGCCTTACTTGGACCAGCGTACTTTATCGGACAATGTATGTATATATATGTTCAATACGTAAGTGGTGATATTGGTACATTTGAACAGTTTCTCATTCAGTCAGGTAGTTATGCTGTAGCAAGTTGTTTTATGATTTTAATAGCGATAAATCTTATTAAAAGTGTACAAATATATGAAAAAGGTGTAATAGACGGATTGAACTATTATTCATACGAAGAATTAAAAGGCTATAAAACATCAACATGGGAAAATCCAAAAGAAAATATATTTTTATATCGCGGGCGAGAAAAAATGAATGATAATGTGAATTTACTTATTAGACAGGAAGATATGAATGAATTAGAAAGCATTCTTCAAAGATATATTCCGAAATTGATGATGAAATAAAAACTCCGGTTGTTATAACCGGAGTTTTTTTATTAAAACGCACGATTCACTACGTCTTTAACTTCTTCAAGATATTGTTTACGCACACTGTCATCCACAGAAGGAACACTTGTATAGAATGTATGCTCCAGTGTTTCAATGCCTGTAAATTCAAACATACCAACATCCGCTGTTTTCTTCATTGCGTCAAACATACCGCCTGCTGTGTATGCTTCTTTTGTATTTCCCATTGTAGATAATAATAATCCTTTTTTACCGCTTAATAACTTTTCAATGCCATTTTCACCGTAAGCATAAGCGAAGCCGTGGCTAAATACGCGGTCAACATATCCTTTTAAAATAGCAGGAAGTCCTGCCCACCAAACGGGGTAAATGAATGTAATGCTATCAGCCCAAGAGATATGCTTTTGTTCTTCTTTAATATCTTCTGGTGTGTTTCCTTGGGAAAATGAGATGAAATCGGAAGCACCTAATACTGGATTGAAATTTAATTCGTATAGATCACGAACGCGTACTTCATGACCTTTTCCTTCTAATTCACTTTTTACAGTTTCTAAAATTGCATGGTTGAAGCTTTCTGTATTCGGGTGTGCATAAACGATCACATGTTTCATTGTTCTTCCTCCTAATTGTGGATATGTGAATAGTTTTTAACTTATTCGTGTAACTATTAGGGTTACTTTTTTTATTAGAGTCAATATTTTTGATGTGATAAACAAACGTTAGTATGTGACAAAAAAATACAAAATAGTAGGGAATTTGCATTTTCGAATAGAATATATAGATTGGTAAATAGAGAGAAAAGGGGATATCGGGATGAATATTATTGAAATTGAAGGGTTAGAAAAATCGTTTGATATTGGGGATAGTAAAGTAAAGATCTTAAAAGATATTAATGTTCAAATTCAAAAAGGTGACTTTGTTTGTATTATGGGGGCAAGTGGATCGGGTAAAACGACTTTACTTCAGCTGTTAGGTGGATTAGATATTCCATCGGTAGGTAGTATTCGAGTTGATGGTACGGAGATTTCAACATTAAAAGAAAAAGAGCTCGCTTTATTTAGAAGGCATAAAATCGGTTTTATTTTTCAGCAGTTTAATTTAATTCCAGTGTTTAATGCGGAGGAAAATGTAGGGTTGCCTTTACTATTAGATAATGTTTCGCAAAAGAAGGCAACGGTGACAGCAAATCGTTTATTAGAGCTCGTTGGATTGAAAGGAAAAGAAAAGCATTTACCAGCACAGTTATCAGGTGGGCAACAGCAAAGGGTTGCGATAGCAAGAGCTTTTGCAAATGAGCCGGCTATTATATTAGCAGATGAGCCAACAGGGGCGTTAGATTCAGAAAACAGCAAAAATATTATCGCGGCACTTCGCAATGCATGTGATGAATTAGGGCAAACAGCTGTCATTGTAACGCACGATCCGTTCGTAGCGGCCCATGCTGATAAAGTCGTTTTCTTATTAGATGGTGAGGTGATTCATGAGCATACTGAAAGTAAAGGGTGGAAATTTCGAAATATCCCGCAACAAGTTACTCAAATTCAAGAGATTATGAATCGTCACTTTAAAGTAGGAGGTAAAGGTGATGCGATGGGTAATTAAGTATGCGGTAAAATCGATGAAACAAAATTGGTTGCGAAATATGTTGATTGCCCTTGGAGCAGCTTTAGGTGTTATGTTAGCGACGATGTTATTACTAGGTAATCAATCAGTAGAGCAAAGTGTGAAGGAACAAGTAGTAAGTCGGTATGGAGATTATAATTTACAATTTGGCTATATAAAAAATGACATGTATTTAAATAATGAAAGTTTAAAAGGAATAGATGGCTTAGAAAATGCTGAAAAAATATCAAAAGCACTTATACCGTATCCTTTTCCACATTATAAAGAACTATCGGGAAAGCCATCTTATTGGGGTGTTGAGCAAGATTCTCCAGAAATGCATTCTTATAAAATATTAGAAGGACGATATCCGAAAGAAGGTGCTGAAGTAGCACTGACAAAAGGGTATACAGATCGTGAAAATATACGGGTAGGAGATACGATTAAACTGCCATTCCCGCCGCATGGTGAAAAGGCTGTGAAAGTTGTTGGTATTTTAAATCCACCGTTAATGGCGTCAATGGGGCATAGTGCTTATTTTCCAATCCATTGGCTTCAAAAAGAATTAAATTTACTAAATCAATTCAATCTCGTTCAAGTGAAAGTACAGGATGTAAATGTGAAAAAGGCAATTGCTTTCGATGTACATAAAAAGATTGAAAATATAAAGGTGGACCAACGTACTTATGTAGATAAGGCATTTGAACGACTAAATGTAATGAAGCCATTAATTTTTAGTTTAGGTGGTATTGCCTTATTTGTTGTAGCCCTTTTAATAATGGGAAGTTTCTTCTTATCTGTCAGAAGTCGATTTAAGCAATGGGCATTATTACGTGCACTTGGTAGTAATCCAAATCAAATTATATTAGTCGTTTTATTAGAGGCTTTATGTATTGGGGCAATCGGATCGCTAGCAGGAGTTATTTTTGGAGCGGGTACGCAAACAATCGCCGCATCATTTATTAATAAATGGGTGAATATTGAGGGTGCAGGGAAAGAAGCATTCTCGATTTCAGGTGAGATTTTACTCATTACGTTTTTACTAGGGATTGTTATGTCTATCATAGGGGCCATTATACCAGCTTTCATGGTTAGAAAGATTCCACCAGTTCAAGCACTTCGCCCAGGACTTCCTAGTAATGAGAAAAAAGAAAAAAGGTGGAGTGCTTTTAGCCTTAGCATTTTAATCATTGGTACTGTTATTGGACTAGCGGGTAACGTATTAGAGCGGTATATCGGTTTTAATCCAAGTGCGATAGGAGCACTTTTATTTGCGGTCGGTTTGTTATTTGCGATTCCGTTATTTATTCGGATGATAGCACCAGTGATTGCAAAACCACTTCAAATGATATTACGAATTGAAACGACGATTAGTAGCCGAAATGTAATTCGTTATCGAAATAAGGCAGCTGTATCGGTTGCTATACTAGCATTTGGTTTTATGTTAGCACTTGTTGGAACGATGTATATAAACTCTATTTACGAAGGCATGAAAGATGGGTTACAAAAACATTTACCAGCTGATTTAGTAATAAGAATTCCAATAGAGTCGCAAAGTACTGAAGTATTACCATTTAGTTGGATGGAGAAGGTTAAAAAAATTGATGGTGTAGAAGAGAGCGTAGCAAATGTTACTGACTTTACAGCGAAGCTTATAAATTATGATTTTAAAAAAGCGGATCAAGAGTGGTATGAAAATGTGAGGAAAGATGATTTTGAATATGATGTGATAGAAGTTGTGGGGAATGATATTGTTGCTTATCAAAAAGTAACAAAAGCGAAAGTGATTACAGGACAAGATTTAAATAAGCCATTACAAGATGGTGAGGGAGTCGTTACGAAGAGAACTGCTAAAACATTAGGGATTCAGTTGCATGATACGATTGAAGTACAAGGAAAAGGGAAAGAAAAACAAACGATTAAAGTCGTTTCGATTATTGAGCAAGGATTAAGGGGAAGAGGGTTAGATATTTTTGTAAATGAACAATGGGCTCGTGATAAGTTTCACGTGCAAGGATATGAAGCGATTCAAATTATGACAAATTCTAATCAATCATTTGAAGCGATTAAGAAGCAAGTAAAACAAATTACAAATAATAAAGAGAATGTAGAAGTTATAAACAGTTATGATTTATTAAAAGAACAGGAGCAGTTATTATCGCAAATGATGATGTTAATTCGCTTGTTAGTTGTAATTGTTTTCATTATTTCTGGTATAGGATTAATGAATGCAATTGTCTCAAGTTTACATGAAAGACGTGCTGAAATTAGTATGATTCGTGCGGTAGGAGCTATTCCGAAGCAAATGAGACGGATTGTTTTATTAGAGGGAACTTTACTTGGAGCGATAGCTGGTTGTATTGGCATTTTTGGTGGGGTTTTGTTTAGTTATATTGTGTTATCAAGCTTAGATCTAAAGGTTATTATCATTCCGTATAATCAAGTTTGTATATTAGCTTTTGCTAGTGTGGTACTTGGAGCAGGGGCAGCAATGATCGCTTCATTACAATTAAGAAAGTTCAAATTAAGTGATACTTTAAAGGAATTATCGGCATAAAAGATTGCTATACCCCACTCATACAAAGAACAAAGAAGACGAATAAAATGATAACAATACCAATGCCAAAGTTAAATACAAGAGTACTATCCATATATGTAACCTCCTTGTTTGAAAGTAAAAAGCACTCTGGCTGGAGTGCTTTTTATTATCCGAATCTGTCGCAACGAACGCTGCAACGTATAGAAAGGTAATAATGGGTTTAAGAGTTATATTAATTTATGCATTAATTTTGTAAATGAGCAGGTCCTGCTCAGGTATAGAAAAAAGACACTCTTTCGAGTGTCTTTCATGATGACAAAACGTGCCAATTGCTTGAGTTTGATAAGACGTTAATTTTCCGGTTAACAGTCTTTCTTAATCAAGAAGTGTAACAACAGCGATTCAAATAAATTTTAGCATTTTTTAAAGGGGTGTGCGTATGTAACTATGCATATTACGATTAGAGGAGAATCAAGTTTGGAAAATGAATGAGTAAATACATATAGATTAGTAGAGTATTTGATAAGGAGCGAGATGAATGGATATACATAAGTTAACAGAAGAAGAAGCGAAAGAAATAAATACGTGGAAGTATGAAAATCCCTATACGTTATATAGCTTTTCGGGAGATGCTGAAGTAATAGAAGAGTTGCTAGATGGAACGTATTACGGTTGTTGCGGAGAGAATGGAGAATTCATCGGCTATTTTTGTTTTGGAGAAAATGCACAAGTGCCAGGGGGAAGAGATGCTAATTTATATAGGGGAGAAGATGTAGTAGATATTGGGCTTGGAATGAAGCCGGAGTTAACAGGGAAAGGGATGGGGGAAATATTTTTTCAAGCGGGAATAGCATTTGCTACTGAGGAATTGAATTCGAAAATGTTTCGACTGAGTGTAGCGACATTCAATAAGAGAGCGATTAGGCTGTATAAAAACATTGGATTTCAAGTAGGACCTCTTTTTTTGAGCCGTGGAAGAGAGTTCATGCTTATGGAATATGAAAGGCCGTCAGTGTGAAACTGACGGCCTAGACCCCTTATTCCGAATGCTCAGCACGGTGCGCTAAACGACTTGAAGCAGCGGCAGCGATTCCGCCAACGATATCATCAAGGAATGTATGCACCTTTCCAGTTGATTTATCATTTAAGTATTCTAAAATACCTGGTTTTAATTTATCGATATATCCAAAGTTCGTGAAGCCAATTGACCCGTACACGTTAACGATTGAAAGTGCGATGACTTCATCAATTCCATATAGTCCTTCATCGCGTTTTACGATATCTTGTAACGGCTGACTTAACATTCCTTTTTCAGCAAGGACATCAAGTTCAATGCCTGTAATAAGAGCGTTTTGTACTTCTCGTTTTGATAGTACACGCTCAACGTTATAACGACATTCTGACATCTCTAAATTTGCATGGTATTTCTTTTGAAGAAAATGAACAAGATCAGCAATATCGTCAATTGTTACACCGCGCTCTTGTAATAGTTGTAATGCTCTTTCTTGTAGTTGATTTGAGTCTTTCATGTTTATCACCTTTTTTTCTTTTTAGTATTTGTATACGTTTCATTGCTTTATCATGTGCATAGGAATGAAAGGCGAGCACAAGCTCATATATATAAAGAAAAACCATAGGTGGCGACTGCGATGATTCAGCATATTTATGAGCATTATCACATGCATGTTAAAGAATTAATCCCCCTTGGCCCCTATAAAAGCTTTTGGATTCGCAACAAAATTTATGTACTTGTTCCAATTGGAGAAATGGAGGAAGAAGTACTTGTAGAGATGAAAAAGCTCAGTGATTATATGAACCAGCAAGGGGATATAACTGTTTCGACTTTCGTTCCGACTATACACGGCTACTATGTAAGTGAGATAGAAGAAAAAAATTACTGCTTATTAAAAGGTATGCGTATGTTAGAGCGACATGCTACATCATTAGGAAGTGAGCTTTCTATATTCCATAAACGTGGCGCATTCTTTCCAGAAGAAGTTGAGCAATTAAGCCGCATTGGTGAATGGAAAGCACTATGGGAAAAAAGGCTCGACCAATTAGAAAGGTTTTGGCAATCGCAAGTGATGAACCATCCTTCAGACGTATTCGATCAATTGTTTATTGAATCCTTCCCGTATTACTTAGGAGTTGCAGAAAATGCAATTCAATATGTTGTCGATACAGAAATGGACGATACACCACAAATAACTGACGCAGCAACAATTTGCCAAGAACGATTTACACCTTTATTATGGCAGCAAACGAAGCGTTTAAAACTTCCTTTTGATTGGGTATATGATCACCCAAGTAGAGATATAGCAGAATGTATTCGCTATATGATGATAGAAAAAAAGAAAGATTGGGAGCAAACGGTAGTTCAATTCATTACAGATTATGAACGTAATTATTCGCTCTCTTCATTTGGTTGGCGCTTATTATTCGCAAGGCTTCTGTTCCCGCTTCACTACTTTGAAACGATTGAACGATATTATCAAACAGGAAACGAAGAACAAAAAGGCATATATAGAGCCCGTTTAGAAATCATTTTACACGATGTGAAGCGCACTGAGCAATTTATGAATCATTTTTACGAGTCATTTCGTTTACCTGTTGATAAGTTAGGCATTAGGAAATTAGATTGGCTATCTTAAAACGAAAAAAGAGACCGGGTGAGGTCTCTTTTTTATATATCACAATTGTATGTAATACATTATGCCCCTACCTGTTGATCTGCACATATATTTAAAATGAATTGATGTCTTTCGATTTTTTCATTTACTTTACTCAATAATTCTTGCTGGATTTCTTTAAATAAAAATTGATAACTTGCATTCCATGTTGGTATAACGGATGAAAGGTCTAATAAATACTCTTTTTTCTTTTCTAGTTCTTGAATTGTTAAGAAAGTGTTCCCCATTCTTGGCATGTGTCGTCCCCCTATGTTTTTTTCTGTATATGTGTGAACGATTCTATAGTATTAATTATCGCACTTTTTGAGAAGGATTTCCAATTTTGTTTTATGATGTTAAAGGGGAAGTGTTATTTGAATAAAAAAAGAGACCCATTTGGGTCTCTTTCTAGGAAGCGATTCTGAACGAGCCGCTTCCGCTTTTAGATATTATCTAGCTCCAGCGGCTAAAATGTTCGGTGGCTTCGCTTCTTCCGCCGAGGCAAAAAGCGCCTCTATGTCAGAAGCTCCATCCTCCTCACATTTTGAACGAGCCGCTTCTGCTTTTAATTAAAATACTTGTTCTACTTCAATAACGCCTGGTACTTCTTCAAGTAGTGCGCGTTCGATACCAGCTTTTAGTGTGATTGTAGAACTTGGGCAGCTTCCGCATGCACCCATAAGGCGTAATTTTACGATACCTTCTTCAATGTCTACTAATTCAACGTCTCCGCCATCGCGAAGTAAGAATGGACGTAATTTATCTAATACTTCTAGTACTTGTTCTTGCATATGTGGGTTTTCCATTTTTATCGACTCCTTTCATCAGTTTTATTATAATCAAGATAGAGGGGAAAATCTATTTTTTCTCTTCTTGTTTTATTGTCGAAATATTGTATCATGTGTACAACGTGTTTTTTCAGTATAGGGGTATAGAATAAATTTGTAAAATGATGTGCTTATGAAATAAGACATCTGAATATACTGTTAGAACGAGAAGTGGGGGAGAAGAAATGGTTAATGTGCAAGTGTATGGGACGAAAGTAATTTGTGCGAGCTGCGTTGGAATGCCATCTTCAACAGAAACGTTTGAGTGGTTACAAGCGGCGATTGGTCGTAAATATGAAGGACAAGAAAATAAATTTAAGTTTGAGTATATTGATTTTCAAGAAGAACAAGAAGATGAAGATAAAAAAGCATTCGCAGAGCGAGTAGTGGAGGAAGATCTATTTTATCCAGTCGTTCTTGTAAATGGTGAAATCGTTGGGGAAGGAAATCCACGTTTGAAGGATGTTTATGAAGAAATCGAGAAATATTTATAAAGCATGAAGCCTTTGCGAATTTGCGAAGGCTTTTTTTATGGAGGGATAGATGTGGAGAATGGAATAAAACATGCTTTACCAGAAGAAGTAAAGCAATTAATGGAGCAGTACATAGTAGAATTAAAAGAAATTTTTTCGGATGAAAAAATAGTCGGGGTATATATTTACGGATCAATCGCGCTAGGAGCATTTCATATAGAAACGAGCGATGTTGACTTTGTTACGGTAATAAGTGATTCCGTGAATGAAGCTGAAAAACAACAAATTATAGAACTGCATAAAAAAATTAGTAAAAGTACGTTAGGTAAAAGAATGGACGGTATGTATATTCCGCTTGCTGACTTGGGGAAATACAATCATGAAATAAATGAGTACGTGTATTGTGCAGATGGTAAGGCTGATATTGGTCATTGGGATATTAACGCGGTCACATGGTGGACATTGAAAAATCAAGGTATTACAGTTAGCGGGAAAGAAGTAGAAGACCTTTCCTTTCAAATAAAGTGGGACGATGTAGTAAATACAATGAAATACAACGTAGAACATTACTGGCTTGAAAAAGCGAAGCGTCCTTATTTATTTTTCATAGAAGAATGGGTAGAATCAGCTGTCGTTACGATGGGACGTATTTTATATACGTTAGATCATAAAACAATTGTTTCAAAAGATAGAGGATTACAATACATGTTGGAAATTTACTCTCATAAGTGGGAGCCTTTATTAAGGGAAGTAGAGCGAATGCGGCATAATCCAGAAGAAAAGCGAAATCTCTCTCGTTGGAGACGGGCTGATATGACGAAGAGGTATTTGTTGTGTTTGATTGAAGAGTGCAGGGGGAAGTGGTAGGTGAATAGTAAAGCATCCTTTATATAAAGGATACTTTACTATTTTTATATAATGAAAAAGTACTTTGCAAGGAATGAGAAGTCGAAAGATAATCTAAAATATGGATAGTTTCATGTGAAACATTATGCAATAGACTGTTCTTTTTGATGTTTATCCCGCATTAACGGGCAGTAAGACTCTCACTTCAAAATTCGGCTGGAGCAAAGAAGTTAGATGGGAGATCAACTGCCCGTAAAAGCCCGATTGGTGAAGGCTAATAATCAGTGGGGGATGAACAAAACCCCCACTGATTAAAGTTTCACTTTATAATGAAATCTTGCACTATTGCGCACTCCTTTAGAGATAGGTTTACTCTTCATCTTCATCATAATTGTATGTAGTTAAGTTTTGTAAGAAGCTTTCAAAATTAGGTGCTAATTCAATAATTTCCTCAAACTCATTATCGATAAATATAACTGGAGGATTTTCAGCTACGTTTCGATAGTCTAGTGCAATCCATGTATGGCCGTCCCCAGATAAAAGTACGAGATTCTCAGGCATTTCCCATTCCTGAATTAAATAACGGCTCTCTAAAATGCTAGATTCATTTTCATCAAAAGAAATACCATATAAGCCAGAAACATTAACATGATCATCCGCCCAAGAATTTGGCTCTGAAGTAGGGTGAGCATCAAGGCGCAGCGTTCCTCCGTTTTGTTCTTTTAGAAGATTTATGTACGATTCCGGAAGCTTTACGTTTAGTACTTCTTCAGCTTTTTTTATTAGTTCGTCGTTAATTGGTGCTAATTTTAAATAGTCATCTTCTGTCCAAAGTGTAGTCTTCATATTTGGTCACCTCAAATAATAGTTTTATAAACTTTATTTTGTATACTATAGTTAATTAAAATATTGCGCAATAGAGAGGGAAGATATCATGATTAACCACAATAAAATTAAACAGCTGTTAGCACATGTAGATCGCGCTGAGGATAATAAAATTGAGTTAGAGTATGAATTTGAACCAATGACGATAGAATTGTTTAATAGTGAAGAAATAGAAGAAGGACAACTTGGTTATAGCTTTGATGAAGAAGGACAAAGCTTAACTGGGAATGAAGAAGGAGATTGGAAAAAAGGATGGGTTGTAATTGGGATAGATTCGTATCTTGGAGATCCAATCTTTGTAGATAGTAATGATGAGAATTGTCCAGTTTATACGGCAATGCACGGTGAGGGAGATTGGGAGCCGGAATGTATAGCTAAGCGTATAGAAGATGTTATTGAGAAAGTGAAGGGTAATGTGTGATAGTTGTGTGGTGATGAAGAAGAGCTCTAATTAGAGCTCTTTTTTGCTTTATTATTTCAAGCTCTTATTTGCCTGTTTTCGGTCTTGTTATGTAAAATGAAACTATAAATAAAATAAGCAGGTGAAAAGACACATGTCCAAGAAATTAGTTAATTTACGTATTGATTTTGCGTTTAAACAATTATTTGGTACAAGTGGTAGCGAAGATATTCTTATTACATTTTTGAATGCGATGTTACAGGAATCTTTGGAATCACCAATTGCTTCATTACAACTAGAGGATCCTCATTTGCATCGACAATATGAGGACGACAAATTATCGATTTTAGATGTTTTAGCTACATTAAATACGGGTACAAAGGTTAATGTAGAGATTCAGTTGAATAATAATCATCATATGATAAAACGAAGTTTATACTATTGGGGAAAATTATATACATCTCAACTGCAAAAAGGGATGGCGTATAGTGCACTTTGTAAAACAATTACTGTGAATTTATTGAATTTTAACATGTTTCCTGAGTATGGTGAGTTTCATACAACGGGGGTTCTTTGGGATAGGAAACAGAAAAGAATATTAAGTGATGACATAGAAATTCATATTGTCGAGATTCCAAAGTTAATGCGGCAGTGGAAAGCGGAAAAAATAAATCCTTGGGAAGATGCATTTGTACGTTGGTTGTTATTGTTACCGGCGAATGAAGATGAACAATTGACAGAACTATTGGAGGATATTGCGATGAGCCAAGACCCAATGTTACAAAAAGCGATAAATAAATGGGAAGATATGAGTCAAGATTCTTCTTTCAGGCAAGCATATGACGCCAGAGAAAAAGTCTTAATGGATGAGGCTGCGAAATTTGCGCATGCAGAACAGGAAGGACTTAAAAGAGGGATTGAAAAAGGGCTCGAAAAAGGGCTCGAAAAAGGAATGAAACAAGGGATTGAACAAGGAATCGAAAAAGGAAAAATACAGTTAATTCGTGGGATGTATGAGAAAGGGATGCCGATTGAAGATATCGCGAAGTTTACTGATTTAAATATAGTGGAAATTAGGGAGTTATTAAGGTAAGTAGTGCTCTTATAAGAAGGCTGCTGTAAAAAAAGGGATCCGCTAAAGGATTCCTTTTTTTATAAATTAAGAAAATAATTAATATGGTGTATTAAATGTCTTATACATAAGTATTTTAATATATTTAATAGTAAAATGGAATATAGAATGGATAATTGTCGGAATGTATTCGATTTCCGTTCAATTTTGTGAAATATATGTACTTTTTGTTAGATTCCTTCTTTTTATAGATATACAATAAAGTTATATAGAAATAAGAGAAGGATGATGTACGTGAAGGAAACAGTTTTACAGGAAGCGATAGCTCCTAAAGAGTTACATAAAGTTGTGAGAAATAATACTGCATATTACGACTTTAAGTGGGGGAAAGCAAAAAATCCCGAGAAGGGAAATAGTTGGAACTGGATAGCCTTTTTCTTCCCATTATTGTGGTTAGCTTATCGCAAGATGTATAAATTATTTATTATTATTGCATTAGTAGGAGTTCCTACTTTAATTGCCTCTGTTTTTATAGATATCCCGATGTGGATCGATTTTATTGTTTATTTCGGAACTATGCTATTTACTGGATGGCAAGGGAATCGTTTATATTACAAGCATACAGTTCGTGTTTTACATAAGGCAAAAGAGTTATCTGATGCACAACACAATTATTACTTCCAAACAAAGGGTGGCACTCATGTTGGGATTATGCTTGGATTAAATGCGTTATTATTTGTAGTATTTGGTGCAGCTGGTTATGGGTTATCGTATTTACCGACGGAACCGAATATAAAAGATGTAGTTCGTTTAAGTGATGAAGGGATTACATTGGAAGTTTTTACTGATGATCCAAAATGGACGTATGTAAAAAAAGAAGGACGTTTTGATATAGTAGAATTTACTGGTTATGATTATGAGGAAAAAAAGGATGTAAAGGTTAAGTTCGCTGTGTATTTAGATAAACAGAGATTTGAATGGAAAGAAATTTATTTAAACGATAAAAAGTTAAATGAAGAAGAAGCAGAAGAGTATCAATTTTATATTGAAGAAAATGCCTGGTATTAATATAAATAGATAATGATGTATCGCAAAAAGAAGAGTCTAATGAAGATTCTTCTTTTTATTTATGAGAAAGGATATGTAACAAGAAGAGAAAAACATTAGTAAACAAACGCCATACTAATTGAAATTTTGTAAAATACAATAAAAAATGAGAATTTGAGGTAGGCTTGTCAATAACGTGAGACTATGGCAGTATAAAGAAATGCTATACAAATTTTATTTATCGACATGTAAAAATTCGATTTGATTTTTACGTATAAATAATGAACGGAGGAAATGAATTTATGGCTACTTTACCAAATTGTCCAAAATGTAATTCAGAATATACGTATGAGGATGGCGCTCTTTTCGTATGTCCAGAATGTGCCCATGAGTGGGGTCAAGAAGCGGAAGCTGAAAGTAATGATGGTGCAAAAGTTGTAAAAGATGCGAACGGAAACGTTCTTCAAGATGGCGATGCTGTTACTGTAATTAAAGATTTAAAAGTAAAAGGAACTTCTTCAGTTGTAAAGATTGGTACGAAAGTAAAGAGTATCCGTCTAGTTGAGGGAGATCACGATATTGATTGTAAAATCGATGGTTTCGGAGCTATGAAGTTAAAATCACAGTTCGTTAAGAAAGCGTAAGATTAGCAAAGAAAAAAGACGCTCTGTAAGTAACTTGCAGAGCGTCTTTTTTATGATTGTACTTCAACTTCTTTCAACTGGCACCGCTTATTAAAGAACGTTTTATACCCAAGCTGTAAGAAGATAATAACAGAGAAAGCTGTACTTCCAGAAATGCCAAGTATAATCGCAATTTGATATTGGATAGCTGTAAATGGTGATACACCGGATAAAATTTGTCCTGTCATCATGCCTGGAAGACTTATAATTCCCATTCCGACCATGGAATTAATTGTTGGTAAAATAGCAGAATCGAAAGCGTCCCGTATGAGCGGAGCAGCTGCTTGTTTTGGAGTTGCGCCAAGCATAAGTGCACCTTCAATATGGTCTCTTTGTGATTTCATACTGTTTAAAAAGGTGTTTGCCCCGAGGCAAATACCTGTCATAGCGTTACCGATTAGCATGCCGGCAATAGGAACGATATACTGCGGAGCATACCAAGGATCGTGTCCGATAATGACAAAGATAAATAGTAGAAGAGGGCCAATTGATCCAGCAATCATGGAAATGGCAGCAACTCTTTTTAATTCTTTTGACATAGGAAGGTTTATTCGTTTATAAATGTTGAAAATAGCAAATGTAGTAATAGAAGTAATGAGAGCTATTGTATAAAACGGATTACTATTTTCAAATATGTATGTAAGAACATATGCAACTAGTACGAGCTGAATCGTCATACGTAATGTAGCAATTGTAATTTGTTTCTCACGCGGTATTCCTTTTAATTTCACAAGCCCGATTAAAATAAGGATGAAAATATATGCAGCTGCAAGTTGCCAAATTTGTAGTTCAATAACGCCCTTCAATTGATAGCACTTCCTTTCTAGTTGCACCGTTTGTTTTACTAATTTCAATAATATCGTCTGCGATTTCTTCTGGAAGTTGTTGCGAGTGCGTGATGAAGATAACTGTTTTTTTCTTTTCTCTTGCTAGCATAGTAAATTGTTTCATAACGCGGCGTTCTGTGTCACCATCTAGTGCCGAAGTTGGTTCATCTAATAAATAGACGGGCGGATCCATTAGTATAATACGAGCGAAAGCAAGTCTTTGTTTTTCGCCACCTGATAAAGAAGAGGCGTTATCTTCTAATTTTTTATCTAGGCTAACAGTCGTTAATGCGCCTTGCAGGGCGTCGTCATTTGGAAATGGCTTTTCAGAAAATCTAAGTCCCATTAATAAATTATCTTTAATTGTTCCATCAAAAATAGGCGGAGTTTGTCCGAGCATGACAACTTCACGGCGTAATTGAATGGGAGGATAATCTAAAATAGATTTTCCGTTATACTCAATTGTGCCAGATGTTGGTGATTGTAAATCGTTTAACATGCGAAGTAATGTGCTTTTACCACTACCACTTTCACCGATAATACAAGTTGTTTTTTCTTTTTGAATCTGTAAATAAGGAATGTGTAGAATCTCTTTATATGTGATGTCTTTTAATATAAACATAAATTGCTCCTTTCTGATTCTAGTTATATCGTATCAAAAAGAGAGAAAAATAGAAAAATAAAGTCTCTTTAGAAGGAACAGCTTTTTTCTTTGTTTTAAAACTTTGCGCGTGGCAGGAAAAGGTACTGACCGATCCTATACATAGCCAGTCCCTCTCGACTATTTAAAAAAATGCTTTTCTGTCGGTTTTTCATAGAATGACTGAGTAGTTACAAAAAATGAATAGAAAAAGGCTGTCTACTATGTAGGCAGCCTTTAAAGTATTAACCGTTATGATATTTGTACATCCAAAGAAGACCGGATTTTAATAATCTCGGTACACGTCCCATTAATGGTTGGTTTGCTAGTAAACCAAATCCGTGTTTTTTGCCGAGAGAACCGAGAACACCTTTTAATTTAATAACAGGCAGTTCATCAGGAAGGGGTTCATTATTCCAACGTTTTAATAATATTTGGACAATTTGTTCTCCTTGACCTTCAGCAAGTTGAGCAGATGGTGCGTGTGGAAGTGCTGCACAATCTCCTACGACATAAACGTGCTCGTTATTTGGAATATTGTGATATTTCGTTAAAACAACCCGTCCGCTACCATCTTGTTCTACTGGAAGGTTTCGAACAACTTCATTTGCTTGAATACCAGCTGTCCAGACGATTGCATCACATTCAAGTGGTTCATCATGGTTGTATACAATGTTTGGTTCCACTTTTGTAATGTTAGAGTTTCGTATAATGGTAACTTTATGTTTTACAAACCATTCTTCTACGTATCTACTTAATTTCTCTGGATATGGGAATAAAATTCTATCTTTTCGATCAAATAAATAGATTTTTAAATCTGAACGGCTTTCGCGAAGTTCACTTGCCACTTCAACGCCGCTTAAACCAGCCCCAACGACAGCTACTGTTGCATTTGGTTCTAAGCTATTTAATTGTTCATATGTCTTACGTGTTTGTTCAATTGATTGTAGGCTATGTGTATATTCCTTTGCCCCAGGAACGTTATGATATTTATCTTCACAGCCAAGCCCGATAATTAAATCATCATATTGAATCGTTTCACCGCCATCGAGATGAATGGCTTTCGTTTCGAGGTCAATATTTGTTACTGTTCCGTATTGAATATTGAGACGTGGGTGCTCAGGAAACGGTATGCGAATATGCGTTTCTGAAATTGTACCCGCAACTAATGCATAATATTCAGTTTTAAAGCAATGATATGGTACTTTGTCGATTAATGTCACTTGTACATCATCTGGAAGTTGGTTGCTTGGAAGTAGCCGCTGCAGAATTCTCATTCCACCGTAGCCACCACCTAGTAGTACGAGGTGTTTCATGATGGATTACCCCTTTTCTGTTGAAATATCCCCTAATCATACAATTTTATATTAATAAAATATTTTGACTTTACACAATCAAATTATATCGAATTTGTGAACAAATAACAATGCATGAATGAATACTCTGTTGTACAATAAGAAGAAAAGTAAAGTAAGTGGTTTTCATTTTCTAGTTACTATTTACTATTTCATTATGAGTAGTATGTTATATAAAGAAGACCATCTATTATGAAGTGAAATAGTGAAGTAACTAAATAGTTTAGAATATATAACGAAAACAACAAGAAACAGCTTAGTTTTCTTCTTATAAATAAAGTGGAATGGTAATAAGTAGAGAGGGTTACTTATCCGTTTCGCAAATTAGGTATGCACATACCATATAAAGTAAATGGTAATTTGTTTAGAGATACAGGGGGGAGAGAGTTTTGATTAAACCATTAATCGAATTTTGTGTAGGTAACCTTGCAAGCGGTTCGCAAGCAGCTTTAGAAAAATTAGAAAAAGATCCTAATTTAGACGTAATGGAATATGGTTGTTTAGGATATTGTGGCATCTGTTTTGAAGGTCCATTTGCACTTGTAAATGGTGAAGTGGTACAAGGTGCAACAGTAGAAGAACTTGTAAATAATGTATATGATTATATGGATGAAAATCCAATGTTTTAAAGCGTTGCAAACAGGCAACGTTTTTCTTTTTTCATTTATCCCGCTATTTGCGGGCAGTAAGACTCCCACCTCAAAATTCAGCTGAAGCAAAAAAGTTAGGTTGAAGCCCTGTTGCCCGTCCCCCACTGATTAAAGTTTCACTTTATTAGGAGTGTTTATTTCGAAAAAAAAAAAGCCCTTTTAGAAGGGCTTTTTTCTTACACGATTTGTGTAAGAACGGCTTATTGCCAAAACACTGTCAAATATGAGAAACGGGGGACATTCATATTGTGTTCTAAAAGCATGCATTTTATACTTGAAATAATAAATTATTTTTGGAGTGAATAAAAATGAGCCAATTTTCTTTTACAAAAATGCATGGTCTTGGAAATAGTTATATATATGTAAATATGTTTGAGGAACAAATTAGAGAAGAAGATTTAGCAATTGTAGCGGAAAAGGTTTCAAATATTAATACTGGTATTGGTGCAGATGGAATGATTTTAATTTGTCCTTCTGACGTGGCACCAGTAAAAATGCGCATGTTTAATAACGATGGCTCAGAAGGAAAGAGCTGTGGAAATGGTTTACGCTGCGTAGCGAAATATGCGTATGAGCATAAACTAGTAGAAGGTAAAGTTTTCACAATTGAAACGTTAGCTGGTATTGTTACGGCAGAAGTAACGGTAGAAGATGACAAAGTTACATTAGCGAAAATCGATATGGGAGCACCTCGTTTAACACGTGAAGAGATACCGATGCTTGGTGAAGGAGAAACACCATTTATTCGTGAAAACTTCTTATACAATAATCACCGTTATGCATTTACAGCTGTTTCAATGGGGAATCCACATGCGGTTATTTTTGTTGATGATGTAGAAAAAGCGCCTCTTACAACGTTAGGACCGGTTCTTGAGACGCATGAAATGTTCCCAGAGCGAGTGAATGTTGAATTCATCGAGATTTTGAATGATGAAGAGATGAATTTCCGCGTTTGGGAACGAGGATCTGGTGTAACACAAGCTTGCGGGACAGGAGCATGCGCAGCTGTCGTTGCGGCAATTTTAAATGGGAAAATGGAACACGGTAAAGAAATTACGGTTCACTTAGCAGGCGGCGACTTAATGATCGCATGGACAGAAGAAGGAAATGTATTAATGAAAGGACCTGCGGAAATAATTTGCCGCGGAGTGTATGAGTACAAGATAGAAGCGTAAAGATGTATAATAGAATGAGAACAGAAAGGATGGTGTATTTCATGATTGAAGTAACAGAACAAGCAGCTTTTCAAATTAAAGATATGTTAAAAGATGCTGAAGATGGAGAGAAGTACGTGCGCCTTGCTGTACATGGCGGCGGATGTAGTGGTCTTTCTTACGGCTTAGGATTTGAAGTAGAACCAAAAGAAGACGACACAGTTCTTGAGTTTTTCGGTGTTGAATTTGTTATCGATAAAGAAAGTGCTCCGATTGTAAAGGGAGTGAAAGTTGACTATAAGCAATCTATGCTTGGCGGCGGATTCACAATCGACAATCCAAATGCAATCGCATCATGTGGATGCGGATCATCTTTCCGTACAGCGTCGAATGCTGGTAAGCCAGAAGATTGCTAAGTTTTTGGCTGCGCTAGTCTAAGCGGAAACTGAATCGGTGGGTTACGAATTACACGGTTTAGACCGCATGAAAACAAGTTTCTTCGGGTATATAAACAACCCGAAAACGTTCAATATACGGTTGTGGACGACGACCTTCTTAGCGATGAAATTAAATCGTTAAGGGGGTCTTTTTGTTTTGCCGTTAAAAAAGAAAAAGCGCATTACAAAGATAGCGAATGCAAATAAAAAGTATCCGAAGTTAACTCTACAGCAAGCGCTGGACATTGTTATTTCGGGAAAACGTGCGGAAGGCTGTCGAGATAGGACGCTTAAAGACTATATGAAAATGTGGAGATATTTTACGGATTGGTTATTCGATAATTATGAAGTTGAATATATCGACGAGTTAACGACAGAGACGTTTCGCAACTATATCAATTATATGAAATACGATAAAAAGCGGTATGAAGGGCATAAGTTTATTGACGCTGATAACCAAGGGATTGGCTTATGTGATACGACAATAAACATTAATCTTCGCACATTACGAGCATTGCTTAATCATTTATATAGAGAGGAATTAATCGAAGTCAATCCGATGGAAAAGATTAAGCTACTGCGGCAGGATATCGATTTAACAAACTCGTTTGCCGATGAAGAAGTAAAAGAGATATTGCGGCAGCCTAATTTGCGGGACTTCGTAGGGTTTCGAGATTTTGTAGGAATAAATGTTCTACTAGATTCGGGACTACGCATACAGGAGCTAATGGGGTTACGTGCAGCGGATATTGATTTCCAAACACGCTTTATTACAATTTCAGCAGATAAAAGTAAAAATAGAAAGCCTCGTTTAGTACCTGTCTCCACTCATGTGATGAAGTTGTTACTACAGCTTATAAATGAGAACCAAGCGCATTTTAAAACAGATAGGATATTTTTGTCTAGCTATGGCGAGCCATTAGGTGCAAATCACTTTAATAAGCGCCTAAAGTATTACGCAGAGAAAGCTGGTATTAAAGATAAGAAAGTAACTGCGCATGTTTATCGTCATACATGGGCTAAGAATATGATCTTAAATGGTTGTGATGCGTTCACATTACAAAAGATTGGTGGCTGGTCGGATATTCGTACAATGCGGCGTTATATACAAATGGACGTTGAGGAGATGCGAAAGAGTCACGATGAGTATTCACCATTAACAAAATTAAGAAGAACAAGATAAAGAAAAAAGTCTCCAGTTGACGCTGGGGACTCAAAACATACGCAAATCTAAACTGAATACAGGACAAGCCGCATCAGTCCGATTATCTAGCTTTCATTCTATCGAAAAAATTCGAAGGGTGCAAGGCTTAGTTTCCTATTGTCTTTTTTAGGTACTGCTGCGGTGAATCACGACATGGAAGCCGTACCAAGTCGCTAAACTAAAAACGTAAAAGGGGAGCTGAACCGCCGCAAACATCAGCGCTATACAATCCAACGCATATCATTCCCCGTGTGTCGTATAGGTCTAGCCGATTGCGGGCATTGTACGGCAAGGGTGGAAATACGTTGTTACTACGGTAACAGGGTGTATCGAAAGATCTACGCACTATGGGACGTTTTGTAGTGTAGAAAGTCGATATGTGTGAAAGCACAAGGACGGGGAATGCGTTACTGAAAACCTCACACAACGAGCCGACGCTAGTTGCTAACGCCTTACCTCTATTCGCATAGAAACTATGAATTTATGACGAAGTTTAAACGCTTCGTTATTTTTTTATCTATGCGAAATAGGGGTTTAAACTGCGCCCAGCTTCCTACGACTTCCTCGCCTCTGCTAGTTGATGCGTCACCTACTGTCAAGTATAAAATCGAATATATTAGCCATTGGCAAAGAGTTGCGGAACTGCGCAGGTAAACACAATACGCAGCAAGGGGAAGTAACGCAATGGCAATCAACGTAATGGTAATCGACAGGCTAAACGCAGCAGCTATCGAGGCAAAGACGAGTGAAACGGTATTGTGGGAGATTAAAGCTTACTACATGCCGCTAATAGAACGGCTAGCATTTGAAAATTGGTACAAGATGAATAATGAAACGCATTTTATAGACGACTGTTATCGTAAAATAAGGTATGCGGTGAGGTCGTTTGATATAGATAAGGGAAACTTCGATAATAGAGTAAAGGTACTTATAAATCAGAGTGTAAGGCAATATTGTGGAAATAGGGGGAGGAAGCGCAAGGTATTACAGTTAGTAGGAGAAGAGCTATGCGCAATAGGTGGAATAGATATGAGTATAAAAGTAGAGGAGGAAGCGTTAGGTGCGATAGTAAGGGAAGAGATTTACAAGGAGCATTGTGATAGAGAAACCGACAAACTAATAGTGGATATCTTTTTTGATACGGATCACATAGAAAATAAGAGTGAAATTGCTAGAAGATTAGCGAAGAAAACAGGGCGTACATTTAATAGTGCGAGAGGTGCTGTGCGTTCGTTTATAAAGCGTAAGCGGAATGCGTCTTAGTGAATGAATAATTACATAAATTTACTGTGTGCATTACAATAAAGAGTAAAGTGTATAGGATTAAAGGGGGAGGACGTATGCATATCAGCGCAGAGAGAAAAGCAGAGTTGTTCCAAGGGATTTTAAACCGTTTACGAAGTGACCAAACTATTATGGTAGGAAGTCTTTCTCGGTTTAACTTATCTAATGTAAATACAATAAGAAAGCTACATATTATTCGCAATATGGATACTAAAACAATCTATTGTCGTAAATCGGGCGAGGCTAAGGGGTATATCCAACCTCTGAACTCAAAGGAAATACGTTTATTTTCGGGTGGGGTTTGTAGATTATGTATGAAAAGGTGGATTAAAGAAGAGTTTGAGAAGTTATTGCAGGAGGAAAAAGAGAGATAGGAGTGTAGCATCTATGAGCGAAGATAAGATAACTTTAACTATGCTAGCGGTACTAACTGTAGCGCTGGTGTTCGTCGGCGTCTCGTCTCAATTCGATAACCTAGTCGTTAGTATCGTCGCTGTACTGTTCCTGCTGGTATCTACCGCAGTAGGTGCAGCAATTGTAACTGAACGCAGGGTACGCAAGAAATAAGGTGAAGACATAGCGGATAGCGGCGGTATTTGCGGCGTATGTATAAAGAATAGCGTCTACGATTTGCAGTGAAAGCATTGCGCATGTGCAACGCATGTAAAATGAACTGTTAATGTTAATGTTAATGTTAATGTTAAGTTTAATGTTAATGTTGAAATATTGTTTAGAGCAACGTTATAATAGGAATAGTTGTACTTTAGTGTATTCTAGTGTGTTCTAGGGTAATCTAGTGCATGTGATTTCAATTAAATGCGCTAACTGCTTTTAAAGGTTACCAAATTTTAATGGTACTTAACGCACTTCTTAGAATAGTTATTATGATTTAAGAAATACTATATAAAGAAAAAAGCCTCTCAGTGCGCCAACACTGAAAGACTTTTATAAAATATTACTTTTTCCCTTTACTCATGTTAATCATTCCCATAACAACCATGAGTAAGGAACAAACCGCAGTAACGGTGATTGCATCCATATATGTATTCACCACCTTGCCAAAAGCCTTTCGTACGCCAATACGATGGGCTTTTTTTCATATACTTGTATTATAACCCATTCGGTTTATAGATTCCAAAAGTTATTTTCTATACAAAAAGATATACCTTGTGTCTCATTTTGAAACTATGGCTTACTATACTTCGCATTAGGCGTAATGGTATAATATAGGGGTTAGCACTTCTAACAAAGCGGTTTGTGTAGTTGTGGAAATGCTGCGTAGACTATGGGGTTGTGTACTTGCGATGCACAGCCCTAGCACTATTAAATGTGCGCAGCAAGTAAAAGCAAAGGACGACGATATAGAAGAGTTTGATATGTAGAAGGGGACGAGGAACTATGACAACATTTAAAGTAGTATTTAACTATCAAAACAGCCACACATATGCAATTGTAAAAACTGACAAGACACTTGTGCAACTTGTAAATCACTTTGGAAATAAACTAATTGACTGTAAAGCATTAGCTCATGGGTTTGAGTCGCAAGCTATTATAGTTAATCTTAATAACGTGATTAACATCACAGTTGAGGAGTTAGGGCAACAGCCACATAATGCTATCGACTTGAAAACCTTTAAGTATTATTCAGCATAACGCACACAATGGCGCTCACTACGAGCGTCTTTTTTTATGCCTAAAAATCGTAGCAGCTGCGCAAACTTCAATGTAAACTTGTGTGATTTTATCGGTGGAATGGCGAACTGCTCGCGGCTGTAGGGCTTAACTTACTTTTTGTTAGTTGCATTTGTTTACGGAAGTTTACATATATGCGGAAACAGGGGAGGTGTACACTTGCTCGCTCGTCTGCTGGAAGGAAGGTCTAGAAACTCGGGGGGTCACGCATACAATAAAAAAAGACGCTCGTAGTGAGCGCCTCGCTGTTTATAGTACGAAGTTATTTAAGCTATCTTCGATTTCTTCTTCGGTGATCCCGATGTAAGTAAGCGTAATTTGTGGGTGCGAATGGTTTAATATCGCTTGCAGCTTTGCAACATCTTTGTATTGCTTGTAGAACCAATACCCGAACGTCTTGCGCATAGTATGTGTTCCAATACCTTCTGTAATATCCGCCATTTCAGCCGCCTTATTTAGCTGTCTGTACGCTTGCGTCGTTGTGATAGGCTTGTCGCCTTTGCGGCTAGGGAATAGCCATTCTGAATCGACTGTATTCGCATATGCCTGCACTTCATCGTAAATCTTTTCTATCATAATTGTGCGAGGCTTCTTCGTCTTTCCTTCTTGAATAACGAATTTCTTCTTTCGTTTAACATCGCTAGTTTTTAATTTTAATAAATCACCGACACGCAGCCCTGTATTTAACCCGATTAGAAACATTATGTAGTCACGTTCCGAGCAGTGACGCTTTAAGCTCCATTTCATGTCTTCGATTTGTTCCTTGCTGCGAATCGGCTGCACGTCTTTAATTTGATTCATCAAAATCCCGTCCTTTGTAAGTGTAGTGAAATCAATGTTTTGAATGTACGTTTTTTTAAGATATTTATAGAATAACGCTATTTTTATCGAAAGTCAATGAAATAAACGAATTGAATGTAAGTTTTTATGTAGAAACGTACATTGGTGAAATAGGGCGATATACCCCTGCGCATCATCTATATTCAAATAGAGCGATATAACTACGCACAATAGGCGGTACTATGTTGAACATAGGGCGCTATATCCACACATGCCGATACATGGCTGCACAGGGCTGTATATGCGCCGTTCTATGAGTCTACGTAATGCATTATCGTTGTAATAACCTAACGTTGCTGTACGGCTCTCCTGCGTCCTTATATGGCGTGCGAGGCGTCATGTGAGCTGGTGTATACAGTACATGCGCAGGGGCTAGTACTACGTAGGTATACGGTACATACGTGCAGTACAGTGCATTGTTATGCGTGTAGTTTAGGTATCGCAGCTGTAAGTATCTTAGCTTAGAGTAATGCGAAGAGAAGCAGCGAGGCTCTTGTTTGTCGTTGCTCTTTCTCTATTCGTTATTGATTGCGAATCTCTCTGCCTTCGCTGCGTCGTCGTTGCTAATCAATAGACAAACGAAAGAAGATCATAACGCAAAGGAATTGTTAATCGTTTGATTCATTGTGCATTAAAGTATATTCATTCGAGATTCATTGCGATAAGAAACGCACTCAAAAGGAATCGTATTGAAACTATTAACAAAGTGAAGTGTAGCGAAGCTAGCGGACGAATCCTCTGCGAAGACAAGTGCAGCGCATCGAAGCCGACCGACCCCCAGCACACCACCGAAACGGCTTACATCAACCCCCGACAGAAAATATATATAAATTTTAATCTCATACCCTAATAAATGGTAATTACATTCCCTTCCCGCTTAAACTTGACGCACACCCCTAGCGAATCCCCTAATGCATTCTCTATCACATTATCTATTTGAATCCCAACGAAGAACATAGCACGCCATCATGTTTACCCAAACCTCTCTATCATACCGTAATCCTCACATCTAAAAAATTCGTATAAAAAATTTAAAACCCGATGCGTCTATATTATCGCAGCAAGATACCAATACGGCGACCTTAATGCGCCTATAAAACCGAAGAGCTAACGCAGCACATTACGCCCAATTACGAAGAGAAGCGCTCTTATGTTTTTACAGCGTATTAATCTCGCAAAAGTATACCGAATACTAGCGAGTACTTGCGCCTATCTCTTTGTAGGAGTTAAAAGCAAAATCGTAAATCGGCGCTATCGCTTCGAGTGTTCGCAGGCTCTCACAATAACTGTTACTGCGTATGATCTTTTTTAATTAAACGCATTACTCAACACCGTAAATCGGCAACGTTAAGGAAGCCGTGACGCTATGTAGTTGCTGCGTCAAAGATGTTTCGTTATCCACACAGATAACAGAGTACTTTGATAGGTAAATCCGTTTACATTGCTTGCGGCTCTAAGGATGAGGTCGATTTTTGAAGGTGTCAAATATGCTACAAATTCCGACGGGAAGGTGTCAAATATGCTACAAGTTTACATCCGATTACATCAAATAAGGGGGAAACATAATGAAAAGTAAAGTCAATCCATTCGAAGAACTCAATGCCATTGTATACGGTGGCTCAATCGAAGGACTAACAGAAGCACAACAAACAGAACTAAAGCAAGTAGTAGCAATCGCAGAATCTCAAAGAGTGCGTAAACCAGCCGAACTAGATGCGATTAGATACAAGCAGGAGCGCAAGGAAGATACAAGGCGCTTCGTAATGGTTAATGGTAACGAAGGAGAACGCTACAGCCACGTGACACTTAATCAGCTAGGTATATTCTTCAAACTATCGGTATACCTGCAAATGAATGCGGGCGGTTTATTAATGCGCGACACGGGGCGAGGTAAGTATGGTATTCGACCGTTAACAACAAAGGACATGCAGAAATTACTAAAGAGAGGTAAGAAATCGACGCTTAAGGCGCTAGAAGAATTAGAAAAGATTGGCGCAGTTATTCGAGATAACTCAACCCGTCCAACGCTCTACTACATTAACGAGGATTTAGTGAGATGCGGAAAGGGTGGCGAAGCATTCGATAACTTCACGAAGGTATATAAGGAAGAGGCGAAACAACTTCTATCGAAACTGTCAGACCGTCAAGCAGGTGCTATTTTCAAACTGATGCCATTCGCTCATAAGGATACATATGTATTATGTACGAATCCGCAGGAGTTCGAGCCGTCAAAAGTAGAGATTTTAAGTTCTCGTGAAATAGCAAAGATTCTAGGTATTGCATATCCGAGCGCTCGTACGTTGTTATCAACACTTATCAACGACGGGGCAATGATATCGGTAAGCGGTGCGAAGACTGGCGTTAAGGGGCGCGGCTACGTAATTAGTCCATTTATGTGTGACAGGGGCGTGTTAAATAATCCGTTAGAAAGCGAGATTAAGAGATTATACCGCCAATTCACGGAAAAGTAACCAACTAGACCACACTATGAATAATATAGCAAGTATACCAAAAAGACGCAGTACCTGCGCCTAGAGAACTGTAAAGGAAGGGTATTTTCCCCTCTTTTGGATCAACTGCGTAAAAATGAATAAATTTATTCATCGGACTATACACGTTTTACCTAGTCAGAAGTACATATAGGTGAAGGGAATAGGGTATACGTCTGTTCCTCGTCTAGTTAGGTAAGTACGCAAATTCGTATGCGCTTCGATTTAGGTATTACGAAAGCTGCTCGTATTTATTACGCCACTACATTCATTCTATCCAATGGCATTAGAGGGAGCGCTAGTTCTTCTAGCGTTCAGCGCTCTTTTTTAACTTCCGATGTATAAAACTATACGAAATAAAAAACGAAAGGAGATGAAAAATATGCGTATCAGACATGAGTATGATTATGCAATTATCGAAGGCGACGAAGATGTTATGCAACGTGCAACCATTAAAGGCACATGTATCGGTACAGAGCCGATGCCTGCTGGTGTAAATCTATACTATTTCTACGATAAGGCACAAAAGACCAAAACGAAAGGCGATACGAATGTTTATGTACTCTATCGTCAGATGTACTTAAATAAATTCGGCACGAAAGAAAAAGGAGCAACTAAATGACCAGTGACACTCTGCGTTTTATCAGAAAGACTATAGGTTACACAATGGAAGAATTCGCACAACTAGTAGGTGTCTCCATGGTTACAGTTTACCGTTGGGAATCTGGAATAAATGAACCGCCTAAAAGTAAGCAAAAGCGTATTCAGTCACAACTTAACCTTACAGATGAGGACATAGATGAGATTAACCGCCTACTGTCAGAGCGCCGCCATAGCAAGTTATGCACGAAGATACGTGCGCAGCTTTGTCAGCGGGAAGTATCGGATAGCTAGCGGTTTCTCCAAGCCGTCAACGCAAGGGTAGTTTTTCTTTCATTCGTGGCGTAGGCGTTATGTGCAGCGTAGCTAATGGCGTGGCATTTCCCTGTTTGTCCTGCGTCGCACCTCCTTTTTAAGAAACTAATAATCTTTTATTTAACTTCGAAGTGTGAAAAATACACATTTCCAGTGTGAAAAATACAACAACTAAGGAAGGGTGGTATAAATGCGACCACAGGATATTAAAGCGGTTAGACAAATAACAGGACTCAATCAAACGCAGTTCGGCGAGTTGTTAAATGTTTCATTTAATACCGTCAATAGGTGGGAACGGGGTCTTGTACAGCCGAAAAAAGAGAACATTAAGAAAATCGAGAGATTAATAGGAAGTGAAAACCTTCGAGTTATTCAAGCGAAGTTACTATATGATTTACCGTTGCTAGAAGCATCGGTAAGCTTACGAAAAAGAGTAAACGATAAGAAAGGAGAGATTAAGAAATGATTAATGATGCGATTCTAGACGCAGCACAAGGAAAGACGGGCATACAGCTAGGTAGAGCCAATCGACCACTAGTAATAGCTGATATTAAAAATTATCGTGGTCACTCGTTCTTAGTGGCTCATGTTACCGATAATGCGCGAACAGTGGGGCAGATTATAGCGCCTATGCAAGATATCACGAGCCTAGCTGGAAAGATTAACGAAATAGTCGAAGCTAGTTGCGATAGGGAAACGCCTATTGCCTACGATTTATACACACCTAATGACGCTATTTACAACGAGTCATTATCTAGTTTATACGCGCTGCCACAAATGAAACCTAAATCAGCGTGTAACGAATGTTCCGTAATTATGGACGATAAGCGAACGCAGGAAGCGATAGACGACATTTATATTAACGAAGTCGAGAGCGAGAAAGAGCAAGACAAACAAGAAATAAAAGGAAGATCAGTGCGAGAAAAGTTAAAGCAAGTCTTTAAAACGATGCGCGATAAGTTGGCAGGATTTATGCGCCGACTAGGCTTATCAGCCAAATAATAACGCAAGTTACCGACGGCATTGCCGTTTATATAAAACACTAAACTAACTCAAAGGGGAAATGAAAAAATGAAAAACACTAAGACAAGCCAAATGAAAGAAAAAATTATGAAAGCTGTAGATATCCAAAACGGATTAACAAGCTATCTCGCTCATGAGTACCTCCCGAAAGTACGCGAAGACCGAGCGAAGATTGTGCGCAATCTTAATCTAACTAAAATCGGTAAAGAAGGCGAGCGTGACAAGCTAGGAAGAAAGCAAGAAGTACTATTTCTTAATCATGTATCGGGGCAAAAGCGTGAATTTACGAAGTTACTCGAAGAGGTGCGAAGCATGGCACATCTTGAATTAACGCGAGAACCCGAAAAAGTGGACGCATTAAAACAGAAACTATTCGATTCTAGATTAGATTCGTTACGCGGAAAGATTGCATTCGCAACTAATCCCGACGCGGCTCTAAAACATCTAAACGAATTAGTATCACTAGCGGACGAGCCTGCACTAGCTCGACAAATTAATGAAATGGTTATGCAGCTATCGCAAGGTGTATTAAGTCAAGTCGCAGGAAGCGCAGAAGCATCGAAAAAAGTTCGCCACACATTAGGAAGCATTCACGCCGACCTTACCAAACGTTCCGAAGTGGGCGAAGATATGCACGAAGTTCGCGAGTTACTAGAATCGGCGGAACAAAGATTACAGCATGAGTTCGTTCGTACTGGCGTGCTAGGAAATGCGCTAATGGAAATCTCAAAAGATACGCTAGAGTATGCGAATGATATCGAGAGATACGAGCAAGTACATACGAAGCGCATCGAAGAAGTAGCGCAGGCTGTACAATTCGAGCGATAGGGGGCAAGCGAATATGAAAAAAGATCAGAAAACACATGACGACTTATGCGACATATTTATCGCGACGCAAGGAACAGGAAGAAAAGGCTAGATAACTGGGCGAGGTCTTAGCGGACTTTGCCCGCCATTTTCATATATTCATAAACATAAGCGAAGAGAGGACGAGGAGAATGACAACAACAACGAAGACAATTACTAAAACTAAAGCGCCAAATGTACATAAACTCTTGCCCGAAATTATTGCAAAAGCTTCCGACGAGTTCGGGGAGAACGGGTATTTAATCACGTATGACCACAATGCGGGCGAATGGAAAACGCATAAAAAGGTTAAAAAAGGTGACTGTGGTGTAACTGCGTACGAAATTCGGCAAAGAGGTTATGATGCGGAATTGCATCTTTAGGAGTTCGAGTATAGCAGAAATTAGCAAAGACACGGGGCTAATAACGCTCGTGTCTTATTTATGTGAAAAATATATAACAATAAAGGGGGAAAATAAATGGCAGGCGGAGCAAATGCGGGTGAGGTACGGGCTAGACTCGTCCTCGATAACGCCCAATTTAGACAAGGAGTGCAGCAAGCACGAAGCGATATGGGCGGATTAAGCAGCAGCGCAGCATCATCAGCGCAAGGAATGTCGTCATTAACGAAAGCAAGTGCGGCAGTAGGTACGGCAGTCGTAGCAGCAGTCGGCGCAAGTGTTGGCGCAGCAGCTAACTTCGAGCAAGGTATGGCTCGTGTAAAGGCGATTAGTGGAGCGACAGATACAGAGTTCGCCCAATTAACGAAGACAGCGAAAGACCTCGGAGCAAGTACGCAGTTCAGTGCGACACAGGCAGCGGAAGGACTTTCGTACTTATCTATGGCTGGTTTCAAAACAGAGCAGTCGATTAAAGCACTACCTTCGGTACTTAACTTAGCGGCAGCGGGTCAAATGGACTTAGGACGAAGTGCCGACATCGTTTCCAACATCATGACGGGGTTCGGTGTTTCAGCAGACGATACAGGACACGCAGTAGATGTACTTACTAAAACAATGACTACAGCAAACACCGACTTACCAATGTTAGGGGATGCGATGAAATACGTAGCACCAGTAGCATCTAGTTTAGGTATTTCGATGGAAGACACGGCGACAGCAGTAGCGAAAATGTCGGATGCAGGTATACAGGGTTCGATGGCAGGTACAGCATTACGTGCAGCGTTACTACAGCTAAACAGCCCGACAGGTGCAGCAGCTAAAGAAATGGAAAAGCTAGGTCTTAACGTTAAAGATGCGAACGGCAATATGCTACCGTTACCACAAATCATCGGTAAAGTCAACGAGAAGACAAAGGACATGACAGAATCGCAGAAGACAGCGACAGCAGCCCACTTAGTAGGTACAGAGGCAGCGAGTGGATTCGTAGCCCTATTAAAAGTAGGTGAGAAAGGTCTAGCGGATTACTCACAATCTCTAAAAGACAGCGCAGGCACAGCCGAGCGAGTAGCGAAGATTCAGCAAGAAACACTAAAAGGCGCATGGGATCAATTAACTAGTGCGGCGGAAGGTTTAGCTATCGGAATCGGTGAGAAGATGCTACCAGCATTTACAGCAGTAGTAAAAGGCGCAACGGGCTTCGTAGATATCTTAGCGCAACTAGACCCGAAAATGGTAAGCGCAGGACTAGCCGCAGCAGGTACGGCAGCAGGTGTCGCATTACTTGCGGTAGGTATTGGTAAAGCAATCACAGCGGTACGTGCATTTAGTGTAGCGCTAATAAGTAACCCAGCTACAGCGTGGATTGCAGGAATATCTATCGCAGTCGGTGCGTTAACGGGCGTACTCGTTGGTGCGAAAAAGGAAACCGAAGAGTACAAAGAGATTTCGTTCGATACGTATAAGTCGCTCGACGAGCAAAGCAAAACAGTTACAAAACTAGCGGACGACTACGACGCAATGCGAGGAAAAGTCAAGTTAAACAACGATGAACTTTTAAAATATCAGAGCTTACAAACGGAGCTAGAGCGAGCTACAGACCCAAGGGCAAAAGCAGAGATTCAAGCGGCATTAGATGCGTTAGTAGAGAAGAGCGGTGCGAATAATGAAGAAATTAAGAAGACAATCGACCTTTCGGACAAGCTTATAGAGCAATCACCAGCGACAGCTCGCTCGTTCAATGACAAAGGGCAAGCCATCGCTACAAGTACAGACGCAACACGCCAGTACGTAGATGAGTTAAACAAGGCGAAAGAAGCGGAGCTAGAGCTACAAAAAGCTAATGCTATGAAAAATCTACATAAAGACTTAACGACATACAAGGACTCGATAAAGACAGTAAATGACCTTATCGACGATACGCCGAACAAAGTTAAAAAAGTAGAAGAGGCGCAATCTAACCTTGCTACTCGTGAGGAAGTCTTGGCAAAGGTGCGACAGAACGGGTCAGAAAGACAGATAGCGTTACAGCAGCAAATCGTAGATAAAGCTAAAGATCAGCTAAGTACATCTAAGCAAGAGCTACAAGAACACAAAGCGAAAATCTACTCGAAACAAGCAGAGGTATCCCTAGCGGAACAAGCGTTACAAAAGGGTAACGCGTCATTCGACCAAATCGCATCTATCAAGATGGCACAAGCAGGCGTTAACTATGAAAAAGGAAAAGAAATCGAAGCAATCGACGCAGCTATTGCGAAAGAGCAGGAGAAAATCGGCAAGCTCAACGAGGTTAAAGAGGCTAACGGAGGTTTAAGCGAGGAACAAAAAAATCAGTTAGACGCAGCTAGCCAAAATGTAACCAAGTACGGGGAGTTAAAGGGCGCTATCGAACAAAACAAAAGCGAACAAGAAAACTTCAATATGACCGTACGCGATGGTAAAAGAGATGCGGACGAACTACAGGAGATTTTAGATAAACCCGTCGATAAAAAGGTTAATGCGGAGACTGAAGGTGCTAAAGAAGAGGTCAGCATTTTAGACCAAATCGCAGAGCAAGAAAAGACGAAGAAGGTTAACGCAGACACTTCGCAAGCCGATGGGAAAATCGACAACACAAACTCGAAAGCGGAAGAAGGCAAGACGAAGCCGCTAGACCTTAATCCATCTATAGCGAATCTAAAAATTATCGAAACAAATCTAAAAGCGGAAGAAGTGAAAACGAAGCCTATTCTAGGTAATCCATTCGACGCATTTAACAAAATAGCGCAAGTAGATAGCAAAGCGGAAAGAGAGAGAGTAAAAGCAATCCTTGCAAACCCAGCAGACGCATTCGCAAAGATTGCGGAAACTGACAAAAGAGCGCAGGAACAGAAAACGAAACCTATCGACGGAAATCCGACGCTAGCAAATGCTAAGATACTGGAAACGAATCGAAAGATAGAAGAAGGTAAAATTAAGCCAGTCGATGCGAATACTTCGAGCGGTGAGGCTAAGATACAGACAATGCACAATAACGCAGAGAAGCCAGCTAGTAAAGAAGTAAAGGTATGGTACAGCGGAATCGTAGAGGCGTTCGGTGGCGACCCAGTTTATAAGAAGCATAGCGGCGGTACTACGCAAGCCATGAAGACGAAATTTCATAATGGCGGAAGTCCAGCGATAAACCACCAGCCAAACAAAGCCAAGTTCGACGAAGTAGACGTACGACTACTTAAAAACGAAATGGTACTCACCGCAGGGCAGCAGGAGAATCTATTCAATATGATTCGAACGTTTAACGCAGGTACGGCAATGAGCGTAATGAAGGCGCAAGAAACGGCGACAAGTGGTAATAGTGGAGTCTCTATAACGAACCATATCCACGAAATGAACGTCCGTGACGATAATGATATAGAAAAAATCGCTAAAGAGCTAGGGCGCTTAGAAAGACAGCGACAACGTGCAAGAGGGTATTAAATCAACGGAAAATAAAGGAGGTGTGGCGCTATCTGCTACACCTTTTCCGCTTTTATATGTTATATTTAGGAATATGTATTTTAAAATTCGAATTATACAATATTACGCAAGTAGCGTAAATATAGTCGGAAAGGCGAGGTTAATAAGCTATGAAAATCCAAGAAGTAATAAAGGCACTAAGAACGAATAGCGCTAAGGTAGTCGGAAAAGGAGTTGGTATATCTGATAAGACGTTGTCAAAAGCCTTAAAAAACGCGGGTTATGCATATGAGAGTAAAGGCGGTAAAGGCTGGTACTATACAGGGCGTGGTGAAGCTGAAGCACCGTTGCATCAAAATATAAAAGATTTTATAGAAATTGCTAATAACGCACCCGAAAAGGTATCCAACGCCGATACGAGTAGTAGCTATACAAAAAGCGATATGAAAGTGTTACATGAAATAATAGGTGAGTTGGGAAGTATTAAAGAACTAGTCAATGCGCTTTCAAAGCGTAGAGATGGCGCTCTACAATCGGATGATTCTTCCGAAAACGTAGAGCCTCTTTACTCGCTATACATACGCACAAAAGAGCTTGCATCGAAAGAAAAAGTGCGTAGGACGATGAATTTAGACAAAAAACTATGTGTAATGTTAGATAACGTTGAAAATCAGTCCAGCTTAAATCGAGACGATATCGTAGAGGTTGCATTGCGGACATTCTTTGAGAAATATAGCCATGAATACAGAGCGTAAAGACTTAATTGTGAGTCTATGGTGTATAAGTACGTTAAAGAGAAAAAGAAAATTTGGGCGGGGTCTTTGTACTTACGTCTCTTTTTTATACATATGATTGCGTAAAGGTACGCCGAGATTCGCATTTTAAGACGATTAAGGTTTAGTTAACGAACTAGTATGCGTTTAAATGAGCCTTAGGTCGTTTTATGAAGACTACGAAGACCACGAAGAATACGCGAGAAGGCGCATAAATACTGGATTTCTTTTACATGATTCGATATATTTTTACTTGTCAATACGGAAGAGTTTGGGTAGAATGTAGATAACGAGGTACATCGTTAAGAATGCGTGATGTACACAACCTTATTGAACGAAAACAATCGCAGTAAAGCGCCTTAAATGCTAATATTACTGCGTTTTAGTCTAATGCAAACTGACCGTATAATTCACAATCGACAATCCAAACGCGATCGCATCATGTGGATGCGGATCATCTTTCCGTACAGCGTCGAATGCTGGTAAGCCAGAAGATTGCTAAGTTTTTTCATCCCTTTATTCTAAGTGGAAATTGAATGGGTAGGTTGCATATAAAGACCTTCTTAGCGATGAAACCAAATCGTTAGGAAGGTCTTTTCTTTTGCGCTAAAAAGAAAAAGAGCATGACAAAGATAACGAATATATGCAAGAAGAAGGGGACGCAAGATCGACGATATTTTTGAATTCGTAGGAAGATATGTGATTAAATCTATAATTAGATTCGTAAGTTACCTTGTAATTGATATCATAATAGAGTGCGTAATAGAAGGTGTAATAAGCAGTATAAGAAAATTATGTGATAAGATTCGTGACAAGTGGAAAAGTTGGCGTGGAAGACGTTATTAGCGTTAATAGATTGTCATGACTAGGCTAGATGAGTGTCAATAACGTTTTCAATGAAAAAAAACTGATTAAAGTTTTAATTTACTATCTTACAAAAGTGTAATGTTCATGTCATGTTTTTGAATTTCTTCTTTAAAGTTTAGGCTTTAAGATAACAATATAAGAAAAACACATGAGGTGAAGGAAATGAAAAGATATATTACACTTTTTAGTATTTTAGTTGTATTCGCAAGTTTGTTAGTTGGCTGTGATTTAAACCGTATGGGTAAAGATGAGTATTACGTTCAAATTACAGTAGATGGAAAAGAATATAATGGTAAAGCTGATAATGGTCAGCCGTATAAAGATTACGAATATAAACTAACTGGTTTTGATAAAGATGGTAAAGAGAAAGAATTAGAATTCATAGCGCAAAAAAATCTTCGTAAAGAAGCATTCCTACGCGTATACCACTCAGATAAAAAAGGTGTAACAGCTTGGGAAGAAGTGAAAAAGGACGAACTTCCTGCGAAAGTGAAAGAAAAATTAGGTGTGAAATAAGACAGAAAAAAGGAATTGACGAACAGGGTCAATTCCTTTTTTCGTTCTCAAAATCCTCTTCTGAAATTACTTTAAATCCATGCCTTTTGAATAAAGCAGTTGTCACTCCGTAACCAGTTTGTTTATTGCCGTTAAATTCCCCTGTGTAAATAGTGGAACTACCACAAGATGGACTGCGTTCTTTTAAAATTATATATTCTGGGTTTAAATCTTTTATTTGTTCTAATGCTTTATAAGCACCACGCACGAAAGCCTCCGTGACATCTTGTCCTTCTTTCGTCATTACTTTTGCTTTTCCATCTAAAACATCATCGCCATTACCGCCGATAATTTCAGCAGAAGGGCGTGGTGTTGGTAAACCGCCTAATACTTCGGGACAAACGAGGATGGTATCTTCCCTCTGTAATAACTCTTCTATTTGTGAAACGAGATTATCGTTACCGTCATACCGACAAGCAATACCACCTAAACAAGCACTAATTACAATCATATTTTCATCTCCAATAAAGTGAAATTTTAATCAGTGGGGGTTTTGTCCATCCCCCACTGATTATTAGTTGAACCAATCGGGCTTTTACGGGCAGTTGATCTCCCACCTAACCTCCTCGCATTCGCCGAATCTGGAGGTGGGAGTCTTACTGCCCGTTAATGCGGGATAAAAAATATTAAATATCACGCCAATTTCTCTTCCTATTTCTTACCTATAAGTGAGGTGATAAAAATGGGAAGCTTATATAACTTAATGAAACCATATAGTGAATTTCGAAGTAAAGAAGAGTTTAATACATATCAAAAACAAGTTTTTAAATGTTATCAGTTTCAACTAAATAAGACTGATTCTTTAGTTATTCATTTTTTAGGGAAATATGCGGTTAATGAGAAACAGAAAACAGTGGGAGTTGCTTGTCCGTTAATGGAGACGATTGCTACAAATGTTGGAAAGAGTATTCGTACGGTACGCCGCTCGATTGCAAAGTTAGAGGAACTAGGGATTATAAAACGTGTTGCGACAAAAGAAAGATATAAGCGCGGGGGATATAGTGCAAACTTATATGTATTTCTTAAATCTGCAATTGACCGCATGGATGACCGTATGAAAATGTCCGCATGTGAAAGTGATGATCGTACAGATGGCTGTAGTGGAAACGAGCAAAAACGCGCGGGAGAAACAATTCTTTCTAAAAACATTCCACAAATAAAAGAGAAAAGAAAAGTAACGTACGAGCTTGATGAAACGTATTGTCGTCACGATATACCGAAGCCTTTTATATACGCACTGGTGCCGATGACGAGTAATCCGAAGAAGATTAATATATTTTGGAGTAAGGTGGAACTTGCTTATAAAAAGAGCGGATTACTAGAGCAAGGTGCTTTATTAGAGGGAATATTAGCTGATGAAGAAGTGCGTGGAAATTTAATTTGGAGGGTGAAAAGTGTTGTGAGAGCGTATAAGTACGGAGAAATTCGTAAAGATGTTGGAGCACTATTGTATAGTACGATGCGAGATTTATTTTTAGAAATTGGATTAGAGTGGGGAGCGGCATTAAGGAGAAGTAAGGGAATACCGTTATTCGATCCATTTAAAAAAGAGCCATGCGTATAATACATGACTCCAAGTAGCTAATCGAACTTTCTTACAACTGGAACACGAATTGCTACAAATAGTACAAAGACGATAACAGCGATTGCACCGCTTTTCATAACCGTTACAATTGGAATGCCTATCCCAAGTGCAAGCGATGTAAATGCGTAAGAGAGCGGAATGAATCCCATCGATGAAAGCATCAGTAAGCTCATAACGCGTCCCATCATCTCTTCTTTTACTGTTGATTGAATCATTGCCATAAGTGGAACGATAGCCATCGCAATTGTAATACCATAAAACATTCCAGCTAATAACGCTTGCCAAAGTACGGTGCTAAAGTTGATGGCTAGGAAGAATACACCAGACAGTAGCATCATGATAATACAAAATAGACCACGTCTGCGGTTAATGTTTTTTAATCCGACAATGACAGCTCCTATCGCCATCCCGCCGCCAACAGACGCTTCTAAGTAACTAAACTGAAGTGAATCACCGTGCAGAACGTTTTTGACGAAGAGCGGGAAGCCTACTTGCATTGGGCCGATTAAAAATAAATTTAAAAAGGCGCTACATATAAGGAAAGTTGAAAGAAATGGTGATTCTTTTACATATGAAATTCCCTCTTTAATAGAAGTAAACATGCCTTTATCTGTTTCATTTTTTTCGGGTACTGTAAATTGTATTTTTTGAACGAGTATCGCAGCGATAATGAGTAGCAGGATTGTGATTGAAAAAATTGTTTCATAGTTCGTAAATTTAATGAGAATACCGCCAAGTACAGGTCCTAAAATGACAGATGCTTGGTTTGTCATTTGAGTAAGTGAATTTGCTTGTGTTAAACGGCTTTTTTCTACAAGTTCAGGCAGAATAGATCCATCTGCTGACCAGAAGAAAGCGTCAGCAAGTCCGAAGAACAAAGCAAACAAAGCAAATGTATATAGTGTTACATCACCGACGATGAACCAGGTGAGAATGGTTGCGACAAGAATAGCGCGAATAATATTAGAGTAAAACATAATATTTTTTTTCGGGAATTTATCAGCTAATGCTCCGCCGATAATCATAAAGATGAGTCTTGGAACACTAAGAGCCACGAAAACAATACCGAGTGAAGCCTCAAGGTTTAATGTTTTTGCTATGTACCATGTTTGTGAAAAAGTAAAAAAGGCTAAAGCAAAACTTGAAAAGAGAGTAGCTGCCCAAAGAAAAAGGAAGTTCGTATTTTTTAATAACGGTTTTCCGCTTCCTTCTAAAGCAGATTTATTTTGTTGTAGTTCCTCCATATTGCTTCCTTTCTATGTACCAAATTTAGACTAAAAAACTTATTAACAATCGTTTTATCCCGCTATTTGCGGGCAGTAAAACTCCCACCTCAAAATTGGGCTAGGGCAAAGAAGTTAGGCGGGAGACCAACTGCCCGTAAACCCCCACTGAGTATAGTTTCACTTTATACAGTTTCTAATATTTCTATACTGCACTTTCTCATTGTAGACAATAATAATGAATTTGCACAGTGGCTATTTAACGACAAAAAAGAAGATACCAAAGGGTATCTTCTTTTTTGTCATTCACGCTAAAGCAATATAAATATCCACTTGTACGTTATTTGGATCTACTGCATTTTCGTCATAAAGCTCAAAGTCTGTTGTAAAAGCACGTTTGTTTTCTTTCGACCATTGCCAAATATATTCCCAAGTTTCACAAATGACTTCAGACACAGGACCTTTTCTCGTTGTAAATACCGCATACGTTGCGGCAGGTATTGTTAAGGCTGTCATATTTTCAGGAACGTCTTCTAATGAAGAAACAGGCATGCCAATAGTAAATTGATATGTACCAGTTTCATCTGATTCATAGTTTGAGTAGAAAGCGAATGTTTCTTTTGTTTGTTGATTTGGGATGTGATGCATGATTTGTTCTTGGAAGTATTGGTTCCAAAGTTGTGGGATTTTTCCTTCAGTAGATGCCTCTTTTTCATTTGTCGTCGTAATAGAAACGCCGATTGCTTGGAAAGCTTCTTTCTTAATGATAATAGGTTCTTTCATTATAAAATTCCCCTCCATTGGATGAAACATACGTTCTGTTTTATTGTAACATATTTTAGGAGTATGTGGTATTTTTTTCTAAAGTACATAGCTGTGAAGAAAGAGAGGTAATTTGGATTAGGGATTTTTATAACAAAAGAACTCCTTTCATGTAAAAGGAGCTCTTTTCATTTCTATATTAAAACATACTTGAGCTATGCATTGGTTGAAGTTTTGCGTTTGGATCGAAGTAAGCTTTTGCATTGTTTACTGCTGTCGGTGCTTCACCAAAGCCGCAAGCAATGAGTTTTACTTTTCCTTCATATGTACAAATGTCACCAGCAGCGTAAATGCCAGGAATATTTGTTTCCATTTTTGAGTTCACGAGGATGCTGTTTTTTTGAATATCTAAGCCCCAATTTTTAATTGGACCAAGTGAAGAAACGAAGCCGTAGTTTACGATTACGTCATCAACATCGATGATAATTTTTTCTTCTGTTTTTACGTGCTGAAGAACAACTTGTTCAATAGTATCATCACCGATAAGTTCAACTGGAACGTAAGGTGTGCTTACTTCTGCACGGGAATTCATTAAGCTTTCTACGCTATGTTCATGTGCACGGAATTTGTCGCGGCGATGAGCAATTGTAACTTTGTCCGCAATCGGTTCTAACATCATTGTCCAATCTACTGCTGAGTCACCGCCGCCGAATACAACGACGCGTTTTTCAGCAAATTTATTCATATCATCAACGAAATAATGTAAGTTTTTCTTTTCGTATTTTGCTGTGCCTTCTAATTCTAAGCGGCGTGGTTGGAAAGCACCATTACCAGCAGTAATAATGACAGATTTAGAGTAGTGAGTTTGTTTATTTGTAACAAGTTTAAATATACCGTCAGCTTGTTTTTCAAGCGTATCAACAGCTTCCTCTAAGCAAACAGTTGGATCGAACCTTTTCATTTGTTCTTTTAAGTTATCAACTAACTCTTGTGCGCGCACTTTTGGGAATCCAGCTACATCATAAATATATTTTTCGGGATATAGTGCGGATAATTGCCCTCCAAGTTGAGGTAAGCTTTCAATAATTTTTACACTTGCTTGTCTCATTCCGCCATAAAATGCGGTGAATAGTCCTGTTGGGCCACCACCAATAATCGTTATGTCGTAAACTTTTTGATTTTCTGTCATTTTCATTCCCCCTATAGATGATGGAATTTTAATATTGATTTCATATATTGTTCATATGTACATGAAAATCCTGCAAATGATGACACTTTCAAATAAATGATAGCATATTTCAGTTAGTAATACTTCTGAAAACGACTGAATAATAAGTAAGTTTGCGCATAGATGTTTTAGAATTGTATAAAATATAGCGGAAGGAAAATACATGAAAAAAAGGATGAAAAACCCTTGAAAACGCTATGTTATTTTAAAATATTGATAATTCTCTAGGTGCTTGAATTATGGAATGAAACCGACTAATATAGGGAAGTATTATGTTAAATTTCTATGACAAATTTCGTACGATTTTTTGACTGCGTTTTGTTATGATATAGAATGTGATAAATTCCACATTCTTGACAAATAGAGTTTTTAGTACTTGGTATTATTTTTTATTACTATTATATAAAGAAAAGGGTTGTGATTTAGTGAAGACTCCAAAAATCGTAGTTTTAGGTGCAGGTTATGGCGGGATGATTACGACTGTTCGTCTGCAAAAAACATTATCTGTAAGTGAAGCTGAAATTACGTTAGTAAACAACAACAGCTATCACTACCAAGCAACTTGGTTACATGAGAGTGCAGCTGGTACATTACAAGATGATAAAATCTGTCTAGATATTCAAGACGTTATCGATACAAATAAAGTGAACTTTGTACAAGATACAGTAGTAGAGATTAAAGCTGCTGAAAAACGTATTATCTTAAAAGATGGTGAATTAGAGTATGATTACTTAGTAATCGGTCTTGGTTTCGAATCAGAAACGTTCGGAATTAAAGGATTAAAAGAGCATGCATTCTCAATCACTAACATTAATGCAACTCGTCAAATTCGTGAGCATATGGAAGAAAAATTCGCTCAATATGCGACTGAAAAACGTGATGAGTTAGTAACAATCGTTGTTGGTGGCGCTGGATTTACTGGTATCGAGTACGTAGGTGAGCTTGCAAACCGTATTCCTGAACTTTGCAAAGAGTACGATGTTCCACGTGAAAAAGCACGTATCATCTGTGTAGAAGCTGCTCCAACAGCACTTCCTGGTTTCGATCCAGCATTAGTAGAGTACGCTGTAAAACAACTTGAGAAAAAAGGTGTAGAATTCCGCATCGGTACAGCAATTAAGGAAGCAACTGAAGAAGGTATTATCGTTGCCAACGGTGATGATGCTGAACTTCTTAAATCTGAAACTGTAGTTTGGGCTGCAGGTGTTCGTGGTAATGGTATTGTGGAAGAGTCTGGATTTGAAGCAATGCGCGGACGTATTAAAGTGGATGAGTACATGCACGCTCCGGGTCATGAAGATGTATTCATGGTTGGCGATGCAGCGTTAATCATCAACGAAGAAATTAACCGTCCATACCCACCAACAGCACAGATTGCAATTCAAGAAGGTTATAATATTGCACACAATTTAACTGTGTTAGTTCGCGGCAAAGGTGAAATGAAAAAGTTCGCATTTGATAATAAAGGATCTGTATGTTCATTAGGTCATGACGATGCAATGGGCGTTGTTATGGGTAAAAAGTTAACAGGTTGGAAAGCTTCATTCATGAAGAAAGTAATCGACAACCGTTACTTATTCTTACTAGGCGGACCTTTATTAGTTCTTAAAAAAGGTAAATTGAAGTTCTTTTAATATATAGTAGAAAAAGCAGAAACGGCTATGAGCTGTTTCTGCTTTTTTCGTATTGAAAATATAGTATAATATATAAAAAAGAAAGAATATTCTGTTCGTTTTGATGGAGGAGGTTATATCATGGGGAAGCGAGGGAAAGTGTGGTTAGCTGTCAGTGGCTTAGTAGCTACAGAAGATGGGAGATGGCTATTCGTTAAGAAAAAATACGGTGGATTGAAAGGGCAATGGTCTTTACCTGCTGGTTTTGTTAATGAAGGCGAGACTGTTGATGAAGCTGTGAAACGTGAAATTTTGGAAGAGACAGGCATTGTTGCTCATGTAAAGGGGATTATTGGTATTCGCTCAGGTGTTATTCATAATGAAATTAGTGATAATATGATTATTTTTCTTCTAGAGCCAGAGGGAGAAGACGTTATCGTACAGGAGAAAGAATTGTCGGAAGTAGCTTTTTTACATCCAGAAAATATTGCAGATGATCAAAATACTTCTGTACTCATCAAATATTTATTAGAAGGAAGAGCAGAGTCGCATTTTGAAATGGACAAAACATTAAATCCAGGAGAGCAATTTGGTTATACGGCTTATCATGTGTTTACGGCGTATGCGAAGGAGAGGGAGAAGAAGTGAGTATACCGGTACTACTTATTTCAATGATGTTGTTCTTTATTTTATTTTTTGGAATTGGATTTTTACTCAACATGATTTTGCGAGCTACGTGGGTAATGGTTATTGTATATCCGATTATTTGTATGCTTATTATTAATAAAGCGAGTGTATGGGACTACTTTTCAAAGCCAAAAGAAACATTTTCTTCATTTGGGACAAGTGTATCGCATTTAGGACACGCAGATGTGTTTATTCTATCTACTGGATTAGTAGGTGCTGCTTTAGCAGGAATTATAATTAAAAAACTTCGGAAAAGTGGATATCAAATGTTTTAATCTCCAATCAATTTGGAGATTATTTTTTTGCATATTCCTTCATCTTATAGGGAATGATTAACGATGAAGGAGTGTGGAATATAAAAATGTTAAAACGATATTGTATTCGCATTATGATGACTTGTTTACTTGCATTCGCATTATGCGTAACATGGCAGGCTTTCACAGGAGTTTCTTTATTAGAGATTATAAAATCATATGAAGGAACAAGTGTAAAAGAAGTACATGCAGCAGAAATTGAGAAAAAAGTTGCTCCGAGTAAAGAAGTGATAAATGCTTTAGAGCAGGCAAATGACTGGTCTAAATATCGTGTTATAGAAATGACTGCAACTGGTTATACATCAGGTATAGAGTCGACTGGAAAGAGGCCGGGGCATCCAGAGTATGGCATTACATATTCAGGTGTTAAAGCAAAAAGGGATTTATATTCCACAATCGCTGCCGATTTACGCGTATTCCCGCTTGGGACAATTCTATTCGTGCCAGGTTACGGATATGGTGTTGTAGCTGATAAGGGCGGTGCTATAAAAGGAAATCGTCTCGATTTATATTATGATACGGTGAAAGATGTTTATAGCCAATGGGGTAAGAAAAAAGTAAATGTGTATATAGTGAAAATAGGAAATGGCAAGTTTTCGGAAGAAGAGTTAACGATGTTAAATCAAGACGAAACGATGCAAGTGTTTCGTGGACAATATTTAAAACAAAGATAGTCTAGTGGTAGTAACGCTAGACTTTTTTCTTGTCTTATTTCACCATAGAAGATATTGGAGATAGCATCTTTATCCTGCTATTTGCGGCCGGTAAACCCCCCACCTCAAAATTCAGCTGGAGCAAAGAAGGTAGGTGGGAGCCCTGCTGCGCGTAAACGCCCGATTGGTGCGGGCTGATAATCAGTGGGGGATGAACAAAACCCCTGTTAATTAAAGTTTCACTTTATATGAAATAACAGAATTTAGAATTGTCGCATTTTATCGAAAATAAAGTTATAATGGACGTAGAGAAATTTAGGGGGTCTGAACATGTTTCAAGTACAAAAAGAATTAGTAAGTCATGAAGCGGTAATTGTTGCCTTATTTGAAGAAGATAAAAAGAGTAGCTTTGTACAAGAGCTGGATAAAGCGTTTGAAGGACAATTACAAGTTTTATTAGAAGAAAAAGAACTTTCAACTAAGAAGAAAGCCATTTCAAAAGTACATAGCTTAGGAAAAACAAATGTTAAACGTTATTATTTTGTTGGTTTAGGTAAGAAAGAGTCATATACAACAGAAACGTTACGTGCGGCTCTTGGTAAGGCGTTTAAAGCGTTACAAGCAGCAAAAGTGCAAGATGCAGCAATCTTACTTGATTCTTTCGTGACAGATAAATTAGATGCGATTGATGTAGCTCATATTGCGGCAGAAGTACAAGGTCTTGGTACATATGAATTACAAACGTATAAAGCAGATAAAAAGGATCGTGTAGAATTAGAGAAGTTTACGGCTATTACAGCAGAAGATGCACAAGAAATTGAAGCAGCATTAACGGTAGGATACGTACATGGACGTGCAACGAATTCAGCTCGTACGCTTGTAAATATGCCGCCAAACGTATTAACAGCGACAAAGCTTGCTGAGTATGCAGTTGAATTAGCAGAAAAATACGATATGGATTATAAGGTTCTTGAGAAAGAAGAGATGGAAGAGCTTGGTATGGGTGCATTACTTGCAGTAAACCAAGGATCTACTGAACCGCCAAAAATGATCGCTCTTATTTATAAAGGAAAAGAAGAGTGGAAAGATGTAATTGGATTTGTTGGAAAAGGGATTACATATGATACAGGCGGTTATTCTTTAAAACCACGTGAAGGCATGGTTGGTATGAAAGGTGATATGGGCGGAGCTGCAGCTGTTCTTGGCGCGATGGAGATCATCGGTGAACTTCGCCCAGAGCAAAATGTAATTGCTGTTATTCCATCAACTGACAACGTTGTAAGTGGTACAGCATTTAAGCCAGATGATGTTATTACATCTATGAGCGGAAAAACAATTGAAGTATTAAATACAGATGCAGAAGGTCGCCTAGCGTTAGCTGACGGTATTACGTATGCGAAGAAACTTGGCGCAAATTACTTAGTTGATGTTGCAACATTAACAGGCGGTGTAATTGTTGCACTTGGAAATCATACAACAGGCGCGATGACAAATAATGAAGAATTGTTTGAACAAGTGTTAGAGGCTTCTATGGAAACGGATGAGCCAATTTGGCAATTGCCGATTTTTGAACGTGATAAAGAACGTGTCAAGAACAGTAAATTTGCTGATTTAAATAACTCACCAGGCCGTGAAGGACATGCGGTTATGGCTGGGACATTCCTTGGTGAATTTGCAGAAGAAACACCATGGGTACACTTAGATATCGCTGGAACATCTGAAACATCAGGAGCACATGATTTAGGACCATCTGGAGCAACAGGTGCAATGGTGCGTACACTTGCAACACTTGTTGAACGTTTCGGAGAAGAATAATTTTTGAAGAAAAGGCTGTCTCAAATTTTTGGGATAGCCTTTTCTTATTGATATGGTATGACTATTGTAAGTTTTTGTCGGTAAGTCGATATATTTGGAGTTACGGTTAATATAATTTCATTTACTATTTTACAGTTCCAAAAAGTGCTACATAGCTAAAGATTCGTCCTATAAAGAAATCGTATATAACGTCCCACCTAAAGCGAATGAAGTACGCCCTGTTTCCTCAGAGACAACTAATATAAGTGCATCAATTTTCTCGGATAAGCCAATTGCAGCCCTATGACGTGTTCCTAGCTCAGGATTGATTTCCATGCTTTTTGTTAATGGAAGAATATTAGCTGCTGAGACAATATGATTATTTTTAATGAGAACGGCTCCGTCATGAAGAGGGTTCCCTGGATAAAAAATCGATTCAAGTAGTGGCGCGGTTAAGTGTGCGTTTAATGTCGTTCCAGTTTGAATGAAAGAATCAAGAGCGTCACTTCGTTCCACAATAATAAGAGCACCGTGTTTTCGAGCGCTTAAATGTTGGACAGCTGTAGTGATGAAATGTGAACTTTCCGTATAAGGTGATAAATATGCTTGAATATAATATGTAGCTGCTAACGTCTGTACATTTGTTAACATATGATGAATATCTTCCATTTTACATAGAATACATTCATCTTCTTTATCGATTGCATGCTTCATGTTTGATAATTCTTTTTCAGCAATTTCAATCATCTGCTTTGTTTTTATTTTGAGCTCTTCTGACAAGCCCCATTCTTGCATAATCCTCATTCCCTTTGGTGGAGTATTTAACCATAGTGTATACAAATATTTATAGTAAAATCCTGCTAGATTTTAAAAAATATTGAGATTCAGGTTGTTTTTTTCATATAATGAAGGTACGACAGGCGAGAGGAGATGGAAGTATGAATTGGAAACAAGAATTTAGTCGCTGGCTTTCATATGCAGAATTAGACGCAGAATTAAAAGAACAGCTAGAAAACATGAAGCAAGATGAGAAGAAAGTCGAGGATAGCTTTTATAAAAATCTAGAGTTCGGTACAGGTGGTATGCGTGGTGAACTTGGTGCTGGTACGAACCGTTTAAATGTATATACAGTTCGTAAAGCAACAAAAGGATTAGCTATGTTTATTGAAAAATTAGGTGAAGAAGCGAAAAAACGCGGTGTTGTTGTCGCGTATGATTCTCGTCATAAATCACCTGAATTCGCAATGGAAGTAGCTGCTACTCTTGGTGCACACGGTATTACAACATATGTATTTGAAAGCTTACGTCCAACACCAGTGCTTTCTTTCGCAGTTCGTCATTTACATACAGCAAGTGGAATCGTTCTTACGGCAAGCCATAATCCGCCCGAATATAACGGTTATAAAGTATATGGTGAAGATGGTGGCCAGTTGCCTCCAAAGGAAGCTGATGAGTTAATTAGCTACGTAAATGCAGTAGAGAATGAATTAACAGTTGAAGTTGCTGATGTTGAGCAATTAAAAGCTGACGGTTTATTACATATAATTGGACAAGAAGTAGATGATGCGTATGCAGCAGAATTGAACAATGTCATTATTAATAAAGAGATGGTGAAAGAAGTAGGAAAAGATTTAAAAATCGTCTTTACACCATTGCATGGAACATCAAATATTTCGGTACGCCGTGGTTTAGAAGAAGTTGGATTTACAGATGTAACAGCTGTAAAAGAGCAAGAGTTACCAGATCCAAATTTCTCTACAGTAAAATCACCAAACCCAGAAGAGCATGCAGCGTTTGAGTATGCAATTCGCGACGGTGAAAAAGTAGGCGCAGACGTGCTAATCGCAACAGATCCTGATGCAGACCGTCTAGGTGTAGCAGTTCGCAATCACGATGGTGAGTTCCAAGTATTAACTGGTAACCAAACAGGTGCGTTAATGCTTGATTACTTATTATCACAAAAGAAGGAAAACGGAACGCTTCCAGAAAACGGTGTTGTTTTAAAAACAATCGTAACGTCTGAAATTGGCCGTACAATCGCAAAAGCATACGGTTTAGATACAGTTGATACGTTAACTGGATTTAAATTTATCGGTGAAAAAATTAAACAGTATGAAGAAAGCGGACAATATGAATTCCAATTCGGTTATGAGGAAAGCTACGGTTATTTAATCCGTCCATTCTGCCGTGATAAAGATGCGGTGCAATCCGTCCTATTTGCATGTGAAGTAGCTGCATACTACAAATCACAAGGTAAAACGTTATACGATGGTCTGCTAGAAGTATTTAAGAAGTATGGGTTCTTCCGTGAGGACCTTGTATCGTTAACGTTAAAAGGAAAAGATGGTGCCGAACAGATTCAAAAGATGATGGCAACATTCCGTGAGAATCCTCCGAAAGAAGTAGCTGGTTTAACAGTCGTTGCAGTTGAGGATTATAAAGAAAGCATCATTACAACGTTACAAGATGGAAATAAGGAAGAGATTCACTTACCGAAATCAAATGTGTTAAAATATCAATTAGAAGATGGTTCTTGGTTCTGCTTACGTCCATCTGGAACAGAGCCGAAAATTAAATTCTACTTTGGTGTACAAGATGATTCCTTACAAAATAGCGAACAAAAGTTACTTACTATTAAAGAAGATATTATGAATCGTTTATAATAGAATAGAATGCTACTGATAGGAAAAGAGGAGAACGGAGAACGGCCTCCTCTTTTCTTGTAGTTTTGTTTGATGTAGAGGATTATTACGAGCGAGTGTTATAAATTTACACTTTACTAAGAGAATTAGAATGAAAAGCGAGGGTATTTGTCATGAAAAAAGTGAGAAAAGCAATTATCCCGGCAGCGGGATTAGGAACACGCTTTTTACCAGCAACGAAAGCAATGCCAAAAGAAATGCTTCCAATTGTAGATAAACCAACGATTCAATACATCGTAGAAGAAGCAGTAAAATCAGGCATCGAAGATATTATTATCGTTACTGGTAAAGGAAAGCGCTCTATCGAAGATCATTTTGATAACGCATTTGAATTAGAGCAAAACTTATTAGAGAAGAAAAAGTATGAGTTACTTGAAAAAGTACAAGCTTCTTCTAAAATGGTAGATATCCATTACATTCGACAAAAAGAACCAAAAGGATTAGGACATGCTGTTTGGTGCGCACGTAAATTCATTGGTGATGAGCCGTTTGCAGTATTATTAGGCGATGATATCGTTCAAGCTGAAAAACCATGTTTACGTCAATTAATGGACGAGTATGACAAAACACTTTCTTCTGTTATTGGTGTACAAACTGTTCCTGAAGCAGAAACACATCGCTACGGAATTATTGATCCGTTAGAGCAAGAGGGACGTCGTTATCAAGTTCGTAAATTCGTTGAAAAACCAGCGCAAGGTACTGCGCCTTCCAACTTAGCGATTATGGGACGTTACATTTTAACTCCTGAAATCTTTATGTTCTTGGAACAGCAACAAGTTGGAGCGGGTGGCGAAATTCAGTTAACGGATGCAATTCAAAGCTTAAATGAAATTCAACGTGTATTTGCATATGATTTTGAAGGAAAGCGTTATGACGTTGGTGAAAAATTAGGATTCGTTCAAACGACAATTGAAATGGCATTGCAGCACCCAGAATTACGTGATGATATGCTAGTAATGATGAAGAAAGTTTTAGAAGAGCAAATGAAGCAAGAGTCTTAATATAATAAACAAGGAGCTGTTCCTATAGGAACAGCTCCTTGTTTATTATGAAATCGTCGAATGAGAATGCTGATAAGCGGAACGACGTACAGCATAGTATATGCGAGGTGCGATAATAGCGCCGATAATTGTAAACGCAATATCCTTTACTGCGAACCACATCATAATCATCCAGGCAGCTTTATAACTCATATTACCACCCATGAAAATATTGACTGCCCCGTACATATAAGTAGTACCGATAATATACGTTAAAATGATTCCGACGAAAGAAGCAATTGCAAAGGTGCTGAATGTTGGTCGTTCTTTTTGTTCTACTAGTTTTCCTGATACGTAAGCAACGATAATAAATGCGATAATAAAACCACCAGTAGGATCTAAAAGTGCTCCAAATCCAGCTTTGAAGTTAGCGAAGATTGGCGCACCTGCTACTCCAACAAGCATGTAAACAGTCATTGATAATGCCCCAAGTCTACTCCCAAGAAGAAGACCTCCTAAAATTGCGAAAAATGGTTGCATAGATAATGGAATGCCAGCTATTTGTAAGAATGGTGCCCACGATACAATATTTGCACCAATAGCCATAAGAGCGACGAACATGGCAGCTAATGCTAAATCTAAAACATGAAGCTTCTTCATAATGTTAACCTCCAGTTGTGTTTAGGTTAACATTATCGTAGCGAAAATATTTACTTGTTGTCAATCAAAATATTTTGATAAGAAGGCTTTAAATAGTCTCTAAGCAATGTGTATGGAATACGAAACTGCGGAATTCCGCTTGAATAAGGAGCAATTTCATATAAAGAGAAATAAATTACAAGATTATCCGGTTCTAAAAAGTAGTGAAACTTTTTAGTGCTCGTTACTTTTTCGACTGCATCAGGAAAATAAATGCTTTCATTTTGTTTAATTTGTCTTACAATCTCTGTGCGAATTATTTCTTTATATTTATCCTCTTGTTGAAATAAATCGTCTAAGTGTAATAATTTTTTTTCGTTTAAATCAAATGTATTTGCCTTCCACGTATACAGTCCGTGCGCTCCGCCTGTATATTGATAGTAATTCACATATAGACTTAGGAAAGGTGATTTGTTTAAAGCTACTTTATAGTCAACATTTGCAACGTATGGATGAAAAGGTGTGCTAGATCCTTCTGTTTCTTCATAATATTTCTTCGCTTCTTTTTCTAATTTACTTTTAAATTTAGTAGTAGAGTTTTTGTAATAGGAATTCAGCTTATTTTGAAATTTTGAATCAGAAAAGTTGTGAAAGGAAGGCCTATTAATTTGATATTCTATATAAGGTTTCTTACCTTTTTGCGTTACAGTCTTAACATTGATTGTCAGGTTGGATGCTTTGGCTGCTATTGCACAATTTGGTACAATAGTCAGCAAGGAGAACATAAGCAATAGTATACAAAATTTCTGTTTCATTTAGGTGAAACCTCCTTATATAAGTGTTATAGGTAGTTTGAAATTAAACAGGTAAAATTATACATTTGATCTAAAGTGAGAGAGGTTGAAAACGATATGTCAAAAACTTTAATGGATTCGCTTGGAATTGAGTTGTTAGAAATGACAGAGGATAAAGTAGTTGCTACAATGCCTGTTGATGAACGTACGCATCAGCCGTTTGGATTTTTACATGGCGGTGCATCTGTTGCATTAGCAGAAACTGTGGCAAGTGTTGGTTCATACAATTTAATTGATCAAGAAAAATGTATTTGTTTCGGATTAGAAATTAATGCAAATCATATTCGCTCAAAGCAAGATGGAATTGTAACAGCAATTGGAACACCGATACATAGAGGACAATCGACAATGGTTTGGGATATTCGCATCATTGATGAAAATGATGATTTACTATGCATATCAAGATGTACAGTAGCAATTAAAGAAAAACGTGAAAAATAGAAAAGAGGCAGCTCTTATGAGCTGCCTCTTTTTTATCCCGCATTAACGGGCAGTAAAACTCCCACCTCAAAATTCAGGTGGAGCAAAGAAGTTAGGTGGGAGATCAACTGCCCGTAAACGCCCGATTGGTTCAACTAATAATCAGTGGGGGATGAACAAAACCCCCACTGATTAAAGTTTCACTTTATAATTAGAACTGGATTTTTTTCTCTAAGAAACCTTTTAGTTCGCTAATTGGCATACGAACTTGTTCCATTGTGTCACGGTCACGTACTGTAACAGCTTTGTCTTCAACAGAGTCGAAGTCGTATGTGATACAGAATGGAGTACCGATTTCGTCTTGACGACGGTAACGTTTACCGATAGAACCAGTTTCATCAAAGTCTACCATGAAGTCTTTAGCTAGTTCTGCGAATACTTCAGTAGCACCTTCAGATAGCTTTTTAGATAATGGTAAGATAGCTGCTTTATATGGTGCTAAAGCAGGGTGGAAACGAAGAACTGTACGAGAATCGTTTTCTAATTGCTCTTCTTCATATGCATCACATAAGAATGCTAATGTTACACGGTCTGCACCTAGAGATGGCTCGATGCAGTAAGGCACGTAACGCTCATTCGTTTGTGGATCGATATAGTTAAAGTCTTCGTTAGAGTGTTCCATGTGACGTTTTAAATCGAAGTCTGTACGAGATGCAACGCCCCATAGTTCGCCCCAACCGAATGGGAATCTGAATTCAATATCAGTTGTTGCGTTACTGTAGTGAGATAATTCGTCTTCACCGTGGTCACGAAGACGCATGCTTTCTTCAGTCATACCAAGTGAAAGTAACCAGTTTTTACAAGTTTCACGCCAAAATGCGAACCACTCTAAATCTTCACCAGGCTTACAGAAGAATTCAAGTTCCATTTGTTCGAATTCACGTGTACGGAATGTGAAGTTACCAGGTGTGATTTCGTTACGGAAACTTTTACCGATTTGGCCGATACCAAATGGAAGTTTCTTACGCATAGAGCGTTGTACGTTTTTAAAGTTTACGAAAATACCTTGTGCTGTTTCAGGACGAAGGAAGATTTCGTTTGTGCTAGACTCTGTAACACCTTGGAATGTTTTGAACATTAAGTTGAACTGACGGATTTCCGTGAATTCTTGGCTACCGCAATCTGGGCATTTTACTTCATGTTCTTTCATTAAGTCAGCCATTTGGTCGAAAGTAAGACCGTCAACGACCATTTCGATACCTTTTGCGTCTAATGCATCTTCAATTAATTTGTCAGCACGGTGACGAGCTTTACATTTTTTACAGTCAATCATTGGATCATTAAAGTTACCAACGTGACCAGAAGCGATCCAAGTTTTTGGGTTCATTAAAATAGCAGCATCTAAACCAACGTTGTGTGGAGATTCTTGAATGAATTTTTTCCACCAAGCTTTTTTGACGTTATTTTTTAATTCGATTCCAAGTGGACCGTAATCCCATGTGTTTGCAAGACCACCGTAAATTTCAGAACCAGGGAAAACGAAACCGCGATGTTTCGCTAAGTTTACAACTTGTTCCATTGAATACATAATAAAATCCTCCTTTTGAAAGTTAACGTATTTGCGATGACGTGATGGGTACTTTGGAAACGAGCAATATATGCTTTAAAAAACATAAAAAAACGCTCATCCCAAGGCTTAATCGCCTAGGGACGAGCGTTTGCCCGCGGTTCCACCCTAGTTGATACACAAAATGTGCATCCACTTTATCACGTATTGCTCGAGACTGCCGTTTCCTCGCAGCTTCAGGCTTTCACTATCCCTGAATCGCTTTTTATGCAAGTACTTATAAGTCCGTCATCGCTACTTATATTAATAATAATGAACATATTTTAACACGTTCTTTTTTAAATCTCAATAGAGGAACGTGCCCATCTAGGATAGAGTCTCGCCTATTTCTTCGTTATTTATTCCGTAATTTTGCTTAATATGCTTAATTGCTTCACGTTTACTTAATGGAGCGAGTTCGTTGTTTTGAACGTATTCCCATACTACATCTGGTTTTGTTTTTGCATATTCGCGAAGGACCCAGCCGATTGCTTTTTGAATGAAAAATTCTTTTGAGGAATGTAGTTGTCCGATAATCCAGAAAAGGAGTTCTTCATCCATTTTTTGTTTATATTTCAGCTGGAATAAAATAGCGGCACGTTGTAACCATATGTTTTCTGATGCAATCCATTTTGGAATATATGCAGAAATTAATTCTGGATGTTTTAAAAAGATAGCACCTAAAAATGTAGGGACGATGCTATCGACAGAGTCCCACCAAGATTTTGTGACAATAAGTTCTTCTAAAAATGGGATGTGAGTTTCATTTATGTGTTTTTTATATTTTTGCATGATATCGAGTGCGGCAGCTTGAAATTCACGTTCTGGTAGGTCCCAAAGTTCACGGACGATAATTTGGAAGTCCTTTTTATCTGGGAGAGTATGTATTTGAATTACGTCTTTCAATAACTGTCTTCTCTCAGGAGTTTGAATACCGAGAAACGGGAAGTGATTTTTCATATAACGTGCCATCGGTTCTGCTTTTTCGGGATTTTGATGAGCTGTAAAATGCTCTTGTAATGCCTTTACAAATGGATGCATAGGTATGTACTCCTCTCTCATTATCTTTCTCTTCTTATTATACAAAGAGTTTGGTTAAATTTTAAAACATAACTTGCACTGTAATGAAATATGTTGAGAAGAGAGAGGAGAGGATAAGATGGAAGATCAAGGCGTACTAGCAGGTTTCTTTGCTCTTAGTTTTGCGTTTATGCTTGTTATAATAATTTGGGCAATTATTTCGTATTTGTTAACGGCTTTTGCACTTTATACGATGGCGAAAAATGATGGTGCAACTGATGGTGTTCTTGCTTTTATTCCGTTTATAAATAGTAAGATATGGGGTGATTTAGCGAAAGATAAATTACCAGATTTCTTGAAAGAAGAAGCAGGGTGGAAAGTATTTGGCATATATGTTGGATGCTTCATCTTTAATTTCGTACCAATTCTATATATATTAGCAACAGCTGTATCACTTGTACTGTCTATTTATCTTATCTATGCTATTTTGGATAGATACGGAACGAATTCCATACTATTTACGATCATTCATACAATCACGTTTTCGGTTTTCTTGCCGATTCATTTGTTCATTATTCGGAATGAGCCGGTGAGGTATAACGAGTAGGCGTATCAAAGTTGTCGAGCGGTCGATATATTTGGTTCTATAATAATTCGGATATGCTGAAAAAAGAACGAAAGCGCCCTGCTGAGTGAACTGCACCCCAATTGTTAGACACAGTCTAACAATTGGAGGTGCAGTTTTTCTATGGCTAAATTTACAGCTGATA